>JAJDER010000128.1 GCA_029259725.1 Planctomycetota bacterium | reverse complement strand
GCAACCGCTAGAGTCGGGCTGTCCCGGTCCGATCGGAACCCGCATGAGCGAAGCACCCGAACCCCTGTTCCGCGACCTCGGTCTCGCGCCCGACCTGCTGAGGGCCGTCGAGGAGTTGGGCTACGAGCGGCCCACGGCGATCCAGGCGAGCGCCATCCCGCCCTTGCTGGAGGGCCGCGACCTGCTGGGCCAGGCCCAGACCGGGACGGGGAAGACGGCGGCGTTCGCCTTGCCCCTGCTCCAGCGACTCGATCTCGGGCAGCGCGGGGTGCAGGCGATCGTGCTCACGCCCACCCGCGAACTCGCGCTGCAGGTCGCGGAGGCCGTGCGTGCCTACGGGCGCCGTCTCGGCGAACGGGGCGTGCGCGTGTTGCCTGTGTACGGTGGCCAGCCGATCCACATCCAGCGCAAGGCGCTCGCGGACGGCGTGCACGTCGTGATCGGGACGCCGGGCCGGGTGCGTGACCATCTTCAACGCGGCAGCCTGAACCTCGACGCGGTGCGTTTCTTCGGCCTCGACGAGGCCGACGAGATGCTCAACATGGGCTTCCTCGAAGACGTCGAGTGGATCCTGGAGCACGCGCCGACGACCCGCCAGATCGCGCTCTTCTCCGCCACGCTGCCCCGCGAGATCCGCAAGATCGCCGAGCGCCACCTGAACGATCCCGCCGATGTGCACATCGATCGCGCGTCGGTCGCCGTGCCGGGCATCGACCAGCTCTCGGTGCGGGTCGACCGCCACCGGAAGCAGGAGGCGCTCGAGCGCCTGCTCGAACTCGAGGACCACGAGGCCGTGCTCGTCTTCGTCGGGACCCAGCGCATGGCGGCGGAACTCGCGGAGCACCTGGCGGGCCACGGCTTCGGGGCCGAGTGCGTCCACGGCGGGATGAGCCAGGATCAGCGCGAGGTCGTCGTGCGTCGGCTCCGGGCGCGCAAGACCCAGGTGATGGTCGCCACCGATGTCGCGGCGCGCGGGCTCGACGTCGATCACATCGGGCTGGTCATCAACTTCGACCTGCCTCGGGATCCGGAGGTCTACGTCCACCGCGTCGGCCGCACCGGGCGCGCGGGCCGCGACGGGCGCGCGATCAGTTTCTGGCAACCTCGGGAGCAACGTCTCTTCAGGGCGATCGAGCGCTTTGCCGGCGTGACGATGACGCCGATGGGCGTGCCCGACCGGGCGGTGCTGCTCGACCGACGACGCGAGAAGTTCGCCGATCGGTTGCGCGATGCCGCGAGAGGCGAGCTGGACGAATTCGTCGAGCTGGTCACGGGGCTGGCCGACGAGGACGGACTCGACCTGGAGCGCGTGGCCGCGGCCGCGGCCCGCCTCCTCTGGGGCGACGGCCCGCTGGCGGTCGAGCCCGAGCCCGAGCCTCCGCCGCAACGCGAGTTCAGGCGCACCGTGAAGCCCCTGCGGCGGGGCGGGCCACGGCGCGAGGGCGATGCCGACAACGAGGACATCGTGCTGCCCGTGGGGCACGCCAATCACGTCGCACCGGGCGACATCGTCGGTGCGATCGCGGGCGAGTCGGGATTGCCCGGGTCGGTCATCGGCAACATCAACATCCTGGAGCGCGTGACCTTCGTGTCCGTGCCGCGCGAACATGTCGAGCGCATCCTGCGCGCGCTCGAGGGCAAGAAGCTGCGTGGGCGTGTGCTGCACCCGCGTCGCGCGGACAACGACGGCCGCGGCAAGGAGAAGCGCACCAGGCCTTTCGGCGGGAAGCCCCTCGGCGGCAAGCCCTCGGGGCGGCCGACGCGCGGTTCGGGCTAGTCCTGGGGCGACTCGCCCGCGGGCGACTCTCGATTCCCGGGGAAATGCGCCGGGCCCGTGAGCACCACGCAGGTGCGGCAGACGTCGGGGTACTCGCCGCTGGACATCTGGCGGCGGAACTCCTGGTAGCGAAGGCCGTTCCAGATCTCGTCGAAGGGTTTCTGGAGCACGTTGCCCATCTCGAGTTCCTCGGGGCCGCGGCAGCACGGAAAGACCTTCCCGTCGGGCGTGATCTTCACGTAGTTCATGGCCATCGAGCACCAGCCCGGGTGCATGCGGGCCAGCGACTCCATGTGCAACTCGCGGATCTTCGCCAGCGGGGCCTTGCTGCCCTGCGGCTCCGGCAGGACGCGGATGTCGCGTCCGAACGGCTGGCGCAGGTGCAGGCTCACGTTGACGCCGCGCGCACGGGCCTTCATCTCCACGGCCTCGACGACGACGGCGAGGTCCTCGTCGGTGACGTGGCCGTCGAGCTTGAGTTCGTCGTAGCCGGTGGAGTTCGGCAGCAGTTCCTGCATCGACAACGTGTCGCCGCCCAGATCCGCCACGAGGTCCACCAGGCCCGGCATGTCGGTCCAGTTGGGCTCCATGATCACGGCGTTGAAGCCCACCTCGATGCCCGCGGCCTTCGCGCGCGGCATGGCGGCGGCGATGTTCGCCATGACCTCGTTGAAGTCGCTGCCGGCGCGGAGCCGCTCGAACATGGCCGGGTCCGGGCTGTCGACGCTGAACCAGATGCGGTGCGTGTGCGGGGCGATCTTGTCGAAGGTCGGCTCGTCGAGCAGCGTCGCGTTGCAGTAGAGCAGCATCTGCACGTCGTGTTCGGCGCAGTACGCGCAGATCGCGTCGATGTCGTTCATCAACGGCTCGGACGCATCCGAGGGCGTGAGGTGCAGCGCCCAGGGCAGGACCTGATCGAGGACCGTACGGGCCGCCGCGGGCGCCATCTCGAGCGGAGCGATGCCGTCCGCCTGATGACACATCACGCACAACAGGTTGCACGTGTTGTTGAAGCCGAACTCGAGCTCGGTCGGTCGGCTGAGCCACTCCACACGACCGTGCGAGAGATCCTCGGCCAGCCGGAGGACGTTCTCGCTCTCGCGCGGGATCTTCTGGTCGCGGGGCAGGGTCATCGGGTGCGGTGCGGGGGAGGGGGAATCCATCTCGACGACGTCGCGCCGAGCGGCGACTAGCTCGTCTTCTTGTCGGACGAACCCGACCCGGAGGACGAGCCCGGCTCCTTTTTACCCTTCGCGTCGGCCCCTGCGCCCGTCTTGCTCGCCCCCGAGCTGTCCGGGTTGGCCCCCTTGTCCGGCTTGGCGGACGTGTCGGACGTGTCGGACTTGTCGGACCTGGGGGTCGGTTCAGCCTTCTCGCTGCCGGAGTCGCCCTTCCCGTTCGGCTTCTCGGCGGGCCGGTCGGCGCGCTTGTAATCCGTCTCGTAGAAGCCGCTGCCCTTGAAGAGGATGCCGGCTCCGGCGCCGATCAGGCGCTCGAGCTTGAGCCGCGCGCACTTGGGGCACTTGCGCAGCTTGCCCTCGCTCAGGCTCTGGAAGGACTCGAAGGTGTGCCCGCAGGCACGGCAGACGTAGTCGTACGTGGGCACGGTGGAATCCGCGGGGGGACGCGGGGCTCAGCGCGCCTTGACGACGGCGACCTGGGCCTCGCGCAGGAGGCGATCATGGAGCCGGTAGCCGCGTGACAGCTCGAACGCGATGGTCCCCGGCTCGAGGCCCTCGGCGTCCTGTTCGAGCAGCGCACGGTGAACGGTCGGATCGAGCGGCTGGCCGGGCTGGGCTTCCACGGGCTGGATTCCGTGCGTGGCGAGCACCGTGAGCCATTGCTGTTCGGTCATGCGCAGGCCTTCGAGGAAGGCCTCGTCCAGGCCATCGGGCGGGGCCGAAAGCGCGCGCTGCAGGTTGTCGAGCACGTCGAGCAACGAGACGAGCAGGGCCGTGGCGCCGTAGCGACGCGCCTCCTCGATGTCGAGCATGGCGCGACGGCGCGCATTGTCGGCGTCGGCCTTGGCGCGGAGCCAACGGTCCGTCAGCTCCGTGATCTCCTCGGCGGGGTCGCGCTCCTCGGACTCGTCGCCGGCACCGGCATCGCTCACCGCATCGCCATCGCTCACCGCATCGGCCGCGCCAGGCTCGCCGGCCGCGGCATCCCGCTCCTCGGCCGGCTCGGTCGTGCCGTCGTGTGTTCTCTTGCGTGCGCTCATCTCGGGTGGTTCGCGGGTCATTCGAACAGGTCACGCACCTTGTCGAGGAACGACTTGCGGCTTGGATTGCCGCCGGTCTCGTCGTCGTGTTCGACGAGTTCCTCGATCAGCTCGCGCTGACGGGCGTTGAGCTTGCGGGGGGTCTCGACCTGGATGCGCACCATCAGGTGACCGCGTCCGTGGCCGTAGAGGTTGGGCATGCCCTGGCCGCGCAGGCGGAACAGGCGGCCGCTCTGGGTGCCGGCCGGGACCTTCAGCGTGGCGTGCCCCTGGAGCGACGGCACCTCGAGCTCCGTGCCCAAGGCCACCTGGGAGAACGTCACCGGGATCTCGCAGTACAGGTCGTCGCCGTCGCGCTCGAAGAGCTCGTGGGGTTCGATGTGCACGAGCACGAAGAGGTCGCCGCGGGGGCCGTCCTGCGTGCCGGGCTCGCCCTCTCCGCTGAGACGCAACTGCGCGCCGTCGTCGATCCCGGCCGGGATCTTCACGGTCAGCTCGACTTGCTTCGGGATCCGACCCGAGCCGGTGCACTCGGCGCAGGGATCCTTGATCACGGTGCCCACACCCCGACAGGCGGGGCAGGCGGTGCGCATCATGAAGAAGCCCTGCTGCTGCTGGACCTGACCCTGCCCGTTGCACGTGCCGCAGGTCTCGGGACTCGTGCCCGGTTTGGCACCCGATCCGCTGCACGCCACGCAGGGCTCGCGCCGACGCAGGGTCAGCGTCCGCTCCGTGCCGGCGTAGGCGTCGCTCAGCGGGATCGTGACCTGCACACGCAGGTGGCTGCCGCGCGTGGGTCCGCCGCGCCGGCCACCGCCGCCGAACATGCCGCCGAACAGGTCTCCGAGTCCGCTGCCGCCTCCTCCTCCGAAGATCGACTCGAAGAAGTCGGCGGCATCCATCGACCCGCCGCCCATGCCACGACCTCGCAGGCCGTCGTGGCCGAACTGGTCGTAGACCCTGCGCTTCTCGTCGTCCGAGAGGACCTCGTAGGCCTCCGTGGCCTCCTTGAAGCGCGCCGCGGAGTCGTCGTCATCCGGATTGCGGTCCGGATGGTGCTTCATGGCGAGCTTGCGGTAGGCCTTCTTCAAGTCGGCCTCGGACGCACCGCGCCCCAGGCCGAGGATCTCGTAGTAGTCGCGCGGGGTGGGCATGTGCGGGGGGGCCGTGGAGGGGATCCGTGCAGCGAACGCTGGAGCGCGCCCTCAGCTCACGGAACCCTCGACGCCCTTGCCCGAACTGTTGAGCTCAGTGACGACCGTCTCGGTGGTCAGCATCAGACCGACGATGCTGGCGGCGTTCTGGAGCGCGGAGCGAACGACCTTGGCGGGATCGACGATACCCATCTTGAACATGTCGCCCCAGGTGCCCGTGGCCACGTCGAGGCCCTTGGATCCGGACATCTCGAGGGTCTCCTCGAGCGTCACGTTGCCATCGAGTCCCGCGTTGGCGGCGATCTGGCGCAGCGGCGCGGTGATCGCCTTCTTGACCAGGTCGCGACCGTACTTCTGGTCGCCGCGCAGGCGCAGGTTCGCGAGCACGCTCGCCGCCCGGACCAGGGCCACGCCGCCACCGGGCACGATGCCCTCGGCCACGGCCGCCCGGGTCGCGTGCAGCGCGTCCTCGACACGGTCCTTCTTCTCCTTCATGGCCGTCTCGGTGTTGGCGCCCACGTGGATCACGGCCACGCCGCCCGACAGCTTGGCGAGACGCTCCTGGAGCTTCTCCTTGTCGTAGTCCGAGGTGGCCTGCTCGATCTGGTGCCGGATCTGCTCGACCCGGTCGGCGACCGCGTTCTTCTTGCCGCCGCCGCCGATGAGCGTGGTGTTGTCCTTGTCGACGACGACCTTGTTCGCGGTGCCGAGCACCTCCGTGCCGACGTTCTCCAGGGTCTGCCCGGTCTCCTCGGAGACGACCGTGCCGCCGGTCAGGATCGCGATGTCCTGCAGGTACTGCTTGCGACGATCACCGAAGCCGGGCGCCTTGACGGCGCAGACCTTCAGGCCGGCGCGCAGGCGGTTGACCACCAGCGTGGCCAGGGCCTCGTTCTCGACGTCCTCGGCGATGATCAGCAGCGGACGTCCGCTCTGGGCCACGGCCTCGAGGATCGGCAGCAGGGTGCGCACGTTGCTGATCTTCTTCTCGTGGATCAGCACCGAGGCGTTCTCGAGCAGGCTCTCCATCTTCGTGGCGTCGGTGATGAAGTACGGCGACAGGAAGCCCTTGTCGAACTGCATGCCGTCGACCGACTCGAGCCAGGTGTCGGCCGTGTCCGACTCCTCGACCGTGATCACGCCATCCTGCCCGGCGCGCTCCATGGCCTCGGCCAGCAGCTTGCCGATGGTCGCGTCGCTGTTGGCCGAGATCGTCCCGACCTGCGCGATCTCGTCGCTGTTCTTGACCTTGCGGCTCTGGCTCGCGAGGTCCTCGACGACGGCCTCGACGCTGGCCTCGATCCCGCGCTTGAGGTCCATCGGGTTCACGCCGGCGGCGAGGAACTTCAGGCCCTCGGTGAACAGCGCCTCGGCCAGGATCGTGGCCGTGGTCGTGCCGTCACCCGCGAGGTCGTTGGTCTTGTTGGCGACTTCGATCACGAGCTTGGCGCCCATGTTCTCGAAGGGGTCCTCGAGTTCGATCTCCTTGGCGACGGACACGCCGTCCTTGGTGATCTTCGGGCTGCCGAAGGACTTCTTCAGCACCACGTTGCGCCCCGACGGGCCGAGGGTGACCTTGACGGTCCGCGCGAGCTTCTGGACCCCGCTCAGGATCTTCCGCTTCGCCTGGTCCTCGTAGAGCAGCTGCTTGGCCATTTCGTTCTGCTTTCTGGTTCGTGTGCGGAGAGGAGGATCAGACGCGCAGCGCGAGGATGTCACTCTCGCGCAGGATCTTGTAGTCGACGTCGCCGACGGTGACCTCGGTGCCGGCGTACTTGCCGAAGAACACCTCGTCACCCTTCTTCACGCTCATGGGAGCGTGCTTGCCGCTCTTGAGCTGCTTGCCCGGCCCGACCGCGGTGACGCGGCCGATCTGCGGCTTCTCCTGGGCGCTGTCGGGCAGGACGATTCCGCCGGCGGTGGTCATCTCGGCATCGAGAACCTCGATCACGACACGGTCGTCGAGAGGCTTGAGCTTGGTCATCGTTCGGTTCCTGTTCTGGTGGAGCTGATTCGGTTCATCTCAGCGCGCGGCGTGGGCCGCGAGCTGTGCGGGAGGGAGGCGTGTCGAGGGCCGGGGCTCAGAAGCCCATGCCACCCATGCCACCCATGCCGCCCATCCCACCCATGCCACCCATGCCGCCCATGCCACCGTGGTCATGGCCGTGAGCATCTCCGGCGGCATCGGGGTCGGCCGGGATCTCGGCGATCAGGCAGTCGGTGGAGAGCAGCATCGTCGCCACGCTGGCGGCGTTGACGAGCGCGCTGCGCACGACCTTCGCCGGGTCGATGATGCCGGCCTCGATCATGTCGACGTACTCGCCCGTGATCGCGTCGAAGCCCATGTTGCCGCGGGCGGCGGTGACCTTCTTCACGACCACGCCCGCCTGGTAGCCGGCATTGGTCGCGATGGTGGCCAGCGGGCGGCTGAGTGCCCGCGAGACGATCAGCGCACCGAGGGCCTCATCGCCCTCGAACTCCAGGGCATCGACGGCCTTGCGGGCACGGATCAGCGCGACGCCGCCTCCCGGAAGCACTCCGTCCGTGAGGGCGGCCTTGGTCGCGTGTTGCGCGTCCTCGAAGCGTGCCTTGCGCTCCTTGAGCTCGACCTCGGTCGCGGCGCCGACACGGATCTCCGCGATGCCCCCGGCCAGCTTGGCCAGGCGCTCCTGGAGCTTCTCCTTGTCGTAGTCGCTGGTCGTGTTCTCGATCTCGCGACGGATCAGCTTGCAGCGCCCCGAGACGTCGGCGGCGCTGCCCTTGCCCTGCACCACCGTGGTGCTGTCGGAGGTGATGATCAGCTTGCGCGCGCTGCCGAGATGGGCTGCCGTGACCTTCTCCAGGTCCAGGTCGATGTCGCTGCTGATGACGGTGGCGCCGGTGAGGGTCGCGAGGTCCTGCATCATGGCCTTGCGGCGATCGCCGTAGCCCGGGGCCTTCACGGCGCAGACGTTGAGGATGCCGCGCAGCTTGTTGACCACGAGCGTGGCCAGGGCCTCGCCCTCGATGTCCTCGGCGATGATCAGCAGCGGCCGACCGGTCTTGCTGACCATCTCGAGCACGGGCACGAGGGCCTTCGCGGTCGAGATCTTCTCCGAGTGGATCAGGATCAGCGGCTTGTCGAACTCGGTCTCGAGCCGGTCGACGTTGGTCACGAAGTGTGACGACAGGTACCCACGGTCGAACTGCATGCCCTCGACGACCTCCACGGTCGTTTCCAGGCTCTTGCCTTCCTCGATCGTGATGACACCGTCACCACCGACCTTGGAGAGTGCGTCCGCGAGGATCCTGCCGACGTCGCGGTCGCTGTTCGCCGAGATCATGGCGATCTGCTCGAGCTGCTTCTTGTCCTTGATGTCGACCTTCTTGGCGCGCTTGTCGATCTCGGCCACGGCGGTATCGACGGCCGCGCGGAGGCCGCGCAGGAGGCCGTCGCTGTGCGCGCCGGCCGTGAGCAGTTTCAGGCCCTCGTCGACGAGCGCCTTGGCCAACACCGTCGCCGTGGTCGTGCCGTCGCCGGCGATCTTGTTGGTCTTGGTGGCCGCCTCGCGAACGAGCTGGGCCGCCATGTTCTGGTACGGGTTCTCCAACTCGATCTCGTCGGCGACGGAAACCCCGTCCTTCGTGATCGAGGGGCCGCCCCAGCTCTTGTCGAGGATGGCGTTGCGGCCCTTGGGGCCGAGGGTGCTCGCCACGGCGCGGGCGATCTTGTCCACGCCGGCGCGCAGCTGATCGCGCGCTTCGGCGTCGAAGGCCATCATCTTGGCCATGAGGGCTCTCTCCTCCGGGTTCCCGCGGGGCGGGAAGGGGTTCATGGCCGGATCCTCTCCAGCCGATCCTTCTACGAAAGCAAAGCCCGGACCAATCGCCGACAGCGTCCGCGGCGTACGTAATCACCTTGATACAAAAGACTTGTGACGCTACGGTGCGAACCGCTCGAGGCCGCTGCCAGAAAGGCATGGGCCGATGCGGAGGATCCAGGTGAAGGGCTGCCACATTGGCGCGGGAGTGTCCCCGGTCGGGGGGCTCATCGGCGCGCTGCTCCTTGCGGGCCTCGGCGCCATGCCCGCGTTCGCGGGGGCCGCGCCCGATGCCTTCGACGTGGAACTGCGCGACGGGACCGCGGTGCGAGGCGACATCTCGATCCTCAAACACGACCGCCTGTTTCTCCGCGACGGCGCCCGGACCCTCGACGTGGGCCTTCGCGATGTGCTGCTGCTCACGGCTTCGGGCGGGCGGAGCTCGGGTCCCGAGCGGGCGCGGACGGCGGGCGCGCCGGCCGCGGACCGCCTGCACCTCGCGCCCTGCGACGGCGTGAGCGGTCCAGGCGACCAACTGGTCGGGCGCGTCGTCGGAGGCGATGACCTCGGCATCCGCTTCTCGCTCGAAGGCGGCCCTGGTTTCGACGTGCCCTTCGAGTTCATCGATCGGCTCCTGCCCCGTGCGACGGGCCCCCTGGACCGCCTGATCCTGCTCGAGGGTGGGGGCTTCGACGACCGCATCTGGCGGCGCCGCACCGACGGGGCGCTGGACGGGCTGACCGGGGTCGTCGACAACGTGTCCGCGGAGGGCATGGCGGTCGATTCGCCCCTGGGCCTGGTCGACTTCGAGCTGGACGAGGTCCTCGCGGTCGTCTTCGCCGATCCCGAACGGCGTTCCCAGGCGAGGTGGGACGCTCCTGTCGTCGTGCGCCTCGTCGGCGGTTCGCGCTTCGAGGCCGACCTGCTCGAACTCGGCGATGGCGAGATCGTGCTGGCCACGCAGTTCGCGTCGCGCCTGTCGCTTCCGCTGGCGACCCTGGCCTCCTTGACCCGCCGTGCCGCCGGCCACGTGCTGCTGTCCGAGCTGACGCCCGTGGTCGAGCGAGAGTGGCCGTCGGTCGGCGAGGACGACGACTTCCTCTTCCCCTGGCGGCGAGAGTTGTCGGTCAGCGGGGCGCCGCTGACGGTGGGCGGGGTGCTGCGCTCGTCGGGGCTCGGCGTGCATGCCAACTCACGGCTCACCTTCGAGTTGCCCGAGGGTGCGGTGGCGCTGCGCGTCACGGTCGGTCTGGTCGATGAAGTGCTCTCCTTGCCGGCCGAAGGGTCGGTCACGTTCGACGTCGAGGTCGATGGCGAACTCCGCGCCGGCTCGGGCGTCCTGCGCGAGGGGGATGCGCCGATGATGCTGCGCGTCGGCGATCTGGCCGGCCACTCCCGACTCGTGTTGCGCACCGGGGATGCGGGTGACTTCGATGCCGGCGACCGCGCGGCGTGGGTGGACGGCGTGCTGCTCCTCGGCCTGTCCCCGTGAAGCCTGGGTCGCGGTCGACCGTCCCGGCCGTCGCGCTCCTGCTGCTCGGTGCCGCCTGTGGCGCGGACCCGGCGGCCGAGGGGGATCGGGACGCACTCGGGTCGGCGAGTCGCGCCCGGCCGAAGGTGCTCGTCCTGTGCGTCGACGGCGCGAGCTTCACGGTGATCGACGAGCTGCTGCCGCAGGGGCGCCTGCCGCACCTCGCCGGACTGATCGACCGCGGCACGCGCGGCACGCTGATGTCGGCGGATCCGCCCAAGGCCTCGCCGGTGTTGTGGGGCACCGTGTTCACGGGAGCGGACAAGGAAGCCCACGGGATCCTCGGTTTCACTCATCGAGTCGACGGCAACCCGACCATCTACACCTCGACCGACCGCAAGCTGCCGGCGATCTGGAACCTGGTCGCGGCCGAGGGCGGCACGGCGGGCGTCATCGGACCGCTCAACACCTGGCCCGCCGAGGACCTGCCGGGCTACGTCGTCACCGATCGTCTGACGCGCACGCCCTTCGGCGGCGAGATCATCTGGACCGACGACCTGCCCGCGATGGTGCACCCGCCGGAGCTGCTCGAGCCCCTGCAGTCGGTGGTGCTCCAACCCGAGCAGGTCACGCGCGAAGAGCTGTCGGCGCTGGGGGAGTTCGACGACGCCGAGTGGAAGGCCATGCAGCGCAATCCCGACAAGCCGGGTGAGCGCCACGGGCTGCTGGCGCTGAAGATGGGCTACGCGACGCAGGAGAGCGTGGGCCGCATCGCCGTGCACCTGCTCGAGACGCGTCCGCAGCCGGACCTGTTGGTCGTGTTCCTCGAGCTGCCCGACCGCGCCGGCCATCACTTCTGGCACGCGTACCAACCCGAGCTGGTGCGCGGCGGCCCGTCGGCCGTGCACCCCGGCTGGCGCGATCGCTGGGCCTCGGTCGTGCCCCAGGCCTATGCCCTCACGGATGCCTGGATCGGCCGCATCCTCGAGCGCGTCGACGAGGAGACGACGGTCTTCGTCGTGTCCGATCACGGCATGCGCAGCAGTGGCTCCAATGGCGGCTGGCCGTCCGACCTCGAGAGCGTGGTCGGGTCGGGCACCCACGCCCGAGAGGGTGTGTTCATCGCCGCGGGACCGGCGATCCGTCCCTCCGGCCTGGTCGACGCGACCCTGTGGGACGTGGCGCCCACGGTGATGGCGGCGCTGGGGCTGCCCGGAGCCACCCAGTTCACCGGCCGGCCGCAGCAGCACGTGCTGAGCGCCGACTTCCTGCGACGCCATCCGCCGGGGCCGCCACGGGATCACGGCGTGCGCGACGTGGAGCCGGTCGCGCTGCCCGATGGTCTCGACGACCGCTACATGGAGCAGCTGCAGGCGATGGGCTACGTCGGAGTCGACGGGGTCGACCGGTGACGCGTTATCCTCATCCGACCATGCGTCTCCCCGCCTTCGCCCTCACCCTGATTGCCGCCGCCACCCTGGTGGGCATCCCCGGCTGCGGCGAAGGCGGCGCCGAGCCGACCACCGGCCCCGAGACGGGCGCCCGAGCCGATCAGGCCAGCGGCCCCTCGCGCCCGCCGAGCGAGCGCCCGGTGGCCAAGGTGGCCGTGATCGGGATCGACGGCGCGACGTTCAGCGTGATCGAACCCTTGATCGCCGCGGGCCGACTGCCGAACATCGCCGCGCTGATGGAGCGCGGCGCGGCCATGGTGCTGCGCAGTTCGGAGGAGTCCGACAGCTCGCCGGTGCTGTGGAACACGATCGTCACCGGCACCGGCATGGCGACCCACGGGATCATCGGCTTCACCCGCCGCACCGACACCGAGGTGGACGGCGAAGTCCTGTCCTCCTACGGGATCTTCACCTCGCAGGATCGCAAGGTCCCCGCGCTCTGGAACATGGTCACGAGCCGCGGGGCGTTCGTGGGCGTCCTGGGCATCTGGAACACGTGGCCCGCCGAGTCGGTGGCCGGGTACATGGTCACCGACCGCTTCGCCCACACCTTGTGGGAGGACACCAGTGAGCGGCGCGCCCTGGCCCAGACCACCAACGCCGGAGTGACCTGGCCCGCCGAGCTGGCCGGCCTGGTGTCGGCCCAGGTGCGCCCTCCCGAAGCGGTGCGCCGTGAAGACCTCGAGCAACTCGGCGCGTTCACCGATGCCGAATGGGACGTCATCGTCCACAGCGGCGAGGACGGCGACGTGCAGGTCGGCAACGGCCTGCGCGCCCTGCGCTTCGGCTACCAGGCGCAGGAGAGCGTGGGCGGGGCCAGCGTGACCCTGCTCGACGAGCTCGAGCAGCCGGACCTCTTCATCACCTTCCTCGAGCTGCCCGATCGCGTGGGCCACCACTTCTGGCACGCCTATCGTCCCGACGAAGTGCGCGGCGGCGCCGAGCAGGTCGAGGCCGGGTGGCGCGAACGCTGGGGCGAGGTCCTGCCGCGGGCCTACGAGGTCACCGATCGTTGGGTCGGCGAGATCGTGTCCCGCCTCGACCCGAGCACCACGATCCTGCTCGTCAGCGACCACGGCATGCAGTCCTCGGGTTCACCCGGCGGGCGGCTCGACCAGCTGTCCCGCATGGCGCACTCGGGCAAGCACAGCAAGGACGGCATCCTGATCGCCGCGGGCCCCGCGATCGTGTCCGGGGCCCGGACCGAGGCGACCCTGCTCGACGTGGCGCCCACGGTGCTGGCCGCCATGGGCCTCCCCGGCAGCCGCCAGTTCGAGGGGCGCATCCTGCACGAACTGCTCGACAAGGGGCACCTGCGTCGCTTCCCACCCGGGCCGGCGCAGTCCGAGGCCGAGCTGGAGCGTCGGGCCGTCGAGCACACCGAGGGGCTCGATGACGCCTACATGGAGCAGCTGCGCGCCATGGGCTACACGGGCGCCGCCGGCGAGGACGTCTGGGACAACCGAGCCGACGCGCCCGACGCGCCCGACCCGGCCGGCGAGCCCCGCGACGGCTGAGGCCCGCGAGTCGACGCGGTAACGACGAGTCGGCGCCGCCGTCTTCGGTGCGTGTCGACCCTGGCTGATCTTCTGCGCGCCGTCCCCGTGGCGGAGCTGTCGGTGGAGGAACTGATCGGCGGCGTGATCGCTCCCGCGCTGGGCGGCGAGCCCGCGCGGCGTCGGGGCGCCGAGGTGTTGTCGGCGGCAGGGGGGGCGCTCCGCCTCGCGCGCATGTCGCTCCGCGAACTCGAAGGTGCGCTCGAAGGCGAGCTCGAAGGCGAGCGGAGTCCGGCGGGCGAAGCCGTGCGACTGGCCGCCGCCTTGGCGCTGGGCAAGCGCCTGTCCCGCGTCGCGCCACCGACAGGGCCCATCGTCCGCGGCGTGACGGATCTGGAGCCGCACCTGCGCGGGCTGCTCGACGGGCTGCTGAAGGAGGTCTTCCTGGCCGTGCTGCTCGACGCACGACACCGCCCGCTGCGCACCGAGCGCATCAGCGAGGGCTGCCTGACCTGGTCGGTGGTCCACCCGCGCGAGGTCTTCGCGCCCGCCGTGCGGGAGAGCGCGGGCGCGGTGATCGTCGCGCACAACCATCCGAGCGGAGATCCCACGCCCAGCCGGCAAGACCTCGAGGTCACCCGGCGCCTGGTGGAGGCGGGGGAGACCCTGGGCATCCCGCTGCTCGATCACATCGTGGTGGGGCACCAGCGCTGTGTGTCGATGCGCGCGGAGGGTTGGCTCTCGTAGGGCTGCTCGCCTGGACTTCTCACCAGCTTCGTCGCGAGGGGGCGCCAGGGCCTTCGTGG
>JAJDER010000127.1 GCA_029259725.1 Planctomycetota bacterium | reverse complement strand
CCGTCGTGCAACGTGCCGTAGCCGCTGAGGTGCTGGAACTCCGTCTCGTACCGCGCGCGCAGCTGCGGCGTGTTGAAGAGCTGGGCCTCGCCGTCGAAGTTCACCGTCACCTGCGCCCCGGTGAAGTCGGTCTCACCGACGAAGTCCGCGCTGTGGCAGTCGACGCAGGCCACGTTCCCGGGGATCAGCGCGTTGTACTCCTTGCCGGGGACGTTCGGGTCGAGGCCGTAGAGCTGGAAGCCGCTGGCCGCCGCGCCGGTGTAGACCCGGTCCTTGGGCTGGAACGGGTTGGGCGCGTAGACCATCGAGCGCACGAAGGTCGTGTACTCCTGCATCTCCTCGCGCGACAGACCCTCGCCGCCGAGCAGGCCCTCGAAGGCGCCCTTGAAGTGCTGGAAGAAGCGCCGGTCGCCGCGCCAGTGGAGCGGGACGCTGCCGCCGTCGCCCAGGCCGCGCAGGCTCTGCGTGGTCATCGGGCCCTTCATCGGGTGGGTCATGTTCGCCTTCTTGCCGGCGATCTTGTCGTTGTCGAAGGACAGCACCCCGGTCATCAGGTCGGGGTAGGCGTAGCCCAGCCCGCCGTTCGGGTTGCCCAGGTCCCAGGCCAGGGCGTCGAGGTGCCCGAAGACGTGGCAACTCGCGCAGGAGAAGTTGTCGCTGCCGTGTGCGGTCTCGGCGCGGGCGTCGTACATGTGCGTGCGACCGACGGCCACGCCCTGGGGCTCGGGGTCGTAGGGCAGGCGCTTCGGCCGACCCACGGGGGCGTGCCCGTTGGCGATGTCGTACACGCGCACCGACGAGTCCAGCCGCGTGAAGACGTAGAGCAGGCCGTGGGCGCTGTCGACCTGGAGGCCGAGCGGGAGCAGTCCCACGTCCAGTTCGTCGATCAGTGCCAGGCTGTTCGCGTCGATGACCACCACCGTGCCCGTGCCCAGGGCGCCGACGTAGCCCCAGGTGGAACCGCCGTCGCCGGGCGCGGTGTAGAAGGCGATGGACGCCGGCTGGGCGTGTTCGCGGGTGGTGAACGGCGGGGCCAGCGAGAGGACCTGCGACACGTCGCCGGCCGGATCCACGATCGTGACGCGGTTGTCCATGGCCGCGCCGGTGATGGTGGGCTCGAAGCGCATGCGGTTCGCGGCGTCGGTGCCGGCGATCCACAGGGCGCCGCTCGACGGATCGATCTCCACCGACAGCAGCGTCGTGCCCACCCCCTGCGTCGTGCGAAGGATCGCGTGGGTGTTGCTGTCCAGCGTGATCACGTCGTCGTCAGCCAGGGCCGGCGTGAGACCCGGGTACTCGTCGTCCATGACGATGCGGCTGGTGGCCGGGATCTCCCAGCCGTTGGCGCCGAACTGGTTGAGGTTGAACGCGCCCTGCTGGAAGCCCGGCGCGGCGAGCGCCTCGTTGTGCTCGATGACCGGCGGGTCGAAGGCGTCGGCGTCGAGCTGGTCCATGCCCAGGTTGATGGCATCGATCACGTCGAGCACGGTGGTGTGGTTGCCCGAGTTCTGCGGGATGACGTGGACCTGACCGGGGAGGGTCACCAGCGCGCGCGGCTTGTGGCCCGGGATCTCGACGCGGTCCAGCACGGCGTAGGGCGCGTCGACGGAGAGCACCACCACGGCGTTGTCCACGAAGGCGCCCGGGTCGAGCAGGTCGCCGGCCGGGTTGCTCCGCGCGGTGGCGACGAAGAGCTTGTCGCCCAGGACCTCGAGATCCTGGGGCTCGTCGCCCACCTCGATCGTGGCCAGCACCTGCATGCGCGAGGTGTCCACCACGGCGACCGTGTCCGAGACGACGTTCGCCACGAAGACGATGTCGGGATCGATCGGGTGCTGCGCCATGGAGACGGGCTCCAGGCCCGTGAAGACCGACCCGAGAGAGGTCAGCGCACCCGGGCCTCTGCCGCCGGCCTCCAGGCCCGTGGTGTAGGACTCGAGGCGGCCGTCCGGCGTGTTGAGCACGAGCAGGCGCGTGCCGCCCGAGAGCAGCAGCATCGGTTGGGTCGCGCCCGACTCGAAGTTCGGGAAGGGCGCGGTCGCCGCGGACTCGACGCGATCCTGGGGCGCGGCGAGCGCCGCGAGCAGGGTCAGGGCCAGGGCGGGCAAGGCGAGACGCAGACCGGACAGGGCCGTCGTGAGCATGGCGGGGCCTCCGAGTGACCGCCCAGCATACCGGCGGGTGGCGGGCTCGGGGCGGGGCGCCGAAACGGCGATTCAGTGGCGCGGCCGGGTAGACTCGCCGCCCACGACCGGCGGGTGGGCCGCTTGCGGGTAGCGGCCGGTGACGGGTCGAGGCCGTTGAGGAGCCGAGCATGGATCAGGGGCACGCGCAGGACTCGACCCGGGCGAGCAGCGGGCTCGGACTCGCGCTCGGACTGGTGCTCTCGGTGCTGCTCTCGGCGGCGCTGGTCATCTCCGCGGCGAAGGCCGGCATCACGCCCGGTGTCAGCCCGCTCGTGGTGCTCGTGGGCTGGGTCGCCCTGGGCAAGGCACTCGGTCCACGCCTCAAGGGCTTCCTGGCGATCTTCCAGGTCACCGGCTCGGCCGGCGCCGCGGTCACCGCCGGCGTCGTGTTCACGGCGCCCATCATCCAGATCCTCCACGCCGAACTCGGCCTGCCGGTTCCGCCCGTGGACGCGCCGCTGCTGATCGTGGCCGCGCTGGCCGGCTCGGCCCTGGGCTTCGGCTTCGTGGGGCTGGCGACGAAGCGCTTCCTCAGCGACCCGCGGCTCCCCGCTCCCGAGGCCGTGGCCTGCGATCGCCTGATCGAGACGGCGGTGGATCGCCCCGACGAGCGCCCGGCCTTGATGAGCACGCTCGTGGCCGGCCTGGTGGCCGGGTTCGCGATCAACGGACTGCTCGTGCTCGAGTGGCTCGAGAACAAGGTCACGCATCTCACCTTCGGCGTGACCTCGCCCACGGCGGGCGCGGCAGGGGAACCGGTGGACGTCGAGGTGGACCTGCCGCTGCCGGTGGCGCCGCTGTACCTCGGCATCGGCGCGTTGCTCACGCTGCCCACGGCGTTCCTGTTGTTCATGGGTGGCTTCGTGAACGCGGTCACGACCGGCTACGCGGCGGCCCACGCCATGCCGCCCACCACGTTCCGGTGGGTCGGGGGCGCGGCCATGGTCGTGGCCGTGGTCTACAGCCTGGTCGCCTACGCCGTCGAAGGCCGCAAGCAGGCCAAGCTCGACGCGGCCGCCGAGTCGGGCGTGACGGGCGCGGCCCTGGCCGCCGCCATCGCGGACACCTCGCTGCTCGAGCAGACCAAGGCGCAGCGCCGTTTGCTCGTGGGCAGCATCGCCGTCGGGCTGGCGGGGATGATCGCGATGATGGGCATGGTCGGCGGGTCGACGACGACGCTCGCCGTCATGGGCGCCGTGGCGTTCGTGCTGGTCTGGCTGCTCTCGGGCCTCGGCGGGCTGCTCTCGCTGCAGGTCGGCAGCTCGGCCTCGCCCGTGAGCGGCACGGTCTTCATGGGCATGCTCGTGCTGAGCATCGCGGCGCTGGGCATCGGCCTGGAAGGCATCTCCGGCGTCGTGTTCCTGGTGCCGCTGGTGGTCGCCGCCTGCGTCGCCATCTGCGCCGCGAACGACAGCAGCCAGGACTACAAGACGATGCAGCTCAACGGGTTCCGGGTGGCCGACGGCTTCCCGGGGCAGCTGCTCGGGCTGGCCGGCGGCGCGATCATCGTGCCGATCACGCTGTGGATGGCCCACGAGGCCTTCACCCTCGGGAGCGACGACCTGCCCGCGCCGCAGGCGAGCTTCTTCGCCACCGTGCTGCGCTCGCTGTTCCTCGAGGCGGACCTGCCCTGGGGGCCGATCTCGGCGGGTGCCGTGCTCGGGGTGGTGGCCGTGCTGGTCGAGGTCGGAGGCAAGGCCAAGGGCCTGATCCTGAGTTCGCTGGCCTTCGCCGTGGGCATCTACCTGCCCTCGTACATCGGCACCGGGATCCTGCTCGGCGCGCTGGCGCGGTTCCTGGCCACGCGGCGCATCCAGGCCTCGACCCACGAGGGCATCCTCACCGCGGCGGGCCTGATCACCGGCGACGCGTTCGCCTCGTTGATCCTGGCCGGCCTGGTCATCGGGCAGATGGACGAAGGCCTGCGACCGGCGCTCGGCGACGCGCAGTTCCCACTCTGGCTCGGCCGAGCGGGCCTGGTGATCATGCTGCTCCTCGTCACGTTCAACTACGCGCGCCGCTCGCGGTCCGCGCCTCGGAGCTGATCGAGGCGAGCCGACGGGAGGCGCGCACTTGCCGGGCCGCGGTCGGCGGGCTTAGATGGCGGCTGTCGCCTGTCCGTGTCTCGTCCACGTCGGAGTGTTCCCATGAAGACCCTCGTCCTGCTGCGCCACGGCCAGAGCCAGTGGAACCAGGAGAACCGCTTCACCGGGTGGGTCGACGTGCCGCTCAGCGAGCAGGGCGTCCTCGAAGCACGGGCAGCGGGGCAGCTCATGAAGGCCGAGGGGTTCGCCTTCGACGTGGCCTTCACCTCGGTCCTCAAGCGCGCCATCAAGACGCTCTGGCTCGCGCTGGAGGAGATGGACCAGATGTGGATCCCCGTGATCCGCGACTGGCGTCTCAACGAGCGCCACTACGGCGCGCTGCAGGGCCTCGACAAGGCGGAGACGGCGGCCAGGCACGGCGACGACCAGGTGAAGATCTGGCGACGCAGCTACTCCACCCCGCCGCCGGCGCTCGACGAGACCAGTGAGCATTGGCCCGGGCACGATCCGCGCTACGCGGACCTGCACGCCGATCAGATCCCGGTGGGGGAGTGTCTCGAGGACACGGTGGAGCGGTTCATGCCGGCCTGGGAGGAGCACATCGCTCCGGCCCTGCGCGACGGCCGGCGTGTGCTCATCGCCGCCCACGGCAACAGCCTGCGCGCCCTGGTGAAGTTCCTCGACGGCATCTCGGACGAGGACATCCTGGGGCTCAACATCCCCACGGGCGTGCCCCTCGCGTACGAGCTCGACGACGATCTGGAGAAGGTGTCGAGTCGCTACCTGGGTGACCCCGACGCCATCGCCGCGGCGGCCGAGGCCGTCGCGAACCAGGGCAAGGCCTGAGGCCCGCGCGGGGTCCACCCGAGACACCGGGACCCCGGACCGCGGGGCGGCCCGGGGTCCCGGGTTCAGGTGCTCGGCGCGTGGATCAGAAGATCAGCGTGCTGACCGCCGAGCTGGCGCCCTGGAAGCCCGGACCGAAGGCCACGAGCTGGCTGCGCACCGTCAGGCCCGACGCGGACGCCGGGATCACGAACGAGATCTGCTGCGCACCGCTCGGGCCGAGCGAGCCGCTCAACAGGATCGTCGCGTTGAACAGGATGTTGTAGCCGTTGTACGGGAAGGTCGCGCCGTCCAGGTTGATCAGCAGGTAGCCGGTGTCGTTGGCGCCGGCGGCATAGCTGTAGTCCAGATCGATGATGCCCGGGAAGGCGAGCGTCGGTGCCGTGAGCTTGGGCGGATCCTGAGCGAGGAACGTGAAGGCCTTGCCGTTGCTCGTCCCGGCGTTGTTGGTGGCCGTGACGGTCGTCGCGCCCTGGAAGGCCGGGATCGGCTGGATGAACCAGGCCTCGGTGCTGTCCACGACGTGGACGTCGGAGCCGGTGAGCGTCACGCCGCCGAGTTCGATCGACGAGATGCCGTTCAGGTCGGCGCCGAGCAGGGTCACGACTTCACCCGAGAGCACCATGGTCGAGTTGGGCACCACGTTGACGAGCGTCGGAGGCACGCCCGCGGGCGGATCGGACAGGCAGTTCGAGCTGTTCTTCTTGTTGTTGATCGAGCCGCTGGCCTGCGTTCCGAAGGACGTGACCGCACCGCAGCCGCCGAGGCTGCTGCACATGATCTTGCAGTCGCTCGTTCCGTTGCAGTGGTTGGCCGACCAGTTGTGGCCGATCTCGTGCGCGGTCAGCGCGACGCGGTTGTTGAAGTTGCTGGTGTACTTCGACTGCGAGAGACCGTAGGCGGAGCCGATGTTGCAGATCACGTTCAGGTACGCGATGCCGATCGTCGAGCCGCTCAGGTTCTTGCCCGTGAACAGGTGGGCCACGTCGCGCTGCACGCTGCCCTGGCTGCTGTTCCAGTGGTTCTGGAACTGGTTGAGCAGCGTGGAGCTGCTGGTCGACGAGTAGGGATCGGACTCGGTCGTGCGCACGATGATCGTGGTGATCTCGTACAGGATGCCGAACTGGCTGTCGTAGATGGCCTCGACGGCGTTCATGATGTTCTCGATGTCGTTCTCGGTGTTGTTCACCGAGCTGCCGTTGGAGTTGTAGAACTCCACGTCGGCATCGATGCCGATCTCGCACACCTTCTGGACCTGGCCGAGCAGGATCTGGGGCTCGTCACGGCCGGAGTGATCGTGGTCGCGGACGTCGGCGCCGACGGTCCCGCAGGTGGTGTCGAGCGCGAGGCTGTCGCCGCTGTCGTAGACGACGTGTTCACCCTGCAGTCCTTCGACGGACTGGATGCCCCACATCGGAGCGCTCGGCGCGAGCAGGATCGTGGCCGACATGCGGCCGTCGACCAGCGAGCCGGCGACGACGCTCTCGGGGTAGCCCGACACGACGCCACGGAAGGTCGTGATGGCCGGCGCGGGCACGGGCGCGAGCTCGCCGCCCTCGTCGGTCAGGAGCTGGAAGTTCGCCGAGCGCATCGAGTGCGGCCAGACCTCGAGGGTCTGCACGGCGCCGTCGAGCTGCACTTCGAACACCGTGTGGCCGGTGACGGCCTGGGGCAGCTCGAGGGTCTGGGCCGTGCCGTAGCCGAGATCCAGGGAGGCGAGCGCATCGCTGGGCGCCATCTCGAGGATGGTGCCGAACTGCGCGGACGTGGGGACGGAGATCAGCGTCGCCGCGAGGGCGAGGCCGAGGATCCGGCGAGAAGCGAGCATGAAGGACTCCAGGTCCTGGAGGAAAGGAGATGCCGTGGAGAGATCGGGCGCGGGGACACCCGGACGACAGGAAAAGACTGGGAGAGTCAGGGAACGAGCGTGAGCACCGACGAGCTGATGCCCACGAGCGAGGGATCGGTCGACGCGATCTGGGTGTAGATCGTCAGGCCCGAGGCCGTGGCCGGGACCGGCGCGGACAGGTCCACGAGGCCGAGGCTGTCGACGCTTCCGCTCCACAGGATCACGAGGTTCACCAGGACGTTGAAGCCCTGGTAGGGGAAGGTCTGTGGGCTGAGGGCGATGAACAGCGTGACGGTCTGACCGGGCTCGGCCGCCATGTTCCAGGTGATGTCGTCGCCCGGGAAGGCGACCAGGGGCGTGAACACGACGGGCGGGTTGCTGCCCACGTAGGTCAGGGTGAGGGCGTTGCTCGTGCCCGCCTCGTTGCTGATCGTGACCGGCACCGGGCCCAGGGCGCTGGGCGTGGGGGGCGCCACGTGGATCAGGGCATCCCCGATCTGTGAGAACTGCCCCGGCAACAGGACCGTGCTGCCGATGGTGAGCTGCGTGACGTCCTCGAAGGACCCGTTGATCGTCACCGTGCCCGTGCTGAGCAGCTTCACGTTCAGCGGGGAGAGCGAGGTCAGGCTCGGCACCGGGGGCGGGACGGTGCTGTCGAGGCAGTTCGCCTGGGCCGCCTTGGTGGTGATGCTGCTCTCGGCCGAGTTGCCGAAGGTGGTGACCGGTCCGCAACAGCCGAGGCAGCTGCACATGATCCGGCAATCACCCTGGCCGTCGCAGTGCTGGGCGTTCCAGTTGTGGCCCAGCTCGTGGGCCGTGAGACCGACGCGGTTGGTGAAGTTGTTGGTGTACTTCGACTGCGACAGCCCGTAGGCCTGGCTCAAGGCGCAGATCACGCCGAGCTGCGCGATCCCGATGGTCGATCCGGTGATGTTCTTGCCCGTGAAGAAGTGGGCCACGTCCCGGTCGATGTCGGCGTGGTCGCTGTTCCAGGTGTTGGTGAACTCGCTCAGCATGGCGCTCCCGCCGAACGCGCCGTAGGGATCGGGTTCCGCGCTGCGCACGAGGATCGTGGTGATCTCGTAGAGGATCGCCACTTCGGACTCGTAGATGGCCTCGACACCGTTGATGATGTTCTCGATGTCGAGCTGCGTGGCGCTCACGGAGCTGCTGTTCTGGTTGTAGAACTCCACGTCGGCGTCGCAGGCGATCTCGCAGATGTCGGCGGGCACCACCGGGCCGCCGTCCGGGGCCGCTCCCGCGGGAGGCGTGAAGCCCCCGGGCAGGTCGGGCGTGCCGCACACGCCGCCGACGTCGATGGCGGCCGAGGCGTCGTAGACCACGTGGTCACCGCGCGCGCCACCCGTCGAGGGCTGGACACCGATGAGCGGCAGCTCGTCCCCGAGGCGGACCAGGGCTTCGAGCCTGCCGTCGATGAGCGAACCGGCGACGACGCTGCCGGGCCGTCCTTCCACGCCGCCCCGCACGGTGGCGGGCGCGGCGGGCTCGACCGGGACGATCGCTCCGTCGGCCTGCTGGACCAGCAGCTGGAACTTGTCCGAGCGCACCGAGACCCGCGCCAGGTGCACCACGAGCCACTCTTCACCGACGCGCAGGCCGAAGCTGAAGGGGGCGTCGGGAGCGTCGGGAAGAGCGAGCGCCTGCAGCGTCGCCTCGGACAGCTGATAGTGGGCCAGATCGGCGACCGGGGCGGGCGGCGCTGCGGGTCCGGAGACCTGCTGCGCCCCGACCAGGGGAGAGCCGCACAGCACCACCGCGAGGATGGACGCCGGGCGCAATCCCGCCACGAGGGCTGGGAACATGGGGACTCCGGGGATCGGGAGTGTCGGGGGAGGGCGCGAGGCCCGGCGGCAGTTCGGGGGGACCGCCGGTCGCTGTGTCGATTCTATGACACCTCATGCGAGACCGGGAGTGGAACGGTCCTGGGGAATCTGTCCCAGTTCCGTGATTCCGGGTCTCAGCAGCGCCTTTCGGGCCGATCCCCGACCCGGTCAGGGAGCGCTGCCCGCAGTTTCCGCGGCCTCAGCCGGACCGGTGCAGGGCGCCGGCACCGCGAAACGGCCGCTCGCGATCCGCGCCCCGCCCGCCACCTCGAGCGTCGGGGCTTCGCAATCGCCCCTCCAGCGCGCGTAGCGGCCGATGATCACGGGGCCGCCGCTGACCACGTGGGCGTCGATGCTGCCCTGGACCTCGACGCCGTCTCCGGCGAACGCCCGCTCCGCGATCACGCTGCCCTTGCGCTGCACCACCAGCTTGCCGCAGGTCTCGACGCTCTTCACCGGCATCAGCGCCTTGACCACGATGTCGCCGACGATCACGCGCTGATTGCACTTCTCGCAGGACGTGGACTCGGCCTTGCCGCTCACCTCGAACCGGTGGCCGCAGTGGTAGCAGGAGACGATGCGCGCGCCGCGACGGGCCATCGGGACGGGTGCGGGGCAGAGGGATGCGGACCCGAACGCCCGGCGAGCCCCAAGGCTCGCCCGTCACGACGACCGGGTCCCCCTCTCGCAGCCGCGGTCTACTTGTGGGCCGACTGTTGCTGGGGCTGCTGCTGCTGCTGAGGCACCTTCGCGGGCTGGCCCTTGTCCAGACCGCCGGGGCCGGCCTTGACCACGTCGGCGCCGACGTTGCACTGGCCGAACAGCACCGCACCCTCGGCGACGATCATCTTGCCGGCGGTGACGTCACCGTTGACCACGCTCGTGGCGTTGAGCTGGAGCTTGTCCTTGGCGAACACGTTGCCCTCGACGGTGCCGTCGACGATCACCGAGTTGACCTCGATGTTGGCCTTCGCCTTCGCGTTGGCGGCGACCTGCAGCTCGCCACTGCCCTTGATCGTGCCCTCGAAGGTCCCGAGGACGCGGACGGTGTTCTGGAAGACCATCTCTCCGCTGAACTTCGCGTCCTTGGCGATGGTGGTGATGTTTTCCTTGGGTGCGTCGGCCATGGGTCTCTCCTGGTGGCGGGCACGGGGTCTGGACGGCCAGCGGAGGGCGCACGGCGGCCCCTCCCACAACCGGGCGGCGAGCATACCCGAGGGCCGGGCGCAGTGACGCCGCGCCGTCAGGGCACGACGGCGCGGTGGCCGGCACTGGCGCTGAAACCCTCCCCGCCGGAGGGCCAGACCCAGGCCTGCACCACGACCTCGCTCCCGAGCGGCAGGCCGCCGGGCCAGGCGGTGGCGAGGGTCGCCTCGCCGAGCGAGTCGGTGAGCAGGCCGAGCAGGACGTCGGGGGTCGGCACCAGGGTGCCGCCGGCGAACGGCTGACCCAGGACCGAGAAGCCCAGGATCAGGCTGGTGAGCGCCAGGGGGGGCGCCTGGGCCAGGGTCACGGTCAGGCCCTGACCGGGGCACAGAGACCCGGTCAGGCGCAGATCGGGAATCGGGTCCGGGGCCGTCGCGAACCCACCGCCGAGGTCGGCCCAGCCGGCCAGCCCGCCCCAGAGGAAGGCGGCGCCGGGGACGGAGCTGGTCTCGATGTTCGCTCCGATGACGGCCAGGTCCCCGGACAGCGCCACGTCCCAGCCGAAGCCCTGGGAGAGCGCCGGGTGCCCCGAGACCAGGGTCGGGCCCTCGGTCCACGCTCCGCCCTGCAGCCGGAACACCGTCACCCGGCCCTCACCTCCGTCTGCCCCCCACGACGAGACCAGGGCCACCTCCCCGTCGAGGGCCACGTCGCGGCCCACGCGGTCCCCGCTGACCGTTCCGGCCGGCATGAGCGTGCCGTCGGGAACCCAGTCGCCGGAGGCCTCCCGGCGCCAGGCGTGGACCTGCCCCGACCCGGGGGCGACGGCGTTCTCGAGCCAGGCGCCGACGATCAGGCGGTCACCACTCAGCGCCAACGAGGTGCCGAAGGCCGCCCCCGGCGCGGGCACCGGCGCGACCAGGGTCTGCACCTGGTCCCACGCGCCGTCGGGCTGGCGCTCGAAGACGTAGGCGGCGCCGGACACTTCACCGGCGACCTTCTGACCCGGCGCGCCGACCAGCAGCGTGTCGCCGTCGAGGTCGAGGCCCGTGCCGAAGCGCGCCCACTTGTGCGCGTCGTCGGCGACCAGCTTGGGCCCGAGGGTCCAGCCGCCGGGGCCGAGTTCCAGGATGTGGACGGCTCCGCTCAGGCTGCCGGAGATCGAGTCGCCCACCGCCGCGGCGGCCGCGAGGGATCCGTCGGCCGAGAGCCGCCCACCCAACGCCGACTTGGCCTCGGTCTGCAGGTCGAGCGTGGTCGTCTCGATCCAGGCGGGGCCGTACGCCTCGAACACGTGCACGCGTCCGTGACCGCCGTCCTCGTTGGGCGCGCCGACGAACAGCGCGTCAGGGCCGACAGCCAGGGCGAAGCCGAACGTGAACGGGTCCGGGTCGCTGCTCGCCAGCGTCGTCGTGTAGCTCCACCCGAAGGACGCGTGGTCGTAGACGTGGACGAGGCCGTCGAAGAGCTCGTGGTCCCCGATGAGCGCGCGCCCGTCGGCGACGTCCACGGCGTACGCGTAGCTGCCGCTGTCGAAGGGGACCAGGGCGACGGTCTCGCATTGGGCACGCGGGGACGGCGCCAGGAGCGCCGACACGAGCACGGCGAGCGAAACGATCAGGACGAGCGGCGCACGGCGCACAACCCGTCGCGGCGGACGAGGCGTGGGTGGGGCCAAGGCCCGAGTGTACTCGCTAGCGGCTTCCGCCCTGCACGGTCGCGCGCCGGAAGTCCCGGTTCAGCTCGGCGATGAAGTCCACCGGGATCTCCTTCGGGCAGGCGGCCTCGCATTCGTAGTAGTTGCGGCAGTTGCCGAAGCCCTCGGCATCCATGGTCTCGACCATGCGCGTGACGCGGCGGTCGCGCTCGGGCTCACCCTGGGGCAGGTGGCCGTAGTGGGCCACCTTGGCCGCGGTGAACAGCATGGCCGAGGCGTTCGGACAGGCGGCCACGCACGCCCCGCAGCCGATGCAGGCCGCCGCGTCCATGGCCAGGTCGGCCTCGCCCTTGCCGATCGGGATGGCGTTGGCGTCGGGCGCGCCGCCGGTGTTCACGCTGGCGTAGCCGCCGGCCTGGATGATGCGGTCGAAGCCCGAGCGGTCCACGACCAGGTCGCGCAGCACCCCGAAGGCCTTGGCCCGGAACGGTTCGATGGTGATCGTCGCGCCGTCGGTGAAGCTGCGCATGTGCAGCTGGCAGGTGGTCGTGGCGCGGCGCGGGCCGTGGGGCACGCCGTCGATGACCAGCGAGCACATGCCGCAGATGCCCTCGCGACAGTCGTGGTCGAAGGCGATGGGCTCGCGGCCAGCGCTGATCAGGCGCTCGTTGACCAGGTCGAGCATCTCCAGGAACGAACTGTCCGCCGACACGTCGGTGGCCTCGATGGTCTCGAGGTGCCCGGTCGCCGCGGGGCCTTCCTGACGCCAGACGCGCACGGTGATGTTCACTTGTAGCTCCGGGTCGCGAGGTGGACGTTGGGGAAGTCGAGCGCCTCGGTGTGCCGGTTCGGCGTGCTGTCCTCGCCGGTGTGCTCCCAGACGGCCACGTGCGTGAAGTCCGCGTCGTTGCGCAGCGCCTCGCCGTCCTCGGTCTGGTGCTCCTCCCGGAAGTGCCCGCCACAGGACTCTTCGCGCGTCAGCGCGTCGCGGCACATGATCTCGGCGAACTCCATGAAGTCGGCCACGCGGCCGGCCTCCTCCAGCATCATGTTCAGGCTCTCGCCGCTGCCGAGCACGCGCACGTCGTGCCAGAACTCCTCGCGCAACTCGGGGATGCGCTGCAGCGCCTCGGTGAGGCCCCGGGCGTTGCGCGCCATGCCGCACTTGTCCCACATGAGCCGGCCCAGCTCGCGGTGGAACGACGCCGGCGAGCGCGTGCCGTTCACGCCCATGAGCTTCTTGATGCGCCCGCGCACGTCGTCCTCCACGCGTGCGAAGTCCGGGTGGTCGGTGTCGACGGGCTGCTTGTCGGGGCCGTGCGTCGCGAAGTAGTGGCCGATGGTGGCGGGCAGCACGAAGTAGCCGTCCGCCAGGCCCTGCATGAGCGCGCTGGCGCCCAGCCGGTTGGCGCCGTGGTCGGAGAAGTTGGCCTCGCCGATGACGTGCAGCCCGGGGATCGTGCTCTGCAGATTGTAGTCCACCCAGAGGCCGCCCATGGTGTAGTGCGGCGCCGGGTAGATGCGCATCGGCACCTTGTACGGGCTCTCGTCGGTGATGCGCTCGTACATGTCGAACAGGTTGCCGTAGCGCTCGCGGATCGTGTCCTCGCCCACGCGCGCGATGGCGTCGCGGAAGTCCAGGTACACGCCGCGCTTGCCCGGGCCGACGCCGCGGCCCTCGTCACAGGCCTCCTTGGCGGAGCGGCTGGCGATGTCGCGCGGGGACAGGTTGCCGAAGCTGGGGTACTTGCGCTCCAGGTAGTAGTCGCGCTCGTGCTCGGGGATGTCACCCGGCGGCCGGGTCTCGTCGGTGGCCTTGGGGACCCACACGCGGCCGTCGTTGCGCAGGCTCTCGCTCATCAGCGTGAGCTTGGACTGCTGCTCGCCGTGGACCGGGATGCAGGTCGGGTGGATCTGCGTGTAGCAGGGGTTGGCGAAGCCGGCGCCGCGCTTGTAGGCGCGGAAGGCCGCGGTGACGTTGCAGCCGATGGCGTTGGTCGACAGGTGGAAGACGTTGGCGTAGCCGCCGGTGGCGAGCACCACGGCGTCGCCGGCCCAGCGCTCGATCTTGCCGGTGACCAGGTCGCGCGTGAGGATCCCGCGGGCGAGACCGTCGACGACGACCACGTCCAGCATCTCCTTGCGCGTGTGCATGGTGACGTTGCCGGCGTCGATCTGCCGCGCCAGCCCCGCGTAGCAACCCAGCAGCAGCTGCTGGCCGGTCTGCCCGCGCGCGTAGAAGGTGCGGCTGACCTGCGCGCCGCCGAATGATCGGTTGGCCAGCTGCCCGCCGTACTCGCGCGCGAAGGGCACGCCCTGGGCCACGCACTGGTCGATGATGTTGGCCGACACCTGGGCGAGGCGGTAGACGTTGGCCTCGCGGCTGCGGAAGTCGCCGCCCTTGACCGTGTCGTAGAACAGGCGCCAGACGCTGTCGCCGTCGTTCTGGTAGTTCTTCGCGGCGTTGATGCCGCCCTGCGCGGCGATGGAGTGGGCGCGGCGCGGGCTGTCCTGGAAGCAGAAGGCGTCGACCTCGTACCCCAGCTCGGCCAACGACGCCGCCGCCGAACCACCGGCGAGCCCGGTGCCCACCATGAGCACCTTGAACTTGCGCTTGTTGGCCGGGTTCACGAGCTTCATGTCGAACTTGTGCTTGTCCCAGGCGTCCTGCACGGGCCCGCTCGGGATCTTGCTGTCGAGGTTCATGCCACGCCCTCCGGCAGGGTGATGACGCCGGCCAGGACGGCCACCGGCATGGCGCAGTTGCCGATCACGATCAGCCAGGTCAGGCCGGCGCCCAGCTTGGCGAAGGTGCCGCGAGAGCTGGACGTGGTCAGGCCGAGGCTCTGGAAGACGCTCTGGATGCCGTGGCCGATGTGCAGGCCGAGCAGCAGCATGGCGACCAGGTAGGCGCCGGCGACGAGCGGGTCCTGGAAGCCGAGCACGACGGCGGAGAACACGTCCGGCCGGGTGGTGCCGTCGGCCAGGGTCTGCACCAGCGCGTGGTCGGCGGGGTGGGTCACGCCCCAGGTCAGGTGCGCGAGGTGGTAGATCACGAAGGCCAGGATCATCAGGCCGGTGAGCGTCATCGAGCGGGCGTTGGGCGTGGACTGGATGCGGCCCGGAGCCGCGTACCCGTGGGGGCGGGCGGCCTTGTTCTCGGCCGCCAGCTCGAGCGCGAGCACGACGTGGGCGCCGACGAAGGCGAGCAGGCCCAGGCGCGCCCCCCAGAGCAGCGCGGGCTTGGACTTGATCAGCGCGGCGTAGCCGTTCAGCGCGTCCTGCCCGAGGAACAGCTGCAGGTTCCCGACCATGTGCCCGAGCACGAAGCCCAGCAGGGCCAGCCCGGTGACCGCGACCACCAGCTTGCGGCCGACGGAGGAACCGAGGCCGTGGGACAGCGAGGTCATGGGGTCGTGCTCCTGCACGGGGCGGGTGGTGTCCGGTCGCGGGTCGCGGGTCGTGGTCGCGGGGCGTGCCGGTGTCCGCGCGTTGCGTGGAGCAAGATACTCGGACCAGCCGGAGGATCCCAGGACACCGGGCCCGCTGATGTCGACTCGGGCATCGGCGTTTCGCTGGAAGTCAGGACCATGGGCCGGCGGGCCGCCGCACCCGACCTGCTTCAGAGGAAGCGCAGCAGGCTGGCCGCCTTGCGCTGCTTCACGCTGCGATACCAGAGGCAGGCCGGGTAGAGCACGATCAGGGTCAGCAGCGTCGACGCATAGCGCGCGCCGATGCCGTGGCGTTCGCCGACCAGCATCTGCGGCAGGGCCAGGACCGGGATGTGCACGAGGTAGAAGAACAGCGCCGTCTGGCCGAAGACGAGCAGGGGCCCCGCCTGGGCGATGCCGCGCCCGCGCGCCCACTTCCGCCGCTGCACGAAGAAGAAGAGCGACAGCAAGAGCGCCATGATCCCCAGCTCCAGCGCCGCGAAGGTCACGCTGGGCGGGTACTTGTTCACGTGCAGCCACTGGATCAGCGAGTCGTCGGCGCGGAAGAGCTGCATGTCGCCGTAGCCGCTGGTCGGGTAGCGCACGGCGACGAACAGCAGGAGCGCGCCCAGGCCGCAGCCGAGCAGCAGACGTTCGGGCGCGGCCGAACCGCGGTTCCCGTGCTGCAGCAGCCAGCGGCCGAAGACCCAGCCCACGATCATGATCCCGAGCCAGGGCAGCAGCGGGTAGAAGATGTAGAAGCCCCAGTCGGGAGCGCTGAGCGATGGGAAGCCCCACAGGCCGGTGTTCACCAGCGCGGCCTGGAGCCAGAACATCCCGCCGCGATCGAAGATGTTGCCGAAGTCCACGAACAGTTCGGAGCCGATCACCAGCGCCAGGCCGACGGCGAGCAGCAGGCGCGTGGGCAGACGGCGCAGCAACACCATCGCGACCATCGACAGGCCGATGGCGTAGAGCACCTGGAGCAGCGGCCCGTTCAGGGATCCATGCAGGCACCACCAGACCGACACCCAGAGCAGGTCGAGCGAGGCGATGAAGAGCCCGCGCACGGCGATGTGCCGATCGGCGGCCGAGGCGTTCGCGCCCGCGGCGAGCCGCCGCTCGAGACTCAGCGCCAGCGACGTGCCGGCCAGGAACACGAACGTCGGCGCGCACAGGTGCGTGATCCAGCGCGAGAACCACTGCGCGGTGTCGAGCGTGCTGCCGGGGACCCAGAGCCACCAGGTGTCGGTCAGGTTCTTGTCGGCGTCCCACATGTCGCCGGCGTGGTCGATGACCATGAGCACCATGACCAGCCCGCGCATCCAGTCGAGGGCGGGCAGGCGGCGCGAGTCGGCGGCGGGCGCGGCAGTGTTGGGGGCGGCGGCCATGGAGTCATTGGACCGCGCCGCGCGCGCGGCGAGTAGTCGAATCTCATCAACGCCCCGTGACGAGGGTGAGCCCTGCTTCTCCCACCCGCCCGCACAGCGCAGTTATGGGACGCCGGGCGAGTAGCCGAAGACCGTCACATGCCCGCTGTTCTGAATCCCGCCGTCATCTGATGAGGACGCGGTAATCACCAGCTCCGGCTGTGGATCGCCGTCCAGCTCCGCAACGATTCCACCTGTGTCCGCGAACGCGTGACCGCAACTGCCGGGCACATCGGTGATGCGGTAGAACGTCGAGTAATACGGGGCGAGCGCAACGAACAGCGTGCCGGTCCCCTCATCTGCGCAACCGGCCATCGAGCCCTCGGTCAGATCGCCGATCAGCACATCCCGCAGCCCGTCGTCGTTGGCGTCGGCCGAGGCGAGGAGGTACCCGAAAAAGCCGACCTCGGGGTTGGCGTCCACGGAGGGCGGCTTGCGGATCTCATGGAACGACGTGTAGTCGGGTGACCAGAAGACGAACACGCGGTCGAAATCGTCGCGCGTGATGACCTCGGCTTTCCCGTCGCCATCCAGGTCCGCCGCATGCACGTAGTCGCCGAAGCGCGCGAACGGCACGCCTGGATAGGGATTCGGAATGCTGGCCAAGGGCGCCAGCGACGGGCTTGCGAAGAGGTGCACGCTGCCCTGGTTGATGACCCCGTCGACGTCATCGAGCCCGCTGCCCGCGACGATGTCGGCGAGGCCGTCTCCATTGAGATCGCCCGTCGTGAGGTGATTCCCGAGGGCGTCATTCAGTCCAGGGTCAGGGCTCGTGATGATGTCGAACGAGGCAAAGGACGGGCCCCAGAAGACCACGATCTTGCCGGAGCCCGGAAAACCCAAGGCGGGCGCGGCAAACATGCTCTCCGCGATGTCGATCCACGTGTCGCCGTTGAAATCACCCACGACAGCCTGGCGGCCAAACTTGAGCCCATCAAAGCCCTCCTCGGGGCTTTCCAGCTGGAACGAAGCCGTGGCTGAGAACGACGGGTCGCCGTAGTAGACGTAGAGCGTTCCGGTGTCGGGCGGCGTTGGCGGATCGGACACGAGCTCGCCGACGATCAGATCGTCGATCCCGTCCTTGTCGAGGTCCGCCGTCACGACACTACCTCCGAAGCCGGCGAAGATCCCGGGATTCGGAGAACTGAGAGTGGTGTGGGTCGTGAAGCTCGGGCCCCACAGGACGTAGGCGCGCCCCGAGATCGGGATGCCGAGATAGTCCTCGAACCACGCGCCGACGATCAGGTCCTGCGCGTCATCCCCGTTCAGGTCTCCAGCCGTGACGCGATCGCCGAAGAGCGCGCCGACCGACGGCTCCGGCGATGCGATCACCTGTGCGTCCGCCGCAAGGAAGTAGGGCAGGTCCGAGGGAACCGTCGCAGGATTCGACAGCAGGCCTCCGATGAAGCCCTGCAACACGAAGGTGATCCCTTCCAACCCGGGCGTGACCGTCGGCAGCGTGAACGGCACATCCAACGTGCCGCCGGCTGGGATCAGAGGGAGCCCGATCACGCTCACCAGACTGCCGATGTAGAAGGGACCCTTGCCCGTTGGTATGGGATCATTCAAGGGGTTCAGACCGATGGCCAGCAGGGGCGCCTCGCCGATGTCGTCCTCGGCGATCAGGTGCAGGGTCATGCTCCCCGCGGAGTACGGCTGCCCCTGCAACACCAGCTCCGACTGCGCCGACGTCTGCCAGGTAAGCGCCAACAGGACTCCGAGTGCTGCAGTGGTCCGTGTTGTCATGACGGCGCTCTCCTCTCTGCCGGCATCCGGCGCGCACGCCCTCAGGCGCTGATCTCGAGCATGCGCTGCACCGGCAGCAACGCGCGCTTGCGCAGCTCCTCGTCCAGCTCGATCTGCGGCGTCAGGTTCTTCAGGCAGAGGTACAGCTTCTCGAGCGTGTTGAGCCGCATGTACGGGCAGGTCGCGCACTCGCAGCCGCTGTCCGGCGGCGCGCCGATCAGCGTGGCGTCGGGGCGCAGCCGCTGCATCTGGTGCATCACGCCCATCTCGGTGGCCACGATGAAGGTGGTCTTGCTGCTGGTCTCGACGTGCTTGATCAGGCCGGTGGTCGAGCCGATGTAGTCGGCCAGCTGCAGCACCGACTGCTCGCACTCGGGGTGCGCGATGATCTCGGCGTTCGGGTGCGCGGTCTTCAGCTTGATCAGCTTGCGCGCGGTGAACTGCTCGTGCACGACGCAGAAGCCGGGCCACTTGACCATCTCGCGGCCGGTCTGCTTCTCGACCCAGGCCCCGAGGTGCCGGTCCGGCGCGAAGACCACCGGCTGGTCGGCGGGGATCGACTCCACGATCTTGACCGCGTTGCTGGAGGTGCAGATCAGGTCGCTCTGCGCCTTGATGGCCGCCGTCGTGTTGATGTAGCTGACGACCGTGTGCCCGGGGTACTGCTCGAGCCACTTCGCGAACACGTCGGCCGGACACCTGTCGGCCAGGCTGCAGCCGGCATCCGCGTCGGGCATCACCACGGTCTTCCCGGGGCTCAGGATCTTGGCCGTCTCGGCCATGAAGTGCACGCCGCAGAAGGCGATCACGTCGGCGTCGGTCTTGGCCGCCTGCTGCGAGAGACCCAGGGAGTCGCCGACGAAGTCCGCCAGGTCCTGGATCTCGCTGTCCTGGTAGTAGTGCGACAGGATGACCGCGTTCCGCTCCCGCTTGAGGCGGTCGATCTCGGCCTCGAGGTCCAGGCTCGGGTCGACGAACGGACGCTCGACGATGACCGGGAAGGAGGTGTCCATCGGGTGGGCTCGGAGGCGGGGACCGGGACTCGCCGGCGGGCGGGGCTCGGCCGGCGGGCCCGGACGAGTCGCTCCAGCTTAGCGCACGGGCCCGCGCGATGCGGGTCGGCGGGCTCGCGGCGGTTTCCCTGTAGGCGCAGGGGCCCCGGCAGGCTGAAATGTCCCCCGAGGATCACGGGAGGACCCGCCGTCCGGGAGTTCACACCGATCATGGAGCGGTTCACGGCGCGCTGCACGCGGACGGGCATGCCCGAGATCCGCCATCTGGCCGCGCTGCCGGAGGACCACCCGCCGGTGCTGCTGGTCCTGATCGATGCCGAGGAGGAGTTCGACTGGGACGGCGGCTTCGATCCGCGCGCGACCTCGGTCTCCGCCATGGCGCGGCTGGAGCGCGGGCAGGCGGTGCTCGACGCCTTCGGCATCCGGCCGCTCTACGCCGTGTCCTACCCCGTCGCCTCGCAAGCCGAGGGGTTCGAGCCGCTGGCCGGGATCGTGGCCGACGGGCGCTGCGAGATCGGCGCGCACCTGCACCCCTGGGTCACGCCGCCGCACCACGCCGACGAGGGCGCCGAGGAATCCTTCCCCGGCAATCTCGCGCCGGAGCGGGAGGCCGCCAAGCTGACCGCCCTGGGTGACGCCATCGAGGCCGGCACCGGCGTGCGCCCACGGGTCTACCAGGCCGGGCGCTACGGCTTCGGCCCCTCGACCGCCGCGATCCTGGCGGAGCAGGGCTTCGAGGTGGACCTGTCGATCGCACCGCCCTTCGACTACCGCGACGAAGGCGGCCCCGACTTCAGCCACGGCCCCGTGGACCCCTTCTGGTTCGGGAGCGATCAACAGCTGCTCGGCGTCCCCATCACCGGCGCGTACCTGGGCTGGGCCGCGGCCGTGGGCCCCGGTCTGCACCGCCTGGCCACGCGACCCTGGTTGGAGCGCTTCCGGGTCCCCGGCGTGTTGTCCCGGCTCGGCGCGCTGGAGCGGCTGCGCCTGTCGCCCGAGGGCTTCGAGCTGCACGACCTGTTCCGGCTCACGCGCTGCCTGCTCGCGCGCGGCGTGCGCGTGGTCACCTTCAGCTGGCACGCGCCGTCGTTGCTCCCCGGTTGCACGCCTTACGTGCACGACGAAGGCGACGTCGACCGGTTCCTGGATCGCTGCCGGGCGTACTTCGACTTCTTCTTCGGCGAACTCGGCGGCGTGACCATGACCCCGCTGGAACTCAGGGCGCACCTGCTCCAGGGTGGCCTCCCGCCGCGACCCGGGCCCGCGTGAAGGTCCTGGGCCTCTCCCCGCTCGACAAGGACGCCACCGTGGCGTTGGTCGAGGACGGCGACGTGCTGTTCGCCGCGGCGGAGGAACGCTTCAGTCGCATCAAGCAGCACGCCGGGTTCCCGTGGGCCGCCATCGAGGCGGCGTTGCGCATCACGGGCACCCGACCCGAAGAGATCGATGTGGTGGCCTACGCGTTCCACGACGCCGCGACCGAGGCCCGGCTGATGCGCGCCGCGTTCGCGGCCGAGCGCGAACGCGCGGCGGTCGACGATCGCGCCGGCACGCCCGCGGCGTTGGCGGCGGCCCTCCTGGAAGCCGACGCGCGCGTGCCCGACCGCAGCGAGCCGATCCACGGCCTGCACGACCCGAACCAGCGCATCCGCAAGGGCTGGTTCAAGCACGCTGCCTATCGCCTGGCCGGGACGAGCGCGCTGTCGTCCCATGTTGCGCGGCGCTTCGAGGAACGTTGGCTCACGGCGGCCATGGCCGAGCACCGGCAGCGCGAGGCGGAGCTGCTGGGCGGACTGGCTACCCTCGGCTGGGTCGACAAGCTGCGCCGCTTCGACCATCACGGCGCCCACGCGGCGGGGGCCTACCTGGCGTCGGGCTTCGACCGCGCCCTGGTGCTGACCCTGGACGGCTACGGTTCGGGGCTGGCCGGCTCGGTGAGCCTCGGCGAGGGCGGCAAGCTGCGCCGGCTCGCCGGCCTGCGCTTCCCCAACTCGCTGGGGACCTTCTACGAGATGGTCACCTCGTCGCTGGGTTTCCACCCCGACCGGCACGCCGGCAAGGTCGTGGGGTTGGCGGCCTACGGGGACCCGAGCGTGCTGCGCGACGTGCTCGCCACCCGCTGCCGCGCGGTCGGGGGCGAGGTGCACCTGGACGAGAACCTCAACGTCTTCCTGAGCCGCCACCTCGCTTCGCGCTACCCGATGATCGACGTGGCGGCGGCGTACCAGGACACGCTCGAGACCCTGGCCACGGCGGTGTTGCGCCACTGGATCGCCCGGACCGGCTGCGACGCGGTGGTGCTCTCGGGCGGCGTCAGCGCCAACGTGAAGATGAACCAGCGGCTGCACGCCGTGGAAGGCGTGACGCGGATCTTCGTGGACCCCGACATGGGCGACGGCGGCTGCGGCGCGGGCCTCGGTCTGGCTCTCACGCGCGAGGTGCCGCGCCCTTGGAACGACGTCTACCTGGGCCCGTCCTTCGAGCCCGAGGAGATCCGCGTCGCGTTGCGCGAAGCCGACCTGTCGTTCACCGAGCCCGGCAACCTGGCCGCCGAGGTCGCGGCCGCGATCCACGCCGGTCGCGTCGTCGGGCGTTTCGACGGGCGCATGGAGTACGGCCCGCGCGCCCTGGGCAATCGCTCGATCCTCTACCACGCGCGCGAGCCCGAGGTGAACCACTGGCTCAACCAGCGCCTCGGTCGCACCGAGTTCATGCCCTTCGCGCCCGTCACCCTGTGGGACCACAGGCAGCGTTGCTACGAGGGGCTCGACGGCGCCGAACTCGCCGCGCAGTTCATGACCGTCACCTTCGACTGCACGCCCTGGATGCGGGAGCACTGCCCGGCGGCCGTCCACGTCGACGGCACCGCGCGCCCGCAGTTGTTGAAGCGCGAGGTGAACCCGGGGTACTTCGACATCCTGACCGAGTACGAGCAACTGTCCGGCGTACCGTGCCTGGTCAACACGAGCTTCAACATGCACGAGGAGCCCATCGTCTGCACGCCGGCCGACGCCATCGCCGCCTTCCTCGACGGACGCCTGGACGTGCTGGCGATCGGGCCCTGCCTGGTGCAGCACCCGGACCTGGCGCGTGCCGGAACGGGGCGCGGGGCGTGAGCGGGGATGCCTGGCTCGTGCTGATCGTCGCCGGGCTGAACGTCACGGGCTTCGGCATCACGGGGCTCGACAAGTGGCTCTCGAAGGCCGGCCGCCGACGCGTCCCCGAGCGGACCCTGCAGGTCTGGGCCCTGGTCGGCGGGTGGATCGGATGCTGGGCGGGCGTCTTCGTCTTTCGCCACAAGACGCGGAAGACCTCGTTCCTGGTGCCGCTGGGCGTGGCGACGTCGATCAACCTCGCGGCCGTCGGGTACGGACTGTTCGGCTGAAGCGATCGGGCGGCGCGTGCAGGTCGGCGGCGCGCGCGGCGAGCGAGGCGTCTCAGTCCGCCGGCTTGCCTGCGTCCTCGGTGTCGCCTGGGTCCCCGTCCCCGTGTTCGCGCGCGGGTCGGGGCGCGAGCTCGTCCTCGTCCGCGCCCTCGCCCTCCTGCGGCGGCGCGCGGAAGTGGTGCGCCAGCGTGAGCAGCCGCTCCGTCTCGCTGGGGAAGTGCCCGCGCGCAACGTAGGTGCGCAGGTAGTCGAGGAAGTCCAGCGGCAGGATCACGCCGTACCACAGCAGCCAGAGCGCGCGGAGGGGCACGCTGCCGACGAGGGGCAGCGGAAAGGGGCCGGCGAGGAGGTCACCGGCCGTCGCGAACACCAGCACCAGCAGGCCCATGTCGAAGTTGGTGATCAGCGCGCGGATGGTGACCGTGTTGAAGCCGAGCGGAAAGCCCGCGGGTGGCTTGCTTTCGTCGTCGTCGTCGGCGTCGTCGCGGCCGTCGCCGGGATGGGCGTCGTCGTCGCCCGGGTGGGACAGGTCGGGGCGCAGCGAGCGGTAGAACCGGCGGAAGCTCGGGTCGCGCCCTGGTTTGCCGGCGAGCACCGCGCGCAGGAACAGGATGCCCGGCGCGTCCAGGAACATCTTCAGCCAGAGCGCGGCGACGGTGGCGGTGCCGGCCGCGAACAGGAACAGGTCGCCGCCGGTCTGTCGCCAGAGGCCGATGCCCACGCCGGCGAAGGCGCAGGGCTTGACGAGCATGTGGAACAGGTAGTCGTAGTACCCCCAGCGCATGTCCTCGATGCCGCGGTAGCGCGCCACCTCGCCGTCGACGCAGTCGCAGACGTAGTAGAGCAGCAGCAGCACCGCGCCCAACAGCATCGGGACGCCCGGGGGCGCGAGGGCCAGGATCGCCGAGCCGACCAACCCAGTGACGAGCATGCCGATGGTCGCGAAGTCCGGGCTCCAGCCGCGGTCCACGAAGAGCTTGGTGATCGGCAGCGAGAACTTGTCGCCGTAGAGCAGGCCGGCCACGTCGTTCTTGTGGCGCACGGGGAGCTGGCTGCGCTCGCGCAGTTGCTGGAACGAGACACCCATCAGGAGTTCCCCCCGTCCGGCGCGGCCGGCTTGGTGCGCAGGTTGCGCAACATGTCGAGGACGGCGGTGCGTTCGCCGCCGTCGAGGAAGCCACCGAACCACATGGCCCCGGCCCACGCCAGCCACAGCCCGGCCCGCGCCGCGAGCGACACCGCCGTGGACTCGAACGAGAGCGTCAGCGAGAGCGCGAACACGGCCAGACCGAGCCCCGCGGGGACGAACGCGCGCTTCCAGGGCCAGTCGACCTCGAACACCCCGGCCACGGCGCGATGGCAGATCACGCACAGCGCGGCGAAGGTCACCGTGGTCGCGGCCGCGGCACCCAGGTATCCGAGCCGCGGGATCAGCAGCAGGTTGGCGGCGATGTTCACGAGCGCCGCGAAGCCGGTCAGCAGCGGCAGGATCTTGGTGCGCTTCCGCACGTAGAAGCCGGTCTGCAGCATCTGGAACAGGCCCCAGAACCAGTAGCCCAGGCAGATCCAGGGGATGCCCGCGCCGACGCCCGCGTAGCTGTCGTCGCGCGCCATGAACGGCGCGAGGTCCCGCGCGGCCAGGGCGACGGCGAGCACTCCCGCCGACAACACCACCATGAAGTAGGGCATGACCTTGCCGACGAGCAGCCTCTGCTTGTCGAGGTTGCCGAGCGAGAACACGAACGGATACCAGATCAACAGGAACGGCCCGACGATCGCGAAGAAGGGGATCTGCCCCAGCTTGTAGGCGGCGCCATAGGTGCCCACCGCGTCGGCGCCCTCCATCCACTGCAGCATCCAGCGGTCGGCCGAGTGCAGCACCCACTGCAGCAGCCCGTTGGGGATGAGTGGCAGGGTGTAGACGCCGAGCGTGAGGAACAGCGGCCAGGAGAAGCGCAGGCCGATGCCAGGCAGGATGAAGACCGCCAGCAGCGCGCAGGTCAGTCCCTCGCCGATGAGCATGGCCAGGAAGATGGACTCCACACCCAGCCCGAGGACCATCAGGAAGTAGAGCTGCAGCCCGATCTCCACCAGCAGCTTGGTCAGGGCGATGGAACCGTAGAGGACCGAGCGTTCCTCCGCCTGGAGGTACTTGAAGAAGGTCTCCTTCAGCATCTGGAACACGAAGATGCCGAGGGTCAGGTGGAACAGGTGCGGGAAGCCCGGCTGGGCACTGCGGAACAGCGGCACGACCCAGTCGCTGAACAGGTACAGCAGCGACGCGACCGCGAGGCCGATGGTGGTCACGGTGAGCACCGTGGTGCTGACGACGGCGTTGCGGTCGCGGCCTTCGTCCCGCTCGAAGTAGTAGCGGGTCATCGCGTTGTACATGTTGATCCCGGCCAGGTGCGTCAGGATCGCGATGGAGGTGCCCAGCAGGTCCCAGGTGCCGTACTGCGCCGCGTCGAGGTACTCGGGGTCGGTGTGCACCGGCATGAGCGCGAAGGCCGCCACGCGCGCGAGCATGTCGGCGATGCCGTAGACCGCCGAGTGGGTGGCCAGCTTGCCGAGCGCTTCACGCAGCACGGGCGCGGCTCACGGGTGTGGGGCGGGACGGTCGGGACATCGAGCGGGCTCGCCTTCTCGGGGCTCAGCGGGAAGTCTCCCATATCGGCCGCGCCGGCCCGCGGAAGGAGCCCGATTGCCTGTGGAGAGCCGCGCCGGCGTGGTCCATGATGAGGGCATGAAGCGGCTCTTCGTCGCCCTCGACCTGCCGGACGCCTGCCAACAGGACCTGGCCGGGCGCTGCTCGGGCCTGCCCGCCGCGCGCTGGGTGCGCGATGCGCAGTTCCACCTCACGCTGCGCTTCATCGGCGAGGTGGAGGAGCCCAGGGCCGACGACATCGTCGACGCCCTCGGTTCGGTTCAGGTCGAACCGTTCCAGCTGGCGCTGAAGGGCGTCGGCCACTTCCCGCCGCGTGGTCAGCCTCGCGTGGTCTGGGCCGGCGTCGAGGTCGGCGAGTCGCTGGCGCTGCTGCAGGGCCGCATCGAGCGTCGCCTGCGTCGACTCGGGCTCAAGCCGGAGAGCCGGCGCTTCGCACCGCACGTGTCGCTGGCGCGGCTGAAGGGCACGCCGGCCGAACTGGTCGCGCAGTGGTTGCTGACCCACGGCGGGTTGCGCAGCGACCCCTTCCCGGTGCGCCGGTTCCTGCTCTACTCGAGCATGCTCGGGCGCGGCGGCCCGCAGTACAGCGTCGAGGCGGCCTACCCGCTGGCGGCGCCTTCGCGCGCCTGAGCGCCGCCGGCCTGAGCCTGGGCACCGGGGGCCTGGACTCCGGCCGCCTGGGCTCCAGACGCCTGGACTCCGTGCGCGGCGTGGGCCTCGGCCACGGCGTTGTTCACGCGCACGCGGTAGATCGAGGCCATGGTTCCGAACACGGCGCCGAGCAGGCCCACCGCGGAGCCGGCGATGGCCCCGACGAGCCCCGATGCGCCCGGTCGGTACACGGTCAACACGGCGATGCCGGTGAAGACCAGCGTGCCGGCGAGTCCCCCGGTGTAGAAGCCCCACTGGCGGAAGGCGCGCAGCTTGGCGTAGGCCTCGACGATGGCCGCCGAGCCCTGGGGGTCGAGGGGCTCGGGCTCGGTGAACAGCTGCGCCGACCCGCCCACGCCCATGCCCAGCCAGAACATGAGCCCCATGCACAGCAGCGGCGGGGCGCCCTGGATGATGGCCCAGATGATGGTGACCGCGCACGCCACGAAGACGACCCAGCCCAGCGTCCACGCGGTCCGGCCGATCAGCGGTGCCTCCTTGTCGCGGGCGACGAGCGACGCCGTGCGCACCCGGCTGGCCGAGTGCGTGGGCCCCTGCTCGTTCCACCCGGGTTGGCGCGAGGCGAGCACCGGCGCGGCGAACCGGAACCAGAGCAGCATGTTGCCGGCGACGGCGACGACCAGGGGCCACGCGCGGGCGAAGACCTCGGGCACCGGGTCGGTCGTCGTCAACCAGGTCTGCACCGCGAGATGGAGCAGCAGCGCCGCCGACGTCGCGATCCACAGCCGGCGGGTGGCACCCGCGTCGGGGCTGCTCAGCTCCGGGTGGCGTCTCACGAAGAGGGTGAACACGGCGGGGAAGGCCAGCATCAGGGCGGGGAACAGGAAGTAGAAGATGGACATGGATCAGGTCTCCGGCCAGAGGGGGGCCATCTGCTGGTGCAGCAGGAGTTCGACGTCGCCGCGGCCCAGGCCCGCGAGGCGGGCGTCGGCGAGCACGGCGGCCATCCGCGAGGAGAGCTCGGGCTTGGGCTGGGAGGCGGCATCGGTCTCGGTGTTCGAGGTGACCACGGTGCCCCGCCCTCGCGCGGTGCGGACCAGTCCGGCGGCCTCGAGCACGCGGTAGGCGCGGCTCACCGTGTTCAGGTTGATGCCCAGGTCGGCAGCCAGCTGGCGCACGGTGGGGAGCGGGTCCCCGGGGGCCAGCTCCCGTCGGGCGATGGCGCCGCGCAGACCGGTCACGAGCTGGTCGGCGAGCGGAATCGGCGAGTCGAGTTGGATCTGGAGCACGTGATTGAAAGTATCAGACAGTGATACATTGTCCAGCCCAAGGCTCCCCGATCGGGCTTTCGTCACCGAGCCGCCATGTCCGGCTGTCCCGGTCGGGGGGCGGTGTCCGGGCCCGGGATCGGGCCCTCGCGGCCTTGTGTCGTTTCGGGCCTGCGCCTACACTCCGCCCCGTTTTCCGATCGCTGGCACGGATGCTGCCCGTGCCGATCCGCTGTCTCCGAGGGCTCGATGATGCACCTGCCGCCGAACGGTCGCTCGCGTTGGAACTCCGTCCTCGCTGTCGTGCTGCTGGGCGCGGTGGCCCTCGCGCCGGTCGGGTGCAACTACGACAACCACCGCACCATGGGCATGACCGAGAAGTTCGCGGCCTCCAGCATCAACCAGCCGACCAAGGTCTTCGGCACGATCATCCTGGGCCTCGTGGACGCCGTGCTCTCGCCGTTCGAGTACGGCATCGACGCCGCTGAGATGAACTGGGGCGACAAGCCGCGCTACGACCCGGATTTCGAGTACTTCTCCTACGCCGGGGCCCGCGTCATCGCGCGCAGCGACCTCGACGACGAGTACAAGTTCATCGCGGGGTTCTGGGCCATCGTCGCCGAGACGATCTGGCTGCCGCTCACGGGCATCATCGACGGCGTGACCATCCTGGTCGAGGACGACGGGATCGCGGGGAACTGAGCGGCTCGGCCCCGCGGACTGACCCGCCGCTACTCCAGCCAGTCCCCGTCGCGCAGCGCCGTGGCGATCGAGCGTCCGAGCACGAGGTGTCCCAAGGCCGAGTAGTGCCCGTTGTCGTCGAGCAGGAAGAGTGTCTTGTCAGCGCTCTGCAGCTCGGTGGCCTCGCGCACGCCGCCCTCGGGGTCGAAGCGCAGCAGCTGCGTCATGTCGTGGTGGAGTCCGGGGGCGTGGGGGACCCGCTCGGCGCCGGTCTCGAAGGGCTCACGCTCGAACCACTCCTGGGCCTGCAACTCGGCGACCACCGGCTGCATCGGCGCCACGAAGTCCGGCACCGGGTCCACGAGCAGCACCGTCTCGCGGCTGTTGGCGAAGGGTTGCAGGCGTGACGTCGCCTCGCGCAGGCTCGGTTGGAACAGCTTGCGCCAGCGCGGCAGGTTCACGACCACCAGCTTGCCGCCGTGCGCGGCGAGGTCGGCAGCCACCTGATCGAGCCGTTGCAGGTAGGCCTCCCAGTAGGTGTTCATGTCCTTGCTGAAGGGCGCGAACGTCACCGCGTCGTCGATGCGCTGGTAGTCCCGCGCGACCGCCAGCGTCTCGGGGTTCGGCACCGGCGGGATCCACTTGTCGATGACCTCCTGCTGCAGCAGGTCATGGGTGGCGGTGCGCAGGATCTGCTCGCGGAAGTCGTAGTCGGCGTCGTCGGAGGCCGGCTTCATCGGGGTGATGTCATGGGGGTGCACGGGCACCACGAGCAGGTCCGGGCGCCAGTCCGCGATCACGTCTTCGTAGACCCGCGCCATCTGCTCGAACACGTAGCCCTGTACGGCGAAGTTCATGCACTCGACACGGCGCGGATCACCTCGCCGGGCGAACTCCTCGCTCAGCAGCTTCTCGACCACGCGGGGGTAGCCCTCGTCCACATCCACGCTGGTGCCGTAGGTCATCGAGTTGCCCACGAAGGCGAGACGGAACACGCTCGGGTCCGCAACCGGGGTCCCCGAGGGATCCCGTCGCGGCGGGTTCCAGTCCCGATCGCGGAAGCCGTAGGCGTTGATCGACTCGGGCACGGTCAGGTCCCGCGACCAGGCGGCCTGGCTCGGCAGCATCGTCCAGCCGAAGCGCTCGCTGCGCTCCTGAACGGTCCACATGCCGTAGCCCGACTGCCGCAGCGCGAACTCGAGCGCGAGGAAGAGCACCACCACGACGACGGTACGCAGGCCGATCACGGCACCCACGTGGTCGTCGGGGTTCGGCGGTGTCGTCGCGTCGGTCATCGAGCGGGATCCGTGCAGCGGGGCGAGGAGCCTCAGAACTGGAAGTACACGAAGGGCGTGAGCCCCGGCGGGCGCAGCCCGAAGAAGAGCAGGATGGCCACGACCAGCAGGGTGCCCTGCAGCGCGGCCGGCGTGCGGATCCAGGAGCCTTCGAGCTTGTCCTGCCAGCGCTCCGGCATCAGGTGCGTGGCGTACCCGAGCAGCATGATCGTCGCGACCTGCCAGGTGACCGATGGCCAGGTGCCGCTCCAGTCGCGCAGGCCTGACAGCGCCGCGCCGAAGGACGCCATGTCCGGGCAGCGGAACAGGATCATCGAGAAGGCCACGATGTGGAAGGTGAACAGCACCCCGGCCACGGTGAAGAAGGGGTGCTCGGGGAACCTGCCGCCCGGCAGCAGCATCCGGAACAGCCGGATCAGCACCAGCATCATGCCGTGATAGAAACCCCACAGCACGAAGGTCCAGGCCGCGCCGTGCCACAGGCCCACCAGCGTCCAGGCCACGACCACGTTGAAGCAGGTCTTGATCAGCGCGCCGCGGCTGCCGCCCAGCCCGATGTACACGTAGTCGGTGAACCAGCTCGACATCGAGATGTGCCAGCGCGACCAGAACTCCTCCAGGCTCTTGCTCTTGAAGGGCGCGTCGAAGTTCTTGCGCAGCTCGAAGCCCAGCAGGCGCGCCGAGCCGATGGCGATGTCGCTGTAGCCGGCGAAGTCGCCGTACAACTGCAGCGCGTAGGCGTAGGTGGCGATCAGCAGCGCGGGCGCGTTGAGCTCACCCAGCGATGCCGCGTCGCCGTAGGCCTGGTCCACGAGTTGCGCGCCGAGCACGTCGGCCAGCAAGAGCTTCTTGGTCATGCCACGCAGGATCTGGAACAGGCCCGAGCTGACCCGCGAGGGTTCCAGTCTCGGCGCCGCCTCCAGCTGCGGCATGAAGTCCTTCGCGCGCACGATCGGTCCGGCGACCAGCTGCGGGAAGAACGACACGAAGACCGCGAAGTCGAGCAGCGACGTCGTCGGTCGCATGCGGCCCTTGTAGATGTCGATGGTGTAGCTGAGCGTCTGGAAGGTGTAGAAGCTGATGCCGACCGGGAGCAGCACGTCGAGCAGCGGCAGGTCCACGCTCACGCCCAGCTTCGCGAAGGCCTGCCCGAACCCCTCGACGAAGAAGTCGTAGTACTTGAACGTGCCGAGCATGCCGAGGTTCACGGCCAGGCTCAGGCCCATCCAGCGCTTCGCGCCGCCGTGGTCGTCGCGGTCGCGGGCGGCCTGCAGCTGCAGCCCGGCCCAGTAGTCGGTCAGCGTGCTGATCGCCAACAGCGAGGTGTAGATCCAGCTCGCCTGCCCGTAGAACCAGTAGCTGGCGACCAGCACCATCGTGTGGCGCATCGGCCGCCGCTCGCGCCACGTCCAGAACAGGACGTACACGGTCCACAGGAAGAGGACGTAGCTGAAGCTGTTGAACAGCATGGGCGAGTCCGGCGGCCGTGCGGGAACCGGTCCGAGGCTTGGCCGACGGACTGTATCGGCTCGCTCCGGGCCCCGCGAAACACCTTTTGCCGAGCGGTGTCGCGAGGCTCCGGTTCAGCGCGTGTCGGGCGCGCGTGAGATCGCCGTGCCGTGGCGCACGGCGAGCGGGACGATCAGGCGCAGGGCCTCGCGGGTCTGGAACTCCTCGATCCAGGCGCGGTGGGCCGGCGTGTCGGGCCGGGGCTCACCCGGCGGAGGCGGGTAGCGGGTCATGCCGTGGAAGGGCAGCGGTTCGACCTCGGTGGCGCCCTCGGTGTTCGGGTCGCGGTCCTTGGCCCAGCCGTCGAGGTAGAGCAGCCAGTCGCGCACCCAGCCCGCGGGGAGCGGTGGGAGCGAGGACGCGTCGAACTCGAGCTGCACGACGTCGCCCACACCGAAGACCACGAGCCGATCGTCGACCTCGGCGACGAGTGCGCGGACGTCCCCGTAGCGTGTGTAGCGGCCGGGGTGCTGGTCCCAGCGCGGCGGCGCCACGAGGTCCCAGTCGAACCGATCGGGGAGTTCCCCCGTGCCGTCGGTGAGGGGCGCGCTCAGCCCGCGAAAGCCCACCTCGGCGGTGAGCGGCTCGAGCGGCGTGTCGACGTAGGGCGCATCGTCGTCGTCGAGGCAGAGCCGCACCGCGTCCCACGTGAGCGCCAGGGATGTCGTCAGACGCAGGCGCGGGTCGTCACGGTCGACCAGACCGGTGATGTCGACGACCAGTGACTTGGTCTTGCCCGCGGGGAACCCGATGGGCGGGCCGGCCGCGCGCCAGTCGTCCCCGTCGGGCACCCAGAGCAGCGGCGGCTCGAAGGCATACGTCGGATGGCGTGCGGCGGCGACGTTGACCGAGGCGTCGGTCCACCGAAGCCAGCCGGTGAGCACCAGCCGCAGGCGCGGCGCGGCGGCGATCGCGGCGCGCTCGGCCTCGGTGCGGCCCAGCTCGATGTCGAGTGCCCAGGGTTCGGCCAGCCCGTAGAACTGCGCCGGCCGCGGTACGAACACCTGGGCGTGTCGGCCGTCCACCGCGCCGAGGCGCTCGGTCACGTCTTCACCGGCGGAGGCGTCGCGTGCCGCGGAGGGGTCCCCGGCATCCCCGAGAAGGTGCGCGGTGATGCGCGCCGGCGCGACGACATCCGAGAAGGTGTGCACGTGATGCTCGGGGAAGGGCGGGAAGACGAAGCCCTCGTTCGGTTCGATCTCGACGCCGGCCGAGTGATCGATGGCGTGCAGGCGCGCGCGGTCCAGGTAGGTGACCTCGCGCAGCTCCTCGGTCAGGGCCAGGCGCAATCGGCCCTCGGCGTCGGGCCGGAGCTGGTCGCCACGGATCTTGACGTACTCCTCATGGTCGAACGGCACCTGGACGTCCGGTGTCATGGGCAGGCCGAGGGGCGTCGTGCCGAGCACGTCGGTGACGAAGGTGAAGCGCTCCCCGTTCCAGGTGTAGAGGAACGGGCAGGACCCGGCGAGTCCCTCGACCTGCTCGAGTTCGCGGGTCCCGGCGGCCAGGTCGTACTCGCGCTGCAGGACTCCGTTCGGCCAGGTGATGTACGCGACCTCCACCGGTGCGGGCATCAGCAGGGGGCGACCGCGGGCGTACAGTCGGGTGTGGGCGCCCTTGGCCCAGCTCTCGACGACGCAGCCGACGCCGTGCGTGTTGTCCTTCTTGCCGCTCAGTCGCACGGACACGCCGGGGGCGATGCCGGTGCCGGTCAGCACGTGCGCGACGCCGTCGGCGGTGACGAGGACGTCCGGGATCCCGTCGCCGTTCATGTCCGCCGCGTCGAGGGCGCCGTTCACGGGCGTGAGGGGCACGCGTTCCAGCGGTCCGCTGCGCCGCACGAGCGGGCCGGGCCAGGCGCCGGTGCCCTGGTCGTCGGCACCGATCAGGTCGAAGTGCCCGTCGAGGTCCAGGTCGGCGAGGTGCACCGCGGCGGGTGGCCCACCGGCCATCGCGATGGAGGCGGCCGCCTCGTAGCCGCTCGGGGAGCGCCGATACCAGACCACTCCATCGCGTCCCGCCACCAGCAGGTCGGGGAGCAGGTCGTGGTCGAGATCCGCGATGACGAGGCGCGCCGGGTCGTCACCCGGAACCGCGAGGCCGGTCAGGCCCCAGGCCGTCGTCACATCGGAGAACTCGCCGCCGCGAAGGTTGGAGCAGACGGTCACGCCGCCGTCGTGCACCACGAGCAGGTCCACGTCCTGGTCGGCGTCGAGGTCCTCGGCCAGCACGCCTTGCGCCCCCGCGACCGAGGCGAGGGCGTCCGGCGTGGCTTCCACGAGGATCCGCTGCACGCCTCCGGCGGAGCCGTCATTGCGGTACAGACGCACTCCGGTTTCCGTGGCCAGGGCCAGGTCCAGGTCCCCGTCGTGGTCGAAGTCCACGAACACGGCGCCGTGCGTGTCGCCCGACGGGGCGAGCGTCTCGAACGGGTCCATGAAGCCCGCCGGCCCTCCGGCGAACGAGAAGAGCTGCGCCTCGTTGCCGGCCGTGCCGGGTTCGGCATCGGCCACGCCGACGGCCTCGGGCTCCGGATGGTGCAGCGCGGAGAGGATGTCGCTGTCGTCGAGGTCGCCGAGGGCCAGCGTGCGGGCGGGGATGAAGGCCGTGGACGCGAAGCTCCCGTCGGAGGCCTGCAGCGCGTACCAGGATCCGGAGGGACCGGCGCCGACGAGGTCCGCGCGCCCGTCGTCGTCGAGGTCCCAGGCCGTCGCGCGGGTGGCGCCCTCCAGCGAGACTTCGAGGCCGGCGCTCACGCCGTACGCGAAGTCGGCAGCCGCCGTGGGTGCGGCCACGGACACCCGGCGCGCCGCGGGCGGCTGCACCGCGCCGTAGCTGACCATCTCGATGTCCGAGGGCCCGGCGCCGCCGACCTCGGCGGCGTCGAGGGCCTGCTTCTCGGCGATGAGCTCGCGACCGCGCGCCACGCCTGCGTCGGTCTCGCTCGTGCGCAGCAGCAGCATGCCGAGGTGATACGTCGCGGAGGAGTAGAACGCCGAGTTGGCCGCGAGGCCCTGGGCGCGGATCCAGCGCCACTCGTCCGAGGCGGCCTCGACCTGATCGAGCGCCTCGAGCGTCTCGCCCAGTTTCATGTGGGTCGGGGCGTCGTCGGGGTCGAGCGCCAGGAGCGCACGGAAGTGCTCGGCCGCCCGCTCGAAGTCCAGCTCGCGCGAGGCCAGGTTGCCGCGCACGAAGAGGAGCGCCGGCTCCTCCGGGTCCAGCGACTCGGCCCGATCCAGGAAGCCGCGCGTGCGTTCGAGGCTGGAAGGATCGTTGGTGTCGGCGAACGCGATGATCGCGGCCCGGATCAGGTCTTCCGCCGCCGGGTCGGGGCGCTCCACCAGGGGCGCGATCGCCGCCCAGGCCGCCTCGAGGTTCTGCTGGCTCCCGGGGGTGAAGGCCCCCGCGGCGCGTGCGCGGAGCAGATCGTCGTCCCAGGAGGGGGCCTCGTCGTCCGCGCCCGACCCGCAGGCGCTGACCAGGGCCAGTGCCAGGCCGGCGAGGACCGTGTTGCCAACGCGACATCCGTGAGTTGCGTTCACCATGCTCCCGTTCCGATAAGGTGTGCGGGTCCCTGCCTACGGAGCTGGGCGACACGCTGCGAGGCGCCGAGTCCGAGACCCCGTCATCGTGCGCGTTGGAACTGACCCATGGAAGTCCGCCCCGGACTCATCGAACGCATCGTGCTGAACCGCCCCATGCCCGTGACCCTGGGACTCGCACTCGCACTCGCGCTCGCGCTCGGACTCGCGTTCGGACTCGCCGCCTGCGGCGGCGACGACGCTGCGCCGCTGCCGCTCGTGATCGAGATCGACGCGCCCGCCGAGCCGCTGACCCAGATGGACCTGGTCGAGGACCTCTCCGAGGACGTCGCCAACCGGCTGGTGGAGCTGGCCGCGGTCGTGCGGCGCCACGCCTGGGAGGAGGCTCGCGGCTGGTTGACCGACGACTTCGCCGGGCATGCCCTGGCCAGCGCGGTCGAGGGCGCCTCCGAGCCGATGCCCACGGGCGCGCGCCGCATCAGCGCCGATCCCGGCAGCGCCGCCATCGCGGGACCCGCCGACTGGCTGGCCTCCTTCGGTGAGCTGCTCTCGATCTACGGCGTGGTCGATGACGTGTCGTTCAAGGTCAAGGGCGCCGAGTTCGCCCGCGGCGTCACGCCGACCGGCAAGGTGAAGCTCAAGGTGTCGATCTTCGGCCGCGGCTCCGATCGCGGGCCCCTGTCCCACGTGATCTGGGGCCACGTCGGGGTGACGCGCGCCGGCGGGGCGTGGCGCCTGTCGCGCTTCGGGCTCGACTCCCTGGTGCGCACCGAACGCGACCGCGTGCTGCTCGCCGACGTCACCGGACTCGCGGGCCTGGAGCACGTCACCGGCATCTTCGGCAAGGGCGGTGAGGCCGACTTCGACTGGAACGGCGCGGCGTCGCACGATGTCGATGGCGATGGCCTCTGGGACCTCTTCGTGCCCTCGAGCAAGCGCAGCTTCCTCTACCGGAACCGTGGTGACGGCGGCTTCGACGAGGTCAGCGCGGCCTGGGGCCTGGGCGACGAGCACGGCGGCACGGGCTGCGTCTTCTTCGACGCCGACGCGGACGGCGACCCGGACCTGGTCGTGGGCCACGTCGGCTGGGTGCTGCCCGACGGCAGCTTCGGCGGCCAGCCCATGCGCCTGTACCGCAACGACGGCGATCGCTTCACCGACGTGACCGAGGCCAGTGGGCTCTCCGGCCGGCACGTCGCGTTCAGTCTGGCGGCCGCGGACTTCGACGGCAACGGCGCCACCGACCTGTATGTCTGCTCGTACAACCGCGAGGGCCGCATCTCGCCCGAGTCGTGGTTCGACGCAGGCAACGGCACGCCCAACGCGCTGTACCTGAACCAGGGCGACGGCACCTTCGTCGAGGCGGGCGCCGAGCGCGGCGTGGCCGACGCGCGCTGGGGTTACGCCGCCGCCGCCGCGGACATCGACGAGGACGGCGACCTCGATCTCTACCTGGCCAACGACTACGGCGACAACGCCCTGTTCGTGAACGACGGGCAGGGCTTCTTCACCGACCGCGCCGCCGAGCTGGGCGTGCTCGACACCGGCAACGGCATGGGCACGGCCTTCGGCGACGTGGACACCGACGGGCGGCTCGATCTCTACGTGGCCAACATGTCGTCGACGGCGGGCAACCGCATCCTCGATCGCCTGCTGCGCGAGCGCGCCGCGGACGGCGGCGGTGACGCCGAGCCGCCCGCCGGCGGCTCGGGCGGTGACGACGCGCCGGGGCCCGTCCAGATCGGCTCCACGCTGAAGAAGCTCGCGGCCGGGAACAGCATCTTCCGCTCCCTGCCCGGCGGCGGCTTCGAGCGCGTGCCCTCCGAGATGGGCGGCATCGGCGCGGCCTGGGCCTGGTCGTCGGTCTTCCTGGACATCGACCTCGACGGCGCGCAGGACGTGTTCGTCGCCAACGGATTCATCAGCGGCGAGTCCGTCGCGGACACCTGAAGTCTCTACTGGCGCCACGTCGTGGCGTCGTCGATGGAGGTGGAGGGTGTGGCCAGGCAGCAGGCCGGCAGCGCGGCCTACCAGGACGAGCACTTCGGCAAGATCTTCGAGGACGGCTTCTCGTTCAGCGGCTTCGAGCGCGACAAGCTGTTCGTGAACGACGGGACGGGGCGCTTCGTGGACCTGTCGGACGTGTGTGGCGCCGACGATCCCAACGACGGGCGCGCGGCGGTGGTCTTCGACGTGGATGACGACGGCGACCAGGACCTGTTCGTGCACAACGTCGCGCGGGCGCGGCACCGGCTGTATCGCAACGAGACGCTGCGCCCGGTGAGCGGTTCGGGCGATGGCGCGACCGGCGCGACCGGCGAGTCCAGCCCCGGTTTCGTCAAGGTGCGCCTGCGTGGCACCGCCGGCGCGCCCGACGCCGCCGGTGCCGTGGTGCGCCTGGCATCCGACGGTCGGGTCGCGGCCCAGGTGCTCGCCCTCGGGAGCGGGTTCATCAGCCAGTCCGCTCCCGAACTGGTGTTCGGGCTCGGTGCGCGCCCGGCAGGCGAACTCTCGGTGACCTGGCCCGGCGGCGTGGTCGAGTCCTTCGGCCGGGTGCAGGCCGGCGCGCGCGTGCTGCTCGTCGAGGGCCGCGGCGCACCGGCGCCCTTCCCGTCGCGGACCTTCGCCCTGCGCGATCCGCCGCCCGCGGGCCTGAAGCTGGACCTGGGGGATGTGCTCGGCCGGGTTCCGGTCGCCGACGTCACCGGCACCGAGTCCGAGTTCGACCTGACCTCGGACGGCGAGACCTGGCTGACCTTCTGGGCCAGCTGGTGCGTCGGATGCCGTGCCGAGATGGACGAACTGGACCAGTTGGACGGCGAAGCCGGTCGGCGCGTCGTCGCCGTCTGCGTGGACGTGCCGGAGGACCGCGAGAAGGCCGCGGCCATGCTGGAGGACCGCGGCGTCGGCTACACCAACGTCTTCCTGGGCCCGGCGCTGATCGAGACGGTCGTCGACGTGGACCGCCTGGCCCTCCCGACGACCCTCGTGCTGGGCGCCGACGGCACGGTCCAACGCATCGTGCGCGGCCCGGTGGGACGCTAGGCGCAAGGCGTCGCGCGGAAGGCGTGCCGCACGGCTTGACCCGCGTGCGCTGGTGACGAGACTGGCGGTCCATGACACGTCCTCGCAAGCGCGGTCTGCTCTCCTGGAGTTCGGGCAAGGACAGTGCCTGGACGTTGCACGTGCTGCGCGAACGCGCGGCGGCCGCCGCGGATGGGCATGTCGAGGGGCAAGCCGCCGACGCCATCGACCTGTGCGGCCTGCTGACCACGGTCAACGCGACCCACGACCGGGTGGCCATGCATGCCGTGCGCCGCACACTGCTCGCCGAGCAGGCGCGCGCCGTCGGGTTGCCGCTCTGGGAGGTCCCGATCCCGTCCCCGTGCACGAACGAACAGTACGAGGCGGCCATGGCCGAGGTCATGACCCGCGCCTCGCGCGAGGGCGTGCAGGTCATGGCCTTCGGGGATCTCTTCCTGGAGGACATCCGCGCCTATCGCGAGGAGAAGCTCGCGGGCACGGGCGTGGCGCCGGTCTTCCCGCTCTGGCGGCTCCCGACCGACGCGCTCGCCGAGACCATGCTGCAGGCCGGGCTCGAAGCCTGGATCACGGCGGTGGATCCCGAGCAGGTTCCGGCGGAGCTGTGTGGGCGTCGCTGGGATCGCGAACTCATCGCCGAGTTGCCGGCCGGCGCGGATCCGTGCGGCGAGAACGGCGAGTTCCACACCTTCGTCGTCGACGGACCGATGTTCCGCGAACGCCTCGACGTGCGGCCCGGCGAGGTCGTGGAGCGCGAGGGCTTCGTGTACGCGGACCTGCTGCCGGCGTCGGGCGCGCCTGCGGGTCAATCCCCGACGGTGTAGAGCCGCTCGAACACGACCTCTTCGCCGAAGTGTGCGCCGACGGCGGCGAGCATGTCCTCCATCGCGCCGTACGGTCCGCTGAGCGCCATCAGGAAGCGGAAGAACGGGTTGTCGACCGCGCCCGCCTCGGTGAGCGTCAACGTGCAACCGTCCTCGGTGGCGGACAGCTCATAGGTCCAGGTGCCGACGTAGCCGATGTCGGCATCGGCGGGGATGCGCGTCACCATCCGGGTCGGGGGCTCGTGGACGTCGATCAGCATCGGCATCTCGCCCCACGACGAGAACATGACCCACAGGGGCACGCCGTCCCGATCGGGCCCCTGTTCCATGCGGTCCACATTGGGGTTCCAACTCGGCCAGCTCGCGAGGTCGCCGATCGAGGACCACACCTCGGCGATCGGGCGGGCATAGGCCGCACGGACGCTGGCCACGTGGTCGACCGGCAGGGCCCAGGTGCCCACGGCCCAGGCGGTCAGGATCAACAGCGCCGCCGTGAGCAGCACGATCTTGAGCAGTCTCTTCATGCCGCCCAGTGTGCCTTGACCCGCGGGGATTCGCTATCTTGGCCGGCCGCTCCGACCCCGAGGAACACCCGAGGAACACCACCGATGCCGGCCACCCGCGTGAAGGTCCCGCTGCTCGATCTGAAGGCCCAGTACGCCACCCTGCGTGACGAGATCCGCCCCGTCGTGGACGAGGTCTTCGAGAGCCAGTGGTTCATCGGCGGCCCGCACGTCACCGGCCTCGAGAGCGAGGTCGCCGCCTACACCGGCGCCAAGGCCGCGGTGGGCTGCACCTCGGGCAGCGACGCGCTGCTGCTGGCCATGTGGGCCCTGGGCATCGGCCCCGGTGACGAGGTCATCACGACCCCGTACACGTTCTTCGCCACGGTGGGGTCCATCGTGCGGCTCGGCGCCACGCCGGTCTTCGTGGACATCGAGCCCGACACCTACAACATCGACATCGGGCGGATCGCCGGCGCGATCACCGAGCGCACCAAGGCCATCATCCCGGTGCACCTGTTCGGCCAGTGCGTCGACATGACGAAGCTGGCGCAGATCGCCTGCGACGCGAACCTGCCGGTCATCGAGGACGCGGCCCAGGCCATCGGCACCCGCGACGCGGGCGGCGGCAAGGCCGGTTCGATGGGCGCCGTCGCCTGCTTCTCCTTCTTCCCCAGCAAGAACCTCGGGGGCGCCGGCGACGGCGGCATGGTCACGACCAACGACGAGGACCTGGCGCACAAGCTGGCGGTCATGCGCAACCACGGCATGGAGCCCAAGTACCACCACCAGCTGATGGGCGGGAACTTCCGTCTCGACGCGCTGCAGGCCGCCGTGCTGCGCGTGAAGCTCAAGCACCTCGACGCGTGGCACGAGGGACGGCGCACCAACGCCGCCGACTACCGGCGCCTGTTCGCCGAGAAGGGCCTGGCCGAGATCACGCTGCCCACCGAGCGCGACGGCGTCTACCACATCTACAACCAGTTCGTGATCCGGGTGCCCGCCGCCAGGCGCGACGCGCTGGTCGAGCACATGCACGAGCACGACATCGGCTGCGAGGTGTACTACCCGATCAGCTGCCACCAGCAGGAGTGCTTCGCGGAGTTCGGGTACGGCGCGGGCGACTTTCCCGAGTCCGAGCGCGCCGCGGCCGAGACGCTGGCGCTGCCGATCTACCCCGAACTGACCGACGAGCAGAAGGCCTGCGTGGTCGATACCGTGGCCGAGTTCCTCGGTGGCTGATCCCGGCGCCGCACGTCGCGTGACGGACTGACGTCCGATGTGCGGCCTGGCCGGCAAGCTCTGGCTCGACCCGGCGCGGCCGGCCGACACCGCGACGGTCGCGGCGATGACGGCGCGGCTGGTGCATCGCGGGCCGGACGACGAGGGGTACCACCACGCGGGGCCGCTCGCGCTGGGGCATCGCCGCCTGACCATCGTGGACCTCTCCGAGCGTGGGCGACAACCGATGCACTCGCCCGACGGGCGCGCCGTGCTCGTCGCCAACGGGGAGATCTACAACCACGCGGAGCTGCGCGCGGCGCTCGGCGCCAAGGGACATCGGTTCAGGTCCGATTGCGATGTCGAGGTGCTGTTGGCGCTCTATGCCGAGCACTGGGAGCGCGAGGGTCCGCGCTTCGTGGATCGCATCGAGGGCATGCTGGCCTTCGCCCTGTGGGACACGGTGGCGCGCCGACTCGTGCTCGGGCGCGATCGCACCGGGCAGAAGCCCCTGGTCTACGCCTTGCGCGAGGAGGGGCCCGACGCCGCCATCACCTTCGCCAGCGAACTCCAGGCGCTGTCCGCGGAGCCGAGCCTGGACCGCACGCCCGACGGTCGGGCGCTCTCCGACTACCTGGCCTTCCGTGTCGTGCCGCACCCGCGCACGGCCTGGGTGGGCGCGCGCAAGTTGCCGCCGGCGCACGTGCTGGTGGTCGAGGACGGGCGCGCTTCGATGCACTGCACCTGGCGGGTTGCGCCGGGCTCGGACGTCTCGGCCGCGCCGAGCCTGGACGAGGCCGCCGAGGAGCTCGAACACCGCCTGTCGGAGGCGGTTCGTCGCCGGCTGATGGCCGACGTGCCTCTCGGTGCGCTGCTGTCCGGCGGCATCGACTCGGCGGCGGTCGTGGCCTTCATGGCCGAACACGCGTCAGGTCCGGTGAAGACCTTCAGCATCGGGTTCGACGAGACGGCCTGGGACGAGACGCCGCGCGCCCGCAAGGTCGCCGCGCACTTCGGCACCGAGCATCACGAGCAGATCGTGCGGCCCGATGCCCTCGCCCTGCTCGATCAGGTCCTCGATCACTTTGGCGAGCCCTTCGCCGACAGTTCGGCCTTGCCGACGTTCCTCGTGAGCCAGTTGGCCTCGCGGCACGTGAAGGTGGTGCTCACGGGCGACGGCGCCGACGAGAGCTTCGCGGGCTACGACCGGCACCGCGCCCTGGTCCTCGCGGCGCAGCTCTCGAAGGCCTGGGCCCTGCCGCTCCGCGCCGGCGTGCGCCTGGCCGCCGCCGTGATTCCGGCGGGCGGCGGGCACCGCAGCCTGGGCACGCGCCTGGGCCGATTCGCCGAGGCGCTGTCCGCCTCGCCACGGCGCCGCAACCACCTCTGGCGCTTGGGCATGCCCGCCTCGCTGCGTGACGACCTGCTCACCGACGACGGCCGCACGCTGCTCGGGGACCCCGAACCCTACGGCCCCGACGTGGACCTCGATCTGCCGCTCAACGAGGCGCTGGTCCTGGATCTCGAGCGCTACCTGCCCGACGACATCCTCGTGAAGGTCGACATCGCCTCGATGGCCTGCTCGCTCGAAGCTCGCGCGCCCTTTCTCGATCGGGACGTGCTCGAGTTCGCCGCGTCGCTGCCAGCGCGACACAAGTTCCGCACCGCCGGCCCGCTCGGCTGGCTCGGCGCGGGCACCAGCAAGGCCGTGTTGCGCCGCGCCCTGCGCCGGCGCTTGCCGCCCGATCTCCTCGACGGGCCCAAGCGCGGCTTCGGCGTGCCCCTGGACGCCTGGTTCCGCGGACCCCTGCGTGAGCACGCGCGAGACGTCTTGCTCGCGCCCGAAGCGACGGCCCGCGGCCTCTTCCGCCCCGACCGCGTGAACACGCTTCTGGACCATCATGCGAGCGGCAGGGTTGCGGCGCACGAGACCATCTTTACATTGCTCTGTCTCGAACGCTGGTTCCAGCGCGAGGACGAGGAGACCCATTGACCGACCCCCGTAGCGACCTGCTCTGCTGGATGGACCTGGAGATGACGGGTCTGGACCCTGAGCAGAACGTCATCGTCGAGATCGCGACCGTGATCACCGACAACGACCTGGAGGTGATCGCCGAGGGCCCCGAGATCATCGTCCACGCGAGCGATGCGCACCTCTCCAAGATGATCCCGATCGTGCAGGAGATGCACAGCAAGTCGGGGCTGACCGAGAAGGTGCGTCTCAGCCAGGTCGATCTCGGTGACGCCGAGCGCGAGACGCTCGCGTTCATCAAGGAGTACACGACCGAGCGCAGCGCGCCGATCTGCGGCAACTCGATCTGGTGCGACCGGATGTTCCTCAAGCTGCAGATGCCGCGCATCGACGCGTGGCTGCACTACCGGACCATCGACGTGAGCTCGTTCAAGGAGTCGGCCGTGCGCTGGAACGTGCACGCCATCTCCGGCGCGCCGCGCAAGGGCGACAGGCACCGGGCGAAGGACGACATCCTCGAGTCCATCGCCGAGCTGAAGCACTACCGCGACAAGTGGCTCGCCCCGTGGAAGAAGCGCGACCCGGCAGCGGCCACGGCGGACGAGGCCGGCGGCGAAGGCCAGGACGGCTCCACCCCCGGATGAGCGCGCGCAAACAGGCCTGGCTCGTGAAGACCGAGCCGGACGTCTACTCGATCGACGATCTCGCGCGCGACGGGAGGACCATGTGGGACGGCGTGCGCAACTACCAGGCGCGCAACCTGATGCGCGACGACATGCGCGTGGGCGACCCGGTCCTGATCTACCACAGCAACACCGATCCGATGGCCATCGTCGGGCTGGGTGAGGTGGCCTCGGAGGCCTACCCGGACCCGACAGCGTTCGACAAGAAGGACAAGCACTTCGATCCCAAGTCGAAGGCCGACGCGCCGACCTGGATGCTCGTCGACATCGCCCACGTCGAGACGTTCTCCGTGCCGCTCGAGCGCGACTTGCTCAAGCAGCAGAAGGCGCTGGAGGGGATGATGCTGCTGGCCAAGGGCAGCCGCCTCTCGGTGCAACCCGTCACGCCGGCCGAGCTGAGGGCCGTGCGCGCACTGGCGAAGAAGCGGGCGCGGTAGCGCCCTGCAAAGGGCAGCCGTGACTTGTCCTCGGGCGCTGGCGCGCGAGAATGGCAGCCCCGCGCGCGGTGACTGCGAAGCCCCGCGTGTCCACCCCACGCCATGGAGCGCCCCGATGCGTCGCCTGCTCGCCCTCGCCGTGGTCCTCCTGTTCTCCGCTGCATGCGGCCGCGCGCCGGCCACGGTCGCCGAACTCGAGGCGGCCAACCCCGTGCGTCCGCTGCCCGAGAAGCTGGTCGGGCACGAGTTCGCCCTGGCTTCGGTGAAGCACGCGCCGGAGCCGGAGAAGGCGCGCCTCGGTCGCTGGTTGTTCTTCGACGGGCGCCTTTCGGCCGACGGCACCATCTCCTGCGCCACCTGCCACATGCCCGAGCACGGTTTCAGCGAGCCCACGCCCACCTCGACCGGCATCGACGGGCAGGTGGGGGGCCGCAAGGCACCGTCGTTCCTGAACGCCGCCTTCGCCTTCTACCCGGAGACCTTCTGGGACGGCCGCGCCGGCAGCCTGGAGGAGCAGGCCAAGGGCCCGATCGAGAACCCGATCGAGATGGGCGAGACCCACGAGAACGTCGTGGCCAAGCTCTCCGCGATCCCCGGCTACCGGCACTTCTTCGGCCTGTCCTTCGGGGACGACGCGGTCACCATCGACCGCATCGCCGAGGCCCTTGCCGACTACGAGCGCACGCGCGTCTCCGGCAACTCCACCTACGACAAGTGGGTGGCCTACGACGAGGACGAGTACGAGGGCTACGACCAGCTCATGACCGCGCAGGAGCAGCGCGGCGAGGAACTCTTCTTCGGCGACGCCAAGTGCGCGACCTGCCACGTCGGCAATCACTTCACCGACAGTCTCTTCCACAATCTCGGCGTGGGCTGGGACGCCGAGACGGAGGCCCTGGCCGACCTGGGCCGCTTCGTGGTCACCGGCGAGGAGAAGGACCGAGGCGCGTTCAAGACGCCGACCCTGCGCGACGTCGGGCTGCACGCGCCCTACATGCACGACGGTTCCCAGGCGACGCTCGAGGACGTCGTCGAGCACTACCGCAAGGGCGGCGAGAAGAACCCCTGGCTGAGCCCGAAGATGTTCGAGCTGGAGCTGAGCGACGAGGACGCCGCCGCGCTCGTGGCGTTCATGCACTGCCTCACCGGCGAGGGTTACGCGGACGTACCTCCCGCCGTCTTCCCGTGACGCCGACGACGTACGAGCCGGAGCTCAGCCCGCCCGACGCAGCGGCGCCGCGAGACCGAGTTCGGCGGTGATCTGCCGGCACCAGGCGCGGATGCGGTCCGGCGTGCGGTCGCGTTGGTTGTCGTCGTCGAGGGCCAGGCCACAGAAGCGACTCTCACGCAGGGCGCGCGAGCCCTTGAAGGCGTAGCCCTCGGTGGACCAGAAGCCGTAGCCGCCCTTCGCGCCGCGCTCGAGCAGGCGGTCGTAGAGCAGGCCCATCGCGTCGAGGAACGTCTCGCCGTATTCCTTCTGGTCGCCCAGGCCGAACAACGCGACGCGTGTGCCGCGCAGGTCCAGCCGCGACAGGGCGCCGTCGGCGTCGGCCCAGTCGTGCTGCAACTCGCCGATGTGCCAGGTGGAGGCGCCGACCAGGATCAGGTCGTAGCTCGCCAGGGCCGCGGGGCTGACCACGCCGATGTCGATCACGTCATGGATCACCTCGCGACCGAGTTCGGCCACGATGGACCGGGCGGCGGCGCGGGTGCGGCCGGTGGTGGAGCCGTAGACGAGGGCGACCTTCATCGGGAGTACGGATCGGCAGGGGAGCGGCGGGAGTGAAGACAGGTACTGAGACGCAGTCTCAAATGGAGCGAGAAGGCTAGCGTGGAGCCGGGAGGGGGTCAAGCCCGTGCCGTCCCGGAACCGTGGCGTCCAGGTCGCGACGCCCGTGGAGCGGGCCGGGGCACCTCGCTAGACTGCCGGCTGGATGGCCTCCCCAAGGGCCCGGAAAGGCACTCGCCGACCGGTTCCGCGCCCAGGAGGGGCCCTGGAGGCCGTCATGCTCGCCAGCCGTCGCTGCTCTCCGTCCGGGGGCCGGCCCGCCCTCCGCGCCTCGGCCCTGGCCGGCCTGCTCGCCCTCGCGGGCTGCATGGAGCGCCCGGAGACGGCGCACTACGGTCCGCCGGTGCTCGAGCCGCCGGCCCGGGTCATCGAGGTCTTCGGCCAGGGTGCGGTCAGCGGCACGCCGAACATCGCCGAGGTCACGCTGGTCGTCTCCGGCTTCGGCGCGACCACCGACGAGTCGTTCCGCGCGAACGTCGCCATGACGGCCAAGGTGACCCAGAACCTGCTCAACCACGGCGTGCGCCCGACCGACGTGCTGCCGCGCGGCTTCCGCCTGCAGCCCGGCGTCGGGTTCCCGGGGCCCGAGACGACCGCGATGGTCGACGGCACCTGGTCCTCCCGGGACATCGCCGTCGTGGCCCGCGATCTCGAGGCGCTCCCGAAGGTCCTGAGTGCCGTGACGAACTTCGGTGGCGAAGTCATCGACATCCGCTTCCAGGTGGCCAACACGGAGCCCCTGGAGGAGCGGGCCCGCGAGCACGCCGTGATCGACGCGCGCGAACGGGCCCAGGCCTTCGCCCAGGAACTCGGCCTGCGTCTGGGCGAGCCCCTGTCCCTGCGCGAGGTCCCGCCGGTGGAGGTGGCGCAACTCGGGGACCTGCGCCGCGGCGTGCCGGGCGACGTGGCGACGCGCGACGCGTATGAGGTGCGCGCCACGGTGGAGGTGGTGTTCGCGCTGGATCCGTTCTAGGCGGCGAGGAACGCGTCGGCGGTGAGCCTCAGTCCAGGGCGCAGCCCACCACGGTGGCCTCGACCAGCGGCACGGCCTCCAGGTCGTCCAGCGGGCCGGTCCAGATCTGGCCCTCGAGACGTTGGGCCTGCGCGGCTGGGACCAGCACGAAGGAGCCGCGCCGCTCGACGTCGCCGGCGGGCAGGCCGGCGGTCTCTTCCAGCAGCGGCTCCTCGTGGCGCGTGTCGCCGGCGGTGACCACGAGCCACAGGGCCGGGGGCAGGCTTCCGTCGGGGTCGTGACGGTGCAGCGCCAGGCTCCATCCGACCTGGACCGAGCCGTCGGCGGCGCGGCGCAGGCGACCCAGGCGCGGGCCGACGTGGACATCGATGATGAAGGGCGCTTCGAGGCTGGCGTGGACCGCGGTGTCGTCGAGGTGGGTCGCGCCACCGTGATCGTGGCTGTCGTGGAGCGGGTCGGGATCGACCAGGAGGGCCACGCAGACCAGGGCGGTGAGTGTCGCGGCAGCCAGGCCCAGGACCACGTGCACCCGGAGCGCGGCACACACGGCGACGAGCGCGAAGCAGGTCACGGTGATCGACGACTCCAGGTGCAGGTCCGCTTCCACGGCCAGGACGAGCCCGAGCGCCGCGCCGAACAGGCCCAACAGCGATGCGGCGAGGAAGGTGCCGCGCAGACCGAGTGGGAGTTGCAGTGCGGCCAGGGGCGGGAGCACCAGCAGCGAGAAGCTGAGCAGCGAACCCGTCGTGCGCGTCGACGTCGTGAGCACGCCGGCCAGCACGCCGAACAGGAGCAGCTGCCAGAGACGCGTGCGCAGGCCGAGCGCCGCGGCGGTCTCGGCGTCGAACGCCGTGAAGAGCACGCGCGGGAAGGCCAGCAGCAGCAACGCGACGCCGCCGCCGAGGGAGCAGCCGAGCGCCCAGACATCGCGGGGCAGGGCGAAGATCAGGTTGCCGTGCAGGACGTGGTGCACCTGGTCCATGTCCGCCGGCGAGCGCGCGATGAACAGCAGCGAGAGGGCCGACGCCGCGCAGAAGATCGCGCCGAGGGCGGCGTCGCCCCCGGTGCCCAGGCCGGTGGAGGTGCGGCGTACGAGCAGACCGGCGATGACCAACGCGCACAGCGCGAAGCCGAGGGGCAGCGCGGGCAGGTGCAGGAACAGGCCCAGGGCCACGCCCGCCGCGGCCACCTGGGCCAGCGTCACGCCGAGGAACACGACGCGCTGCAGCACGACCCACAGCCCGAGCAGCGGCAAGAGCGCACCCGCCAGCAGGCCGGCCAGGGTGGCGCCGGGGATGACCGCGAAGGGTGTGTCGGCGAGCAGGCCGTCCATCAGGCCGTTCCTCGCGCCGGGCCCGGCAACACGACGCGTCGACCGTCCACATCGACCACGCGCACGGGGTGATCGTGGTGGTCGGTGAGCACGTCGTCGTTGAAGAGCTCGGACGCCGGGCCCGACCGGACCGCTCCGGCCTTGCACAGGATCAGGTGATCCGCGTGGTTGGCCACCAGGTCCAGGGAATGCGTGGCGACCAGCACCCCGGCACCGCTCTCGGTGGCGACGCGCATCAAGGACTCGAGCAGCGACGCGGAGCTGGCGAAGTCGAGGCCGCGCACGGGTTCGTCGAGCACGAGCAGCTCCGGTTCCGAGACCACCGCGCGCGCCAGCAACACGCGTTGGCGCTGGCCGCCCGAGAGGGATCGGAAGGGCTGTTCGGCCAGGTCGCCGACACCGAAGCGCTGCAGCGCGGCTCGCGCGGCGTCCCGATCGGCGGCCGACGGGCGCCGGAGCAGGGACAGGCGCGGCGTGCGCCCCATGACCACGACCTCGGTCGCGGTGACGGGGAAGAGCACCTCGGACGCGTCGATCTGCGGGACGTAGCCCAGCACCGGACGCCGTCCCGCGGCGAAGGCCACCGTGCCGGCGCGCGGGCGGATCAGCCCGAGGATCACGCGCAGCAGGGTCGTCTTGCCCGATCCGTTCACGCCGACGAGCGCGGTGACGCGGGCCGCCGGGACCTCGGCCGAGACGCCGTCGAGGACCACGCGCCGGCCGTAGCCCGCCACCACCTCACGGACCGTCACGAGCGGAGCGTGGTGCCCCGGTTCAGCCATCCGTCTCCTCCCCGAACGCGGCTTCCAGGGCGGCGAGGTTGTGGTCGAAGTGCTCGAGGATCCCGTCCACGCCCTCGGGGAAGCCCGGGTGCGTCGACAGCTCGAGCACCGTGGCCCCGGTGGCCTCGGCCACGAAGTCGGTGGCCTGGGGGTGCTGCCACGGTTCGCGCACGATCACCGTGGTGCCGCTCCCCTGCATGGTCTCGACCAGCTTCTCGAGGTGGCTCGTGGTGGGGGCCACGCGCGGCTTGGGCTCGATCGTCCCGATGCGCACGAACCCGAAACGGTCGAGCAGGTAGATCCACGAGCGGTGGTACGTGACCAGCTCACGGCCCTTGTAGGGCGCCGCGCGGCGCAGCCAGTCCACCAGCTTCTCGGTGAGCGCGCGGTGGAAGACGGCGTGGTTGGTCTCGAACAGCGCCTGGCTTCCCGGGCGCGCCGCGGCCAGGCCGTCCCGTACGCGGGCCGCCATGGCCCGCACGATCAGCGGGTCGGTCCACACGTGCGTGTTGCCGAAGGCGTGCACGTCGCCCTGGGAGCGGTCGATGACGGTCGGGGCCTCCTTGAGCGCGACGCCGTCCGAGAGGGCGATCGAGCCGGGGTTGCCGGGGAGCAGGTCCAGGTTCCCGGAGCTCCGCAGCAGGCCCGGGAGCCAGGCCTCGGCGTCGAGGCCGGTGTGCAGCACCAGATCGGCGTCGCGCACGCGAGCCACCAGCGACGGCGTGGCGGTCACGCTGTGCAGGTCCTGCCCGGGCCGGCAGATGACGACGACCTCCACCTCGTCGCCGCCGATCGTCTCCGCCAGCAGGCCGTAGGTGGGCACGGTGGCGATGATCTTGAGCGGTCCGTCGTCGTCGGCGACCCGCGCTTCCGCCTGCGTGACGGACAGGGTGAGCAGCGCGGCCAGCAGCAGCGTGGAGAGCCTCATCGGTTGACCCAGTACGGGTGGGGTTGGTGCGCGCCGAAGTTCCAGCTGAACTGGAGCAGGCCGCGGGTGGCCGAGGCGTTGTCGCCATCCTCGAAGCCGGTGGTCTTCAGGTGTTGGCCCTGGAGTCGGATGCGGAAGAACTCGTCGGCGTACCAGGTGACGTAGGGGGTGATGTCGGTGATGTCGCCGTCGGTCGTGAGCACGTCCGACCTGCCCAACCGCAGGCCCACGTAGGTGCTCGCGTCCAGCTGCCTCTGGGCCGTGAGGTACCAACCGCGCGTCGTCTCGTCTCCGTCGGGGAACACGCCGCTCGAAGCGCCGTAGTCCACGTCGGTCTGGATCACCTCGCCGGTGACGACCCAACCGCCCACGCCACTCTCGTCATCGCGTGTGCGGAAGGTCGCGTCGACGCCCAGGAACTCGGGTTGGATCTCGCCGCCGCCGGTCACCTCGACCGAGTCGTCCGTGAGGAAGCGCAGCGCCGAGGCGCCGAACTCCACGTCCGAGAGGGAGGAGAGCTCGACGAAGTGGCTCGCGCGGCCGCTGAAGATCGGGCCGCCCGACTTGAGGTGGATGCCTCCGGCGCCGGCGACCTCTCCGAGCAGGGCCTCGTCACCGGTGAACATCTCGCCGTTGGTGAGCGCGAACCGAAGCGAGGTCGCCTGACCCAGGCCGTCCTCGTCCTCGCTGGCGAAGAGCGGCGTGGTGAACTCGAAGCCGTCGCCGATGAGGCCCTCGGGCCCCAGCTGCGCCGAAGCGGCGAACGGGCGATCGACCTGCATCAGGTCGTGCAGGTGCAGCTGGTTCTGGGCTCCGAACGGCACGCGGAAGCGCCCGACCCGCATCTGCGTGTCCGAGTCGTTGTCGAGCAACCCACGCAGGCCCACGTCGGCGTAGCCCTCCTCGATGGTGCTCTCGAACTCGCCGTCGCCGGCGTCTTCATAGGACGCGATCAGCACGCCCTCGGCGAAGGCCGAGATCGGAAGGCGGAAGTCGATCTCGGTCTCGCGCAGCGAGAAACGGTCGCCGGAGTCGTCGTCGAGCTTCTCGTGGACGTTGCCGAAGTCCGCGGTGCCGTCCATGAACACGCCGATGCGCGGGTTGAACGCGGAGGGGAAGACCGTGGAGCGGGGCTCCGGGCGCTGGGGCACGTCGGCGAGGAGCGCCTGGAGCTGGCCTTCGAGGTCATCGTCGGCCGGGCGCCCGATGCGGGATTCGAGTTCGGCGAAGCGCGCTTCGAGCCCTCGGCGAGCCTCTCGCTCGGCGGAGAGTTCGGCGGCCAGGGCCTGGCGCGCCGCGCGTTCGACGCGCAACTGGTCCGCCAGGTCCTGCAGGTCGATGTCCTGACCCGGAGCGGGGGGAGCGAGGGCCAGGACGGTCAGCGTGAGGAAGGCGACTCGGGCCGTGTGTCTCTCGGTCATCGAGCGAAACCGTGTGCGGGGGGCGTGCGCGTCGTGCGCACGGGGCGGACCACCGGCGCGGGAGGGCCAAGCGCCTTCCGCACCACGCGGGGATCAGCCGCACACGGGAGGAGCGCGTGCACCGACGGGCGAGGCGATCGCCACGGCGTGCACGGCGATCTCGCCGAGGTCCGGCGCACGAGCGGGTGTGTCGGCGACTTCGAGCACGACGCTCCGCCCCGACACCACGCGCGGAGCCTGGCGCACCAGCAGGCAGATCGCGCAGTGGGCGTCGGGCCCGACCAGCTCGTGCCCGTGGCGGGACTCGAGCCGGTCTTCGTCGTGCCCGCCGCAGTCCTCGGCCGGCTCGTGCCGGGCCTGGCCGTGGTCGCTGTCGACGTGCATCCAGCCGTGCAGGCCGGCCGGGCCGACGGCGCCGAGCGCGGCGAGCAGGACCAGCAGCAGCGGATGGAGCGACGCGTGGATCACGGCACCGATCCTCGACTCCGCCCGGGGGGCCGGTCAAGCGGCATCCGATGCAGACACGCGAAGGGCCGGCCCGGGGCGTGTGCCCGGGCCGGCCCATGGTGTGGCGCTGGAGATCGTCTCGGACGGTGGTCTCTTCCCCCGTCAGGACGAGACCGTCTCGAGACGCAGCACCACGAAGACGGGTTGAGGGCCGCTGGCGCCGATCACGAGGTACTCGCCGGCGGTGATCGTGGCGCGCGTGGTGAACTCGGCGGCACCGTGGAGGGTGAAGCTGAAGCGGTTCAAGGTCAGCGCGCGGGTGGCCGGGTCATAGGCCTCCTGGACCATGAAGGCCTGGGCGTCGCTGCCGCCCGAGGCCAGCGGCATCTTGAGCTCGATCGACGACCCGCTCGCGACCGCGGTCGTGATCAGGCCCATCGTCACCAGGTTGAACTGGTCGTACGGCACGAGCGCCGACAGGTTCTTCACCAGCTCCGCGGGCAGGCCCTCGTCGCCCGAAGCGCGCGTGGCGCGCAGCACCATGCACGAGATGGCCACGTGCGGCTCGGGCACGTCGATGCGCTCGAGCAGCCCCTTCACCTGCATCACGCGCGAAGGCACGTCGCGCACGATGACCAGACGGCTCGCGTACGAGACGGAGATGCGCGGGATCTCGTCCCAGCCGGAGGTGGTGTCGGCCTTGGCCACCCGCACGTATCCGGTGAAGGGCTGCAGGGCTTCCTGGATGGCATCGATGGACATGAAGCGCGGGGAGTACTCGAACAGGCCCAGGTCACTCTCGCGCAGCAGCGGCGCGTTGTGTTGGGAGTTGCTGGCGCCCGGCACGTCGAGCTTCTCCGCGGCCGCCAGCACCCGCGTCCGGTAGTCGGCGGTGTCGTAGATGAGCAGTGAGTCACCGAGCATCTGCACGTTGCGGGGTGCGTCCTGGATCGAGCCGTTCTCGCTGACCAGGAAGCTGCGACCGTAGGTCGCGCGGATCGTGCCGAACAGCTCGTTCACGTTGACGAACTCGGGTGTGTAGAGCTCGACCTCCAGCTCGTCGAGCGAGTAGGTCGGGTAGCCGGCGTCGGCGTCGGTGGACTGCGCCAGCAGCGGGCCCGCGAGGAACAGCAGGACGTTGAGGACGACGATGAGCGGGATGGTCTTCATGGTTCCGTCTCGGTGGGAAGGGATCTCGCGGGGGAAGTTCAGAGGCCGGCCGTGGCGGTGCCGACGAGCAGCAGGCGCACGGAGCCGGAGCGCAGTTCGAGCCCGGTGGGGACCGGGGCGTCGCTGCCGGGGAGCGGGTCGGCCAGGGCGACGACCTGCGGGTGCGGGCGCGTGGTCAGGCCCGCGGCCGGATGCGTGGGGCCGCCCGTGCCGGTGCCGTCACCAGTGCCCGCGCCGGTGTCGGTGTCCAGGCCGGCGAGTGGGCCCGGGCCCGTGCCGTCGATGTCCGGGGTGTCGGTCCCGGTGAGCAGCAGGGGCGCGCCGAGCATCACCAGCAGCAAGGCCGCGGCGGCGAGCGAACGCCCGGTGCCTTCGAGCAGCCGCAGGCGCAGCCCGCGACGCGCGGCGGGCCTGTCGGGCACGACCGGCGCGGGCGTCTCGATCGCCGCCCAGCCGGCCTGCATCCAGGCCACCACCTGCCGGGTGTCGTCGTCGGCGTCGACGAGCGCGTCGGCGGGCGCGGGCGCCTCGACGGCGTTCCAGGCGGCGAGCAACGCCGCGAGCGGATCGACGCCTTCGCCCTCGCCGTGGACGGCGCCGTCGCGGGGGCCGTGGTCGGCGTTCATCGCGCGCCCCCCGGGTCGGCCGCGGCGCGGGGCGAGGCACCGACGAGCTGCGGGCCGAGCACGCTGCGCAGCCGGCGACGCGCGAGGGTCAGCATGGAACGCACGGTGGGCACGGCCACGCCCAGGGCCTCGGCGGCGTCGGCGCTGGACTCCCCCTGCAGGTCCCGCAGCACGAAGACCTCGCGCTCGCGCGG
>JAJDER010000126.1 GCA_029259725.1 Planctomycetota bacterium | reverse complement strand
GGCACAGTCGCTCGGTTTGCGCGACGTGAGCGAGTTCGAGGCCGACAAGTCGGTGCTGGGTCTGCCGTCCACCGACGGCGCTCTGGCCTCGATGCGCGTGAACGCTCTCGCCGACGAGGTCAGTCGCCCGACGCCGGCGCCCGGTGGCGGCTCCATCGCCGCCCTGGTCGGTTCGCTGGGCGCGGCGCTGGCGGCGATGGTCGCCAACCTGACCTGGTCCAAGAAGGGCTTCGAGAACGCGCGGGAGGAGCTGGAGCAGGTCGCGCTGCGCGGGCAGGAGCTGAAGGACGAGCTGCTGCGCGCGATCGACACCGACACCGAGGCGTTCAACGGTGTGCTGGCCGCCATGCGCCTGCCCGCGGGCAGCCCGGCCGAGAGGGCCGCCCGGGCCACGGCCATCCAGCACGGCTACAAGCACGCGACGGCGGTGCCCTTCCGCACGGCGCAGTTGTGTCTGGAGGCGATGCGCCTGTGCGACGTCGCGGCCGAGAAGGGCATGCCCGCGTCGGTGACCGACGCCGCCGTGGGGGCGCTGATCGCCCGCGCCGGCGTCCACGGCGGCGTCTACAACGTGCGCATCAACCTGGGCGAGATCACGGATGCGGCCTGGGTGGCTGAACAGCGCGGACAGCTCGCCGCGCTCACCGAGGAAGCGGACGCGTTGGAGAACTCGGTGCGGGCAAAGGTCGACGCCCGGCTCTGATCCGCCGTTCCCAGCCGGGAGGAGCCACGAAGGACCGACCTGGAGATAGGATGAGGGTGTCTCCGCCGCCTCCTCCGGAGCTGAACCGATGACTCGTCCCGCCGGGCTGCGGTCGCCCTTCCCGACCGCCCTGCTGCTCGCCGGACTGCTCGCCCCGATCGCCGGGGCCGACACGCTCCACATCGACGCCGGCGCCGTGAGCTGCCCCGGTTCCGGCACGGTCGCGGAGCCCTACTGCACGATCCAGGCCGCGCTCGACGCGTCGCAGTCCGGCGACACGATCCAGGTCCGGCCCGGCACCTATGCGGAGACCATCGACTACCTGGGCAAGGACGTGGCGGTGCGGAGCACGGCCGGCGCGGCCGTGACGATCCTCGACCCCGGCGTGCCCGCCCCGGGCAGCACGGTGACCTTCGACGGCGGCGAGGGCCCCGGCGCGCTGCTGGAGGGCTTCACCGTCTCCGGGGGCAGCGGCACGGCGGTCACGCTCCTGTTCCCGGCTCTCGCCGGCGGAGGGATCTTCTGCCGCGACAGCTCGCCGACCCTGCGCGACAACGTCGTCACCGACAACGTCGCCGAGTACGGCACCGGCGTCTTCGTGGACGGAGGCGCGCCGCTGCTCCAGGGCAACACGATCACCGACGAGAGCGGCACCGAGGGCGCCGGGCTCTACGCGCGGCAGGCCCATGGGCTGACGCTGTGCGGCAACCTGCTGTCGCTGAACCACGCGACCTCGCAGGGAGGGGCCGCGTCCATCGTGGACAGCCTGGGCGTGAGCCTGTCGGGCAACACCTTCGACGACAACCTGGCCAGCAGCAGCGGCGGCGTCTGGCTGGGCGAGACCCACGCGGTGCTCTGCGACAACGTCTTCGTGCGCAACCGCAACGACGAGGGCGAGGGCGGGGCCGTGGGCACGGCGGGCGGCACGGTGACCGTCGCGGGCAACCTGTTCGAGCAGAACGCCGCGCTGTTCGAGGGCGGCGGCCTCGTCGTCTGGAGCGGCGACGTGACGGTGATCGACAACGAGTTCCGCGACAACCACGCCGGGCAGGTCGGCGGCGCCGTGGCCGTGTTCTCGGGCGACGCGGTGATCCGCGACAACCTGTTCGTGGCCAACCGCGCGGGGCTGGCCGGGTCGGCCCTGGAGCTGCGCAGCTCCGGGACGGTCTCGGCCCGGCTCAACCGCATGGACGGGCAGCTCGGCGGGGCGGCCATCCGCGTCGCCGGCGGGGCGCCCGAGATCGTCGACACCCTGGTGGTCCACGGCGAGAACGTCGCGGTCGAGGTGCAAGGCGGCACGCCCACCGTGAAGCGCTGCACCTTCACCGACAACACCTTCGGGGGCCTGGCGACCTTCGGCGGCACGCTCACCGTGGTCAGCACGATCAGCCACGGCAACAAGGCTTCGCCCGGCAACGAGATCTTCGTGCTCGGGGGCACCGTCGACGTGACCTACAGCGACATCGAGGGCGGCTACCCGGGCGTGGGCAACACCAACGCCCCGCCGTTCTTCACCGACGCGGCCAACGGCGACTACCGCCTGCTGATCCGGTCGTCGTTGGTGGACGCCGGCGATCCGGCCGACACGGTCTGCGGCCTGGACCTCGACGGCTACTCGCGGCGCGTGGACGGTTCGCTGGGCGGCGTCGCCGAGGTGGACATGGGCGCCTTCGAGTCCGCGCACGTGGAGCTCGCCGCGGCGGTCACCGCCGGCCCGACGCTGGAGATCGACACCTTCGGCACGAGCAGTCTGCCGACCTTCCTGCTGGCGGGCCTTCCGGCGGCCGCGCCGCTCTGCGCCGAGCGCTGGGGCGCCTTCGTGGTGGACTTGGGCGCGCCGTTCACGCTGCTGGACCTGGGGCCCGGGCTGATCGACGTGGACTTCGCGCTGCCGGGCGGCTTCGGCGGGGTCGAGGTGACGCTCCAGGCCGTCGTGCTCGACAGCGGCGGCGGCTCCTGGGGCAACACCTCGGCGGGCGTGAACATCATCCTGCCCTGACGCCCATTCCCTGGGCGCAGCGTCAAGCGGGCCAGCGCAGGCAGCGCGTCAGGGGAACAGGAACTTCGTCGGTGTCGACCCGCGGCAGTCGGTGATGTCCAGCGCCTGGGCGCGGAGCAACACGCCGGAGGCGGTCGCGGGCAGGAGCGCGGGCAGGCTCGCGACGCCGTTGCCGTCGGCGGTGAGCCCGACGATGGCGAAGGGCAGCGTGCCCAGCACCACGCCGGGGCAGCTCTGGATCTTCTTGATCAACGGGTCGAAGCCGAACACGAACAGGATCGTGTTCCCCGGCGTGGCGCCCTCGACGGTCCAGGTGTTGAGCGCGCCGGCCACGCCGGGAGTCGGCCCGTGGAAGAACATCTCGCTCGGCGGGCGGAAGACGACGATCTGCGGCTTGTCGAGCCCGCCGGCACCGGCGGTCACGAAGGTGTCCAGGAAGCCGCCCGTCTTGCCGTCGTAGCGGAGGACCTCGTCGCTGCCGTTCGAGCCGACGTAGGCCTTTCCGTCCGGGGCCCAGATGATCGAGTGCGGATTGGACAGTCCGCCCGCTCCGGCGCTGACGAACGCCCCCAGGAACGCGCCGGTCACGCCGTGGTACTTCAGCACCTCGTCGGTGTTGAAGCTGGCGACGTAGAGGTGCCCGTCGGGGCCGAACGAGAGTCCGTGGGGGACGTCGAGCCCGCCCAGGCCGGGGCCGATGAACGGTCCGATGAGCACGCCGGTCTGCCCGTCGAAGCGGAGCACGCTCTTGAGCACCGTGCCGGCCGAGCAGTAGAGGTCCCCGTCGAGGCCGAACGCCAACGACTCGCAGAAGAACGACGGGATGCTGAAGGGCGTCACGAACCAGTCGAGGAAGGCGCCCGTGTCGCGGTCGTACTTCATCACGCCGCCGTTGTCGAAGCTGGCGACGTAGAGGTGCCCGTCCGGGCCGAAGACGAGGTCGGCCGGGTTGACCAGCAGGCCGTCGCCGGGCGCGACGAACACGTCGAGGAAGCTCCCGTCGGGGGCGAAACGCAATACCGACGCGGTGAAGGCCGAGGGCACGTAGAGATTGCCGTCGGGGCCGAGCGCCATGTCGTGGATGGCGTCGGCGCCCCCCGCGCCCATGGGGAAGAAGTCCTCGACGTAGCCGCCCGCCGCGTCGTAGCGCAGCACGGCGTCGTTCTCGAAGCCGGCGACGAGCCAGTCGGTGGCGGGAGGCGTCTGGCCGGTGGCCCCGGTGCTGAGCACCGTGGTGAGCGCCGTGGTGAGCACGGTGCTGAGCGCCGCGCCGAGCAGCGCGGTCGCGCGGCGTGCGGCGGCGGTCGCGGCCGCGGGGCGCGGCGGGACCGGAGTCCGGCCTGCATCGATCCAGCGCATCAGTCGTGTGTCCCTCGCCCGGACGTCTCCCTGGCGCGGCGGCGCCTCGGTCCGTCCTGATTGTAGGACCGTTGTGGTGATCCGTGGGGCTCGCGCGGATTCCGGAATCCGTCCGGCGACATCCGGGTGCTCGACGGGGATCGACTCCGCTCGATCGGCCCTCACGCGGTTAGATCGGACCCGTGATAGAGTCAGTCCCGACGGAAGCGACGTGACCCTCGCGGCTGCGCCGGGCAGGCGCCGCCTCGAATCGGAGCGACCTGATGTCGATGTTGCCGCGCGCGGCCCGATCCGTGCTCGCCGTCCTGTGCCTGTCGCTGCCGGCCGCCGCGCAGGGCGTGCTCCACGTGGTGGACGACCTCGCCGGCCCCGGCGTGGACTTCACCGACGTGCAGAGCGCCGTGGACGCCGCGTCCGACGGGGACACGATCCTCGTGCGCGACGGGACCTACCCCGGCTTCACGGTCACCGCCAAGGCCCTTGCGGTCGTCGGCGACGCGGGCGCGAGCGTGCGCTTCACCAGCCTGATCACGGTGCAGAACCTGGGCGGCAACGACGACGTCGTGCTGCGCGGCTTCCGCATCGAGCCCGACGGCCTGCTCTCGGGCCTGCTCGACGTGCGCACCTCCACCGGTTCGCTCTGGGTCGAGGACATCGACGCCGAGGCGGGGGCCATGTTCCAGGCCGGTTCGGTGGCCTGGGTCCGCTGCGACCTGGCCACGACCAAGCCGGCCACGGGGCTGCGCTCGTTCCAGAGCGACGCCTTCATCGAGGAGTGCACCGTGGTCGCCGGTCCCGGCAACGACGGCTTCATCGACGACAAGCTCGGCGTGCCCTTCCCGGGCGGCATCGGCGGTGTCGGTCTGCGCGCGGACGGGGGCGACGAGCTGTTCGTCACCGGCAGCAGCCTCACCGGTGGCGGCGGCGGCCACGGCCTGGAACCGAGCCCGCCCGACCCGTGCACGAACGGCGGCAACGGCGGCCACGGCCTGGGGATCTTCGCGGCGAGTTCGCTGGTGCGCACGCAGGACTCGGTGTTCACCGGCGGACTGGGCGGCGCGGGCGGTGCCGGCTGCGCCGATGGCACGGACGGCGCGGAGGTGTTCGTCGCGGCGGGTCCTGGGCCGGTGTCGATCGCGGGCACGACGCGCTCGCTCTCGGGCAACTCGCCGGTGCGGGAGGGGCAGACGCTGACGCTCTCCCTGACCGGCGCGCCCGATGACGTCGCCTTCCTGCTCTACTCGGTGGGGCAGGAGCACGCGTTCGTGCCGGGCTTCAACGGCGCCCTGCTGCTCGCGTCGCCGTTCACGGTGGTGCCGTCGTCACTGCCCCTCGGGCCGGCGGGTGCGCTGGACCTGCCGGTGACCGTGCCTGAACTCGGCGCGGGCATCGAGGCGCTGACGATCCACCTCGCCGCGCTGCATTTTCCCACGGGTGGCGGCAAGATCATGGGCTCGTCCACGGCCGTGACCTTGCTGGACGGGAGCTTCTAGCAGCGGCGCCTGCCGGACGGCAGCGTGTCGGACGGCAGCGTGTCGCGGCAGCGCCGGCGGCAGCGCCGGCGGCAGCGCCCGGGGGGCGGTCCCACGACGGCGCGCCCTCGCGGTACAGTGGAGGGCTCGGTTTCTCCCCCGACACCCTGGATGCTCCCCATGCGCCGGCCCGATCTCCGTCTGCTCCCCGTCCTCTGCCTGGCTCTCGCCCTCACCCCGACCGCCTCGGCCGACACGCTCCACGTCGATGCAGGGCTGACCACCGGTGCCGACGACGGCTCCAGCTGGGCCGATGCGTTCCAGGGCCCCGACGGCCTGCAGGCCGCCCTCACGGCGTCCGTGGCCACCGACGACATCTACGTCGCCGCGGGGACCTACCGGCCGACGAACACCGGCCTGCGCACGATCTCCTTCGCGCTGAAGACCGGCGTCGCGGTGTACGGCGGATTCGCCGGGGGCGAGGCCTCGCCCGCCGAGCGCCCGCCCGTGGGCACGGCCGTCTCGATCCTCACCGGCGATCTCGCTGGCGACGACGACGGCGCGGGGGGCTTCATCGCCGAGAACAGCTACCACGTGGTCACCTCGCCCGGCGCGAACGCGACCGCCGTACTCGACCGCTTCACGATCACCTCGGGCTTCGCCAACGGTACCGGCAACAACGACTCGGGCGCGGGCATCCTGTGCACGAACGCCGCCAGCCCGACCATCCTGCAGTGCCGCTTCATCGACCATCGCTGCACCTTCGGCGGCGCGTCCGGATACGTGATCAGCAACGCGGCCCCGAGCTTCACCGATTGCTCCTTCGAGGACGGCGACGGGAACTCCTTCGGCGGCGCCTTCGACATCGCCGGCGGCGGCGCGGTGCTCTTCGAGCGCTGTCTGTTCAAGGACAACACGGCGGACCGCGGCGGTGCGCTCGAGATCTTCTCGACCAGCGGCGTGGTCGTGAACAACTGCGTCTTCACCGGCAACGTCGCCACCGGCAGCGGTGGCGGTGGCGCCCTGTGGATGGGCACCGGCGGCAACACCCAGGTGCGCAACTGCACGATCGTGGGCAACACCTCGACGGTGAACAACGTCGGCGGGGTGCGTGCGCAGAACTCGCCCAACTCGACCGTCGTGAACTGTGTCCTCTGGGGCAACATCGGCCCGGGCGGCGACATGAGCCAGGCCGCCCAGGTGAACCTCGCCAGCGACGTGACCTACTCGGTGGTCATGGGCACCTTCGCCGGCACCGGCAACGTGGACACCGATCCGTTGTTCGCCGACGCGGCCGGTGGTGACTTCACGCTCACCGCAGGCTCGTCCGCCGTGGACGCCGGCAACAACGCGGCCGTCCCGCTCGGGACGACGGTGGACTTCGCTGGCGGCGATCGCTTCGTGGATGACCCCGGCACCGTGGACACCGGCGTGGGCGCGGCACCGATCGTGGACATGGGCGCCCTCGAGCTCGCGCCGGACAGTCCCTTCACCGATCTCGGCAACGGCCTGGCCGGCACCAGCGGCGAGCCCGTGCTCGAGCTGACCGGAACGCTGGTCGGCGGTACCACCATCGACCTCTCGCTGACCAACGCGGCGCCGGCCAGCACGGCCTTCTTCATCGTGGGGACGAGCGCGGTCTTCGCGCCGCTCAAGGGCGGCGTGCTGGTTCCGGCCGCCGACGTGGTCGTCGGGCTGGGCACCGGCGCGGGCACCCTGGCGTTCGGCTTCGTCTGGCCGGTCGGCGTGCCGCCGGGATTCCAGACCTGGTACCAGGCCTGGGTGCAGGACGCGGGCGGTCCCTCGGGGTTCGCGGCCAGCAACGGCGTGGTCGGCACGACGCCGTAGACTCGGCGCCGCAGATAGCTGTTTGGCGGACCTTGCCGGGCCTCGCTGTTCTTGGACAGGAGATCTGCTGCTCAAACACTCGAGGCTTCGCCTCGAAAACTATCTGTCCCATGCCCAATTCTGGACCGATCCATCGCTCCCTTCAATTCCCGATCTGTGAGCGCAAGCTCCTAGCGGGAGCCGGGCGGTGCGAGGGGAGGCGCGGAGGTTCCCCTCGCACCGCCCGGCGGACACCCGTGCCCCCGCCAGGAAGCGCTGGCTGTCCACCGCTCCCTACGGCGCCTGGACGGTGAGGCGGATGCCGGGCGTGGCGGCGATGGGCTGCTTGCCCAGGAAGCCGGCGCCCTCCTCGTCGAAGACGAGGGCCTGCAGGTACCAGGTCTGACCGATCAGCTCCGGCACGACCGGGATCGGCGACGGGATCACGCCACTGGGGACACCGTCGAGCTTGTTCTGGAAGGTGACCCGGAAGAACGGACCGTCGATGTCGACCAGCAGCGGGCCGGGGTTCACGTCGGCCGGCGTGACCAGCAGGATGCCCAGGCCGTCGGGCGAGATCTGGGTGACCTCCAGGGCGAAGTCGAGGTTGCCCACGGCGGGCGTGCCCAACGGACGCAGACGCGGCGCACCGAAGACACCCTCGGTGGCGGCGCCGTAGCGGACCACGCCGGGGATGGCCATGGTGCGATAGAGATCGAAGCTGCCCAGCGAAGTGGGTCCGTCGGCGGTGTAGAAGAACTCGCTGGCGTCGTCGGCCACCGACATCAGGTACTCGTTGGCCGACGTGTTGGTCTCGAACACGTTCTCGACGAGGGTCCAGGGCGAGTCGGTGGTGGGGCGCATGGCGACCCAGGTGTCGTCGCTCGGGTCCCCCTCGCTGTTGGGCACGCTGCCCGGGCGGTTCGAGGCGTAGTAGAGCGTGAGGTTGTCGCCCGTGACCGAGGGGAACTTCTCGACCGAGGTCTCGGTGTTGAGTTCATCGATCTTGGTCGGGGCGCCCCAGGGTGACGCCGTGTCGGGACGCGTGGAGGTGTAGAGGTCGAAGTCGCCCTCGAGTTCTCCGCCGGGGGTGTCACGGTTGCTCGTGAAGTACAGGCACAGCGCGTCGGGCGTCATCGTGTAGCCCATGTCGCGCTTGTCCGAACTCAGCACGGCGATGTGGACCGGCGCCTCCCAGGGCACGTCGGCGCTGCTGCGCGACGCTTCCCAGGCATCGTCGGAGCCCAGGCCGCCGTCACGGCTGGACGAGAACACGATGTAGGTGCTGTCGGCATTGGTCGACGGCGTGTGGTCGCGGCCGAGGCTGTTGAGCTCGGCGACGTTGGTCGACGGCCCGAAGGGTTCGCCCTGCGCCGCTCGCTCGGTGACCCACAGGTCGAGTTCGCCCTGGCCGCCGGGCTTGGCCGAGGCGTAGTACAGGGTCAACAGGTCGTGGGAGATGTCCGGCTTGGCCTCGAACTGGTCCGAGGAGATCCCGCCGAGCAGGTGCTCGACGGCGTCGCCGGCGAAAAGGGTGCGCTCTTCGACCTGGGCGACCGCCAGGGTCGGCAAGAGGACGAAGGCCATCGCGACTGCTCTCATGATTCACTCTCTGCCCGGGAAGTGTGGTGTCCGGAGTCATTGTGTCACCGGATCCGCGATCCGTGGGATCACGCCGCGACGCGAAGTCGTGGCGTCTTTCGGATGGTGAAGAGATCGGTGTGACGATCCGTGCCCCGCCGCGATCACGCGCCGATCGACGCGTGCTGGAGAGGCCCGGGCTCGCAGGCCAGACGCCTGGGCGGCGGGTTCCTAACGCCGCGAACCGCTACTGGAAGGTGACCTTGGTGACCGTCGACGACCGGCAGTCGGTGATGTCGATGGCCTGGCTGTAGAGCGTCACGCCCAGCGTCACGGCCGGGATCAGGGCCGGCAGGGTCGCTGTCCCCGTGCCGTCGGCGGGGATGCCCAGGGTCACGATCGGAAGCGTCTGCAGCGAGGTTCCGGGGCAGGCCTTGATCTTCACGAAGATCGGCGCGAGCCCGAAGACCATGGTGACGATGTTGCCGGGCGTGACCTGCTTGGCCTCCCAGGTGTTCACCACGTTGATCAGCCCGGGATTGGGCCCGTAGAACTGCAGCTGCTGTCCCGGTCGGAAGACCACGCCCTGCGGCTTGTTGATGCCGCCGACGCCGGCCGCCACGAACACGTCGATGAACGCGCCCGTCTTGCCGTCGTAGCGCAGGACCTGATCGGTCTCCCACGACGAGACGTAGAGTTCCTGATCGGGACCGAAGCGGATCCCGTGCGGCGCGTCGAGGCCGCCGGACCCGGCCGCCACGAAGACACCGAGGAACGCGCCGGTCGTGCCGTGGTAGCGCATGACCTCGGCGGACCCGAAGGACGACACGTACAGGCGCCCGTCGGGACCGAAGGTGAACGCGTGGCCGTCGGTGAGGCCCCCGCTGCCCGGGTCCACGAAGGCGCCCAGGAGCGCGCCGGTCTCCCCTTCGAACTCGACGATGCTGCTGAGGACCGGGCCGGCGGACACGAACAGGTTGCCGTTCGGGCCGAAGGCCAGGTACTCGGAGAAGAAGGACGGGATCGACAGGGGGGCGATGAAGTCGTCGAGGTACGCGCCCGTCGTCCCGTCGTAGCGCAGCACGCCGCCGTTGTTGAAGCTGGCGACGTAGAGGTCCTTGTCGGGGCCGAAGACGCAGTGCACCGGGCCGTCGAGGCCGCCGGCGCCGGCCGTCACGAACTCGCCCACGAAGGCGCCGGTGACGCCGTCGTAGCGCAGCACCTTGTCGTTCTCGAAGGACGTGACGTAGAGGTCGCCCTCGGGGCCGATGGTCAGCTCGTGGCCGCCGTCGAGCGTGCCGCTGCCGGTGGTCACGAGCTGCGTGATGAGCGTGCCGTCCGGGTCGAACTGGAACACGCCGTCGTTGCCCCAGGCCGCGGTCAGGACGTCGTCCTGCGCGGAGACGGGCGAGAGGGAGAGGGCCAGGGCGCACGACGCCAGCACGCCGAAGGCGCGGGAGGCGGGAGCGGTCGGTCGGTGGGAAGACGGCATGGGTATCTCCGCGGGCGTGGCCCGTTGCACGGCCCAGGTTCGCGGGTCGAGCGTAGCACGCGTCCGGGCCCGGCAGGTCCGTTGCACGGAGGCCGTCGAAGCCCGCGATCCCACTTGCGGGTCGTGTCGATTCCGTTCGGGATGTGACGCGGGCGGGCGCTTTCGCGGTGAGGTTCACGGAGGTCTCCGGGGGCCGGAGACGCGCGCGGATCCGGTATCATCCGGGATGGCGACGCGGCCTTCCGGCGTGTCGTCGCGACCCGCCCCCGCGAGAGCCTCCATGCCGTACCGCCCGACGAACCCGATCCGCATCGTCACCGCGGCGTCGCTCTTCGACGGGCACGACGCGGCCATCAACCTCATGCGTCGGCTGCTCCAGGCCGGCGGTGCGGAGGTCATCCACCTCGGGCACAACCGCTCGGTGCGCGAGATCGTGGACTGCGCGATCCAGGAGGACGCCCAGGGCATCGCGCTGACCAGCTACCAGGGCGGCCACGTCGAGTTCCTCAAGTACATGCACGACCTGCTCGAGGAGCGCGGCGCGGACGTGCGCATCGTGGGCGGCGGCGGCGGCACGATCCTGCCCACCGAGGTCGCCGAGCTGCAGGCCTACGGCATCGACCGCATCTACACGCCCGACGACGGGCGTCGCCTCGGGCTGCAGGGCATGATCGACGACGTCCTGCGCATCTGCGACTTCCCCAAGGGCAGCGCGTCGGTCAACGGGCAGGTCACGCGCTTGCCCGCGCGCGTCCCGGGCGAGGTGGCGGGGCTGATCTCCAGCGCCGAGAACCACCCCGAGGTCTCGGACGCACTGCGCGCGTCGCTGCGGGATGCCCTCGGCGATCGCACGGTGCCCGTGCTGGGCATCACCGGCCCGGGCGGCTCCGGCAAGTCCTCGCTGGTGGACGAGCTGGTGCGCCGCTTCCTGGCCGACTTCCCCGAGCGCACGGTGGCCGTGATCTCGGTGGACCCGTCCAAGCGCAAGACCGGTGGGGCCCTGCTCGGCGACCGCATCCGCATGAACGCGATCGATTCGAGCCGCGTCTACATGCGCAGCCTGGCCACGCGCCAGAGCAACCTGGCGCTGTCGCGCCACGTCCAGGAGTCGATCGATATCTGCAAGGTCGCCGGCTACGACCTGATCATCGTCGAGACCAGCGGGATCGGCCAGTCCGACACCGAGATCACCGAGCACAGCGACGTGTCGCTCTACGTGATGACCGCCGAGTACGGCGCGGCCACGCAGCTCGAGAAGATCGACATGCTCGACTTCGCCGACGTGATCGCGATCAACAAGTTCGACAAGCGCGGGTCGCTGGACGCGTTGCGTGACGTGCGCAAGCAGTACCGGCGCAACCACGTGCAGTTCGAGGGCGACGACCGGGACCTGCCGATCCACGGCACGATCGCGAGCCAGTTCCAGGACCCGGGCACGAGCCGGCTGTACCGGCAGCTGATGGACACCCTGGTGCGGCGCACCGGCGCGGACCTGGCCAGCGCGCTGGAGACCGACGACGCCGCGAGCGCCAAGACCCAGGTGATCCCACCCGAGCGCAGCCGCTACCTGGCCGAGATCGTGGAGACCTGCGAGGCGGCCGCGAAGTTCGTCGACGAGCAGTCCGCCATCGCACGCCGCATGTACCGCATGGCCGGCGCGATCGAGGCCCTGCGCGGCGAGGTGGGGCGCAAGACCCTGCAGATCTCCGGCGACGGCGACAGCGTGCGCGTGGTCGAGCACGTCAAGGACGAGTCCGACGCCGTGCGCGACCTGGTCGACATGTACCAGGAGCTGGAGCGCTCGCTCGACGGTGAGTGCCGCCGGTTGCTGGAAGAGTGGCCGGCGATGACGCGCCGCTATCGCGCGAGCAAGTACCGCTTCGAGGTGCGCGGCAAGGTCATCGAGCAGGATCTGCTCTCCGAGTCGCTCAGCCACCTGCAGATCCCCAAGGTCTGCCTGCCGCGCTACGAGGACTGGGGCGACGTGCTGCGCTGGCTGCTGACCGAGAACGCGCCGGGGCACTTCCCGTACACCGCCGGAGTGTTCCCGCTCAAGCGCGAGGGCGAGGACCCGGCGCGGATGTTCGCCGGAGAGGGGGGCGCCGAGCGCACCAACCGTCGCTTCCACTACGTGTCGGCGGGCATGCCGGCCAAGCGCCTGTCGACGGCCTTCGATTCGGTCACGCTCTACGGCGAGGACCCCGACGAGCGCCCCGACATCTACGGCAAGGTGGGCAACTCGGGCGTGTCGATCTGCACCGTGGACGACGCCAAGAAGCTCTACTCGGGTTTCGATCTCACGGCGCCGGCCACCTCGGTCTCGATGACCATCAACGGCCCCGCGCCCATGCTGCTGGGCTTCTACATGAACGCGGCCATCGACCAGGGCTGCGAGAAGCACATCCGCGAGCACGGCCTGGTGGACGAGGTCGAGCGCAAGATCGACCGGCTCTACGAGCAGCGCGGCGCCGAACGCCCGCGCTACCGCGGCGAGCTGCCGCCGGGCCACGACGGCCTGGGGCTGCTGCTGCTGGGCGTGAGCGGCGACGAGGTGCTGCCGCGGGAGACCTACGACGGCATCGCCGCCGAGGTCATGACCCAGGTGCGCGGCACGGTGCAGGCGGACATCCTCAAGGAGGACCAGGCCCAGAACACCTGCATCTTCAGCACCGAGTTCGCGCTGCGCATGATGGGCGACATCCAGGAGTCGTTCATCACCCGCAAGGTGCGCAACTTCTACTCGGTGTCGATCAGCGGCTACCACATCGCCGAGGCCGGGGCGAACCCGATCAGCCAGGTCGCCTTCACCCTGGCCAACGGGTTCACCTTCGTGGAGTACTACCTCTCGCGCGGCATGGCCGTCGACGACTTCGCGCCCAACCTGTCGTTCTTCTTCAGCAACGGGCTCGATCCGGAGTACGCGGTCATCGGCCGGGTGGCGCGGCGCATCTGGGCGCGGGCCATGCGCCTCAAGTACGGCGCGAACGAGCGCAGCCAGAAGCTCAAGTACCACATCCAGACCTCGGGCCGGTCGCTGCACGCGCAGGAGATCGGCTTCAACGACATCCGCACCACGCTGCAGGCGCTCTACGCGATCTCCGACAACTGCAACAGCCTGCACACCAACGCCTACGACGAGGCCATCACCACGCCCACCGAAGAGAGCGTGCGCCGCGCCATGGCGATCCAGCTGATCATCAACAAGGAGCTGGGACTCTCGAAGAACGAGAACCCGTTGCAGGGTGCCTTCGTCATCGAGGAGCTCACCGAGCTGGTGGAGCAGGCCGTGCTGACCGAGTTTCGCAGCCTGTCGGAGCGGGGCGGCGTGCTGGGCGCCATGGAGCGCATGTACCAGCGCAGCAAGATCCAGGAGGAGTCGCTCTACTACGAGTCGCTCAAGCACGACGGCCGGCTGCCGATCGTCGGCGTGAACACCTTCCTGGATCCGCAGGGCTCGCCGACGGTGATCCCCGACGAGGTGATCCGCTCGACCACCGAGGAGAAGGCCTTCGCCATCGGCTCGCGCAACGCCTTCGTCGCGCGCAACGCCGAGCGTGCGCCCGAGGCCCTGGCCCGATTGCAGCGCACGGCCACCGAGGGCGGCAACGTCTTCGAGGGCCTGCTCGAGGCCACCAAGGTCGCCACCCTGGGGCAGATCAGCAAGGCGCTCTATGAGGTCGGGGGGCAGTACCGCCGCAACATGTGAGTGTGCGGCGGCGCGCCAGACCCGGAGTCCAGGTGTGCCCACCAACCTCGGGAACACGCAGTCATCGTCGGCGATGCAGGCCAGCTTCACGGGGCCGCTCGCGGACGTTTGATCGGCCCGGCGGTCAGGGGTACCGTCCGGCCCATGACCGCGCGCCCGCCCTTCTACGTCACCACGCCGATCTACTACGTCAACGACCGGCCGCACATCGGTCACGCCTACACGACGCTGGCCTGCGACGTCCTGGCCCGGTTCGCGCGACTGGATGGCCGGCGCGTCCTGTTCCTGACCGGCACCGACGAGCACGGGCAGAAGGTCGAGAAGTCGGCGGAGGCGGCGGGAGTGGATCCGCAGACCTTCTGTGACCAGGTCTCCGCGTCGTTCCGCGAGCTGACCACGCTGCTCGACTGCAGCAACGACCAGTTCATCCGCACCACCGAGCCGCGGCACGTCGAGGCGGCCCAGGCGCTGTGGACGGCCATCGCCGACAACGGCTGGATCACCCAGGGCAGCTACGCCGGCTGGTACGCCGTGCGCGACGAGGCCTTCTACACCGAGGACGAACTCACCGAGGGTCCCGACGGAAGCAGGCTGGCGCCCACCGGCGCGCCGGTGGAGTGGACCGAGGAGCCCAGCTACTTCTTCAAGCTCTCCGCGTTCGCCGAGCCGCTGCTCGAGCTCTACGAGCGGCACCCGGACATGATCCTGCCCGAGACACGGCGCAACGAGGTGGTGTCGTTCGTCGAGGGCGGCCTGCGCGACCTGTCCATCTCGCGCACGAGCTTCCGCTGGGGCATCTCCGTCCCCGGCGACGACAGCCACATCATGTACGTCTGGCTCGACGCGCTGACCAACTACATCACCGCCTGCGGGTTCCCCGACACCGAGGCCGAGCTCTACCGGGAGTTCTGGCCCGCCGACGTGCACATGGTCGGCAAGGACATCCTGCGCTTCCACGCGGTGTACTGGCCGGCGTTCCTGCTGGCCGCCGGACTGGCGCCGCCGCGGCGCATCTTCGCGCACGGGTGGTGGACCAACGAGGGCCAGAAGATCTCCAAGAGCCTCGGCAACGTGATCGACCCGGTGGCGCTGGTCGAGACCTATGGCGTCGACGCGGTGCGCTACTTCCTGTTCCGCGAGGTGCCGTTCGGAAAGGACGGGGACTTCAGCCCTCGCGCGCTGGTCGGACGCCTGAACGGCGAGCTGGCCAACGACATCGGCAACCTGTGCCAGCGCGTATTGTCGATGATCCACAAGAACTGCGACGGCGTGTTCCCCGGCCCGGGCGAGTTCACCGACGAGGACCGCGCCCTGCTGGCGCTGACCCACGGCCTGGTGGACGTGATGCGCCCGCTGCTCGACCGACAGGACATCACCGGCGCCCTGGCCCGGTTGCTCGAGCTGGTCGGGCACGCCAACCGCTACGTCGATGCGCAAGCGCCGTGGCAGCTCAAGAAGACCGACACCGCGCGCATGGCCACGGTGCTCGCGGTGCTGGCCGAGGTCGTGCGCCACGTGGCGATCCTGTTGCAGCCCTGGTGCCCGGGCAGCGCGGCCAGGATGCTGGACCAGATGGGCCGCGGCCCGGACGCGCGCGACTTCGGCGCGCTCGGCGAGGGCGGCGCGATCCCGGGCGGCACGCCGCTCGACAAGCCCGAGGGCGTGTTCCCGCGCTTCGTCGAGGAGTAGGGCCGGGCAGAGCGGTACGATGACCCCTCGGCGACGGTGGCCCGTGGTGGCCCGCTCCGGTGTCGCAGAGGTTCCCCTCACGAGGTGCAAGGTGTCCTTCAAGGCCGTGGTGTTCGTCGTGCTCGTCGTCCTGGCCGCGGGTTCGGCCGGCGCGCGGGCGATGCTCTCCGAGGGCGGCGGCAGCGGGCCGCCGACGGGGGCGAGCGGCCTGGTGTCCGGGCTGAGCGAGTCCGCCTCCGCGGCCGGCACCCCGAGCGGTGACGCGCTGGCCGAGGCGCTGCCCTACCTGACCGAGGGCAGCTTCTTCGCGCTGATCGGTTTCGGCGTGGGCTACCTCGGCCGCAAGGTCCTGAAGCTGCTGCTGATCTTCGCCGCGATCCTGTTCCTCGCCGTGCAGGGCCTGGCCTACCTGGAGATCGCGACGGTCGACTGGAGCAAGGCCCTCGACGTGGTCAACGGCGTGATCCTCAACGTGCAGGAGGGCGAGACCTGGCAGGAGGTCCTCAAGCACAAGCTGCCGTCGGCGGGCGCGCTGATGGTGGGCTTCGCGCTGGGTTTCCGGAAGGGGTAGCATCCCGTGCGAGTCGCCATGGGCGCACCCGCAGCGCGCATCGAGTTGCTGTCGCGGCCCTCGACGGCGATCGCCGAAGTCGCGCGGCGGCAGTGTCCGCGTGGAGCCGGCGCCGCGGCGGCGATCGTGGGCCGTGCCGCGCGGCAGGGCGTGTTCGCGCCGGAGCAGGAGGCGCTGGGCCCGCGGGCGGTGGGAGCGTGGCGGGACGCGTTCGCGTTGACGCTGCCGGAACTGGTGGAAACGGTCGGAGGCACGGCGGGCGAGTGGGCGGCCGACGCTGCGGGTGACTCGACGGGCGAGAGGGCGGGCGACTCGACGGGCGAGCGGGCCACGGTGCCCGGCGTGATCAAGGTCGTGCTGCGCCTCGCCGACGGCGAGACGGTCGAGTGCGTGCGGTTGCCCATGGGGCGCGGGCGCGAGGCGCTGTGCGTGTCGAGCCAGGTGGGCTGCGCGCGCGGCTGCACCTTCTGCGAGACCGGGCTGGGCGGTCTGCGTCGCAACCTGGGCGTGCACGAGATCGTCGGTCAGGTCGTGGCCGTGCGGGCGCGGCTCGGCTGGCGGCCGCGCACGATCGTGTTCCAGGGCATGGGCGAGCCGCTCGACAATGCCGACGCGCTCCTCGACGCGCTGGCCGTGCTCACCGACCGCCGCGGGTTGGCCTTCGCGCGCGACCGGCTGACGGTCTGCACCGTGGGCCACGTGGACGGGATCCGGAGGCTGGCGTCGCTGGGCTGGAAGCGGTTGAACCTGTCGCTGAGCTTGAACGCCTCGAACGATGCGCAGCGCGCCGAGCTCATGCCCATCGCGAAGCGCTGGCCGCTGGCGGAGGTGCAGCGCGCGCTGGTCGACTACCGGCAGCGCAAGAACCTCGCGCTCGGCGTGCACTGGTGCCTGCTGCCCGGGATCAACGACACGCGCGCGGACGCGCGGGGCATCGCGGAGTTCTGCGCGCCGCTCGGACGCGTGTGGGTACACCTGATCCCGTACAACCCGGGGAGCGCGCCGGTGGCGCGGCGGCCGAGCGAAGAGGAGGTGGCGCGCTTTGTGGGGTGGTTGCGCGAGGCGGGGGTGGCGGTGCGGAGAAGGGTGACGAAGGGGGACCGGGTGATGGCGGCGTGCGGGCAGTTGGGTGGGGGGCGGGGCTGAGCGGCCCCCTACAGGTCCAACATCAACCAGGGCGTCTCCAGCTCCACCAGCAGGTGCGTGTCCTGCACCACCCGCACCGACCACGGCATGCGCGTCTTCTCCGCGATCAGGCCCAGCGCCGCCGTCGCCGTCGCGCGCGTCACCGCCGGGGTGCCCGGGTTGCGCGCCAGCGCGGCCAGCGCCGGCACCGACTCCACGTCGCGCAAGCGGCCCAGCGCCTCGGCGGCCGACGCCTGCGCCTCGCTGGCGCCGTGGCGGCCGAGCACATCCAACAGCGCGGGCGTGGTGCGCTTCGCGGCGATCAGCGTCAGCGCGCGCACGAGGTGCCGGCGATACGAATCGGACGTCGAAGCCGACCCGAGATCGACGAGCAGCGCTCCCTCGGCCTGGGCGTCGGACAGCAGGCCCAACGCCGCGGCGACGTAGCCCTTCAGGATCTCGTCGCGCGTACTCCGGAACGTCTTCAACAGGTCGCGCCGCCGGTCCTGCGCGTCGAGCAGACCCAGCGCCAGCGCGTGGGCGCCCTTGATCACCGGGTCGTTCTCGTCCTCGAAGGCCGCCGAGACGACCTCGATGGCCGCGCGCCGTTCGGCCTCGTCGTCGCGTGAGGAGAGCGCGAGCGCCAGCGAGGCCCAGGGACGATCCACGCGGCGGTCGGGCTTCTGGACCTGCTTCACCAGCGTGCGGCGGAGCTCCTGGTTCAGGGCGACGTCGCCCGGTCGCGCGGACCGGCCCGCGATCCGACCGAGCGCCAGCAGGGATTCGTGGCGCACGAGTTCATCGCCGGCGTCCACGGCCCGCTCCATGAGGCCCCGCACGACGGCGGTGTCGTCCATCGACGCCGCGCGCCCGAGCGCGACGGTGGCGCACTGGCGCAGCAGCAGATCCTTCCCCTCGGTCCGCGCGAGGTCGTTCAGGAACGGCACCGCGATGGGATGACCGAGCTTGCCCAGGGCGATGGCCATGGTGGCGGCGATCGAACGCTGGGGTTCGCCCTCGTCCAGCCGGCGCACCAGGAACTGCGACGCGCGATCGGCGGCCGTGCCCTGCACCAACGCCAGGCCGAGCACCGCGGCGCCGCGCACCTCATGGTTCAAGCCGGTCTCCGCGACCGCGGCCATGAGCGGCTCGAGCGCCTCGGGCGTGCCGATCAGGCCGATGGCGAGGGCGGCCCGCGCGCGCACCGTCCACGGCACGCTGCCGCCGCCGACCACGGCGCGCCCGGGTCCGTTGTCGTGCAGCAGATCCACGAGCACGGGCAGCACGTCGGGTTCGCCGGTCACGCCGAGCGCCAGCGTCGCCGCCTCCTGCACCAACAGCGTGGAGTCCGCGAGCGGCGTGCTGATGGCGAGCAGTTCCTCGTCGGTGGGGACCGGGCCGGCCACGCGGCCGAGGGCCAGCACCGCGCGCGCGCGCACGAGGGCCTCGGTGTCGGAGCCGAGGATCTCCCGCAGCACCGGGAGCACCGCGTCGGGAGCGCCGGCGGGGCGGTCCAGGAAGCGCTCGGCGCGACGGCCGCGTCCACTCAGTGGCCCGAGGCCACTGGCCGCGCCGGTGGGGATCAGGGACGCATCGGCGAGCAGCTCATCGCGGTGCAGCTCCCACCACAGCTGCCAGCTCCCGTTGGGGTCGAGCCTGCGTCCGACCGCCGAGCGCGGCCGCGTGGTGACGCCGTCGGCACCGTCACCCTCACCCTCGAACTCGCGCTCCTGCTTGCGCGGATCGTTGTCGGCCGAGTCCGGCGTGCGACCCGAGCGGCCGCGCATGGGGTAGTCCCGCGCGGCCTTGGCGCGACCGTCTTCGCCGCGGATCTGGAAGGCGTGGGCGTCGGGGAGCAAGAGCACGAGCGCGAACAGGGCGAGCAGGACCGGGCGCATCGATCGACCTCCGTGGGGCCCACGAGCGCGGACCCGATCTCGTGGACGGCCCATGGTAGCGCGGCGCCGCGGGCCTGGTGACGGCGGGGCGTGGCGCCTCGTCCTTGACGATCGATCCCGGCGCCTCCATCCTTCTCGCGCATGCCCGATCTCGCCCATGTCGGCTCCCATTTCCGCCTCTCCGGCGACTACGTGTCGGCGGCACGCTACGGGGGCGGGCACATCAACGACACCTGGCGCGCGGTCTACCGGACGCACGCCGGGCTGGTGTGTTATCTGCACCAGCGCATCAACCAGGTCGTGTTCCCGCGGCCGGCCGAGGTGATGCAGAACATCGATCGGGTCACGCGCCACCTGCGCGCCCGCCTCGCGAGCGAGGGCGTGGCCGACCTCGGTCGCCGCTGTCTGACCGTGATCCCGTCGCACGACGGAGACAGCGTCTGGTTCGACGACGACGGTGGCGCCTGGCGCACGTACGACTTCGTGGAGGGCGCCTCGACCCACGACGTGGTCGGGGCGCCGGAGATGGCGTTCGGCGCGGCGGCGGCCTTCGGGCGGTTCCAGGCCCTGCTCGTGGACCTGCCCGGGGAACGCCTGCACGAGACCATCGCGGACTTCCACCACAGCCCGACGCGCCTGGCCCGGTTCGAGCGGGCTGTCGGGGACGATGCCGCCGGCCGCGCGAGCGGCTGCGTCGCCGAGATCGCCGGGTACCGGGCGCGTCGCCCCCTGGCCGACGTGCTGTTGCGCCTGCACGAGCGCGGCGAGGCGCCCGAGCGCGTGACGCACAACGACACCAAGCTGAACAACGTCATGATCGACGACGAGACCGGCGAGGCGCTGTGCGTCGTGGACCTGGAGACGACCATGCCGGGGCTCTCGCTCTACGACTTCGGGGATCTCGTGCGCACCGCCGGCTGCCGCGCCGCCGAGGACGAGCGCGATCTCGACAAGGTGGCCGTGGAGCCCGAACTCTACGGGGCGCTCGCGCGCGGCTACCTCTCCACCGCCGGCGCGATCCTCACCGATGCCGAGCGTGACCACCTGCTGTCGTCGGCGAAGCTGATCACCTGGGAGACGGGCCTGCGCTTCCTCGGCGATCACCTGGCCGGTGACGTCTACTTCAAGGTGCATCGCCCGGGGCACAACCTGGATCGCGCCCGCACGCAGCTGTCGCTGCTGGCCAGCATGGAGCGGCGGGCGGCCGAACTGGTGGCGGCGGCGCGGGACTGAGCGCCTGGCGCCTCGGAGGTCAAGCGTTGGAGGCGGCGGTGCCCTAGAAGCCTGGGATCGCGAAGGGGAACGAGACGACCGGGGCGCCGTCCGCGTCGACTCCCACGGCCGCCGAGAGGTCGATGCTGCCCGTTTCGAGCGGGCGTGCGTGCAGTATCCCCGACAGATCGAGCCAGCAGGCGAGCACGCCGCTGTACTGCTCGGGGGCGTCGGGGACCTCCACAGGATTCCACATCATGACCTGCGCGAAGAACAGGCCGTCGGGGCCGGCCAGGTCGGCGACGCTGCCGGGGCCAGCCACGGTCGTCGGCGTACCGCCCACCGAGGCGCCCAGGGCCGCGATGTCTTCGGGCAGGCTGAAACTCGGGATGTCGTCCATGAGCACGGCGTGGAAGGCGCTGACGTCGGCGAGGCCGGTGTCGAAGGCGAAGCCCGCCGGTGCGAAGGCGGCCGCGCCGAGGCCCTGGCCGAAGACGAGGAAGCACTCGGGCAACACGGCCTCGAACGTGACCGACTCGATGTCCTGCAGGTTCAGCGTGCCCAGCGTGGTGGGGACCTGGTTGAACTGGTGGGTGGCCTGCGGGTCATCCTCGAAGATCGGGCCGATGGCCTGGTCGAGGCTGTAGTCGGCGAACTCGGGTTCGACCAGGTTGACGTAGTCGAGACCGCCGAGGGGTTCGGCGTTGCCCAGGCCGACGGCGGAGAAGAGCGTGTTCACGAAGACGCGCGTCGGGACCAGGATGTCTGCGCTGCCGACACCCTCGATGTCGATGCTGGTGGGGCCGATGACCGTGGAGACCGACGCGCTGACCACCTGGATGTCGCCGGTGTTGGCCGTGAGGCGGAGGGTGAAGGCGGCGTCGGTGAAGATGTCGCCCAGGATGTCGCCCGTGCCGATGCCCTCGAAGACGTACTCGACCGGGACGCCGTTGCCGTCGGCCGGCTCCTCGCTGGTGGGCGTCCCGGGGAGGACTCGCGTGACGGCGTGTTGGCCCAGGACAAGGGCCCCCGGCGCGTCGGTGAGTGCATCGCCGCCGGCCTGCTGGGCGGCCGCTCCGGACCCGAGGGCAGCCAAGAGCGCGAGGGTTGTGGGCAAGCAGCTCAGAGGGTGGCGACATCCGAACGGGTGCATCGGGAAGGCCTCAGCGAGGGTGGGCGCCATGCACGGGAAGTGTATCAGCGCCCCGGCGGGCGGGGCTGACGCCATCGGTTAGGATCAGCCCTTTCCCCCGTAGGTCCGCGGCGCGAGCGGGCCCGCCCCCGGCACGAGGAAGTCTCCATGACGTCCCGCATGCGCGAAGTCCGCTACGCCGTGCTCCTGTTCTCGCTCGTCGTCGGCGCCCACGTCGCCACCGTCGAGGAGCAGCCGGCCCCCGATCGCTTCCGTCAGCTCGAGGAGCTGCTGCCGACGCCCAACGAGCAGCGCACCGCCTCCGGCGCGCCCGGCCACGAGTACTGGCAGCAGCAGGTCGACTACGTCATCGACGTGAGCCTTGACGACGAGAACCAGCACCTCTACGGCCGCGAGTCGATCACCTACCGCAACCACTCGCCCGACGCGCTCGATTACCTGTGGCTGCAGCTCGATGCGAACCTGTTCCTGCCCGACTCGCACGCGGTGCTCATCGACCAGGCTCCCGACCTCGAGGGCGAGTGGGGCTTCGGGTCGCTCGAGCGGGTCTTGGCTCGCGAGGAGTTCAACGGCGGCACGCGGATCACGGCGGTCACCGACGCGTCCGGGACAGAGCTGCCGTACACGATCAACCAGACCATGATGCGCGTGGACCTGCCCCAGACCCTGGCCAGCGGTGCGTCGGTCGGTTTCCACATCGACTGGAACCACGCCATCAACGACCACGACGAGGTCGGCGGGCGCGGCGGCTACGAACGCTTCGACGACGGCAACGTGCTCTACGAGATGGCGCAGTGGTTCCCGCGCCTGGCCGCCTACACCGACGTGAACGGTTGGCAGCACAAGCAGTTCCTCGGGCGCGGCGAGTTCACGCTGGAGTTCGGCGACTACCTGGTGCGTCTCGACGTGCCGGCCGACCACGTGGTCACGGCCACCGGCGTGCTGCAGAACCCCGACGCCGTGCTGACGCGCGCGCAGATGGATCGCCTGGAACAGGCCAGGACGTCCGACACGCCCGTCTTCGTGATCACGCCCGAGGAGGCCGAGGCCAACGAGCCGTCGCGCGCGCGCGAGCGCAAGACCTGGGTCTTCGCGGCCGACAACGTGCGTGACTTCGCCTGGGCCAGCTCACGCAAGTTCATCTGGGATGCGCTGCAGGTGGACCAGCCCGAGGGCGACCCGGTGTTGTGCATGTCGTTCTACCCCAAGGAAGGCGAGCCGCTCTGGAGCCGGTACTCCACCCACGCCATCGCGCACACCATCGACGTCTACGGCAAGCACGCCTTCCCGTATCCCTACCCGGTGGCGATCTCGGTCAACGGCCCGGTGGGCGGCATGGAGTACCCGATGATCTGCTTCAACGGGCCGCGCCCCGAGGAAGACGGGACCTACTCCTCGCGGACCAAGTACGGGCTGATCGGCGTGGTCATCCACGAGGTCGGGCACAACTGGTTCCCGATGATCGTGAACAGCGACGAGCGTCAGTGGACCTGGATGGACGAGGGGCTCAACACCTTCGTGCAGTTCCTGGCCGAGCAGGCCTGGGAGGACGAGTACCCGTCCGGCCGCGGCAACCCGCAGGACATCGTGCGCTACATGGCCAGCGACAACATCGTCCCGATCATGACCAACAGCGAGTCCTTGCAGCAGTTCGGCAGCAACGCCTACGCCAAGCCGGCCACCGCGCTCAACATCCTGCGCGAGACGGTCATGGGCCGGGAACTCTTCGACTTCGCGTTCCGCACCTACTCGACGCGTTGGATGTTCAAGCGCCCGCAGCCGGCGGACTTCTTCCGCAGCCTGGAGGACGCGTCCGCCGTGGACCTGGACTGGTTCTGGCGCGGCTGGTTCTTCACCACCGATCCCTGCGACGTGGCCATCGCCGGGCTGAAGGTCTACACGATCGACACGCGGGATCCGGAGATCGAGAAGGCCCGCCGGCGCGCCGAGCGCGACGAGGCCCCGCTCTCGCTCACCAAGCAGCGCAACGCGGACATCCCCAAGCGCGCGCACAAGTACCCCGAGCTGCTCGACTTCTACAACGAGTACGACGAGCTCGACATCACCGCCGCCGACGTCCGCAAGTACGAGAAGCTGCTGGAGGATCTCGAGGACGACCAGGCCGAGCTGCTGGACAGCGAGCTGCGCTTCTACGTCGTGGACCTGGTCGACGAGGGCGGGCTGGCCATGCCCGTCGTGCTGGGTGTCGACTACGAGGACGGGAGCAGCGAGGAGCTGCGCATCCCGGCGGAGATCTGGCGACGCGACCACGCGGCGGTGAGCAAGCTGATCGTGACCGACAAGGTCATCGCCGCGCTGACGCTCGACCCGCATCTGGAGACCGCGGACATCGATCTCGCGGACAACTTCTACCCGCGCAAGACGCCCGAGGAGCGCGTGACCTTGACGACGCGTTCGCGCTTCGGCGGCGGCATGGGGAAGAACCCGATGCAGGAGCAGGCGGCGGCGGAGAGTGAGGCTGAGGGCGACGACGGGTAGGCGTCGGTGGGGCGGCAGGGGGCGCAGTGCTCTCGGCCTTCGGACAATGCGCTTCGCTACACTTGGCCGAGAGCACTGCGCCCCCTGCCGCGTACGCGTGTGACAGGACGTCGCGCTCGGCCTGCTTGTTTGGCGGGGGGGGGGGGACTGAATCGGGGGGGCTAGTCGGCGAAGTGCTGGAACGCCTCCCGGCTCCGCCACCACAACCACGCCGTCTGCACCACGCCCGCGGTCACGAACGAACCGATGGCCCAGTAGATGCCGGGGTGGCCGACGCTGTCGTTCGCGATGCCGATCTGCAGCAGCACCGCGCTCAGCGCGAAGTAGAGCACCACGGCCTCGGTGATCGGGCGCGTCGTGCGACTCCGCACCAGCGCGCCCTGGTACAGGGATTGGAGCGCGGCGTAGCCGGGCATCAGGACCGAGAGGGCCACCGAGACGAGGCAGATCGCCGCGACCTCGTCGGGCAGGTCGCTCACGGTGCCGAACCAGAAGAAGGCGACGGGGGGCAGGGCCAGGATCAGCAGCACGGCCATGGTCGCGGCCGACAGGCGGCGCTGGAAGCGACGCAGGGCGACGACGGAACCGGTCAGGCCGATCACCGTGACCACGACCTCGTTGAAGGCCATGCCGAGACTGCGCGTCATGAACACGACGCCGTGGACCGCGGGCCAGGCGGCGAGGGACTCCAGCGGGGAGCCCATGCGCGCCATGGCCGCGGCGCCGACGGGCTGGATGAACAGGGTGATCAACGGGGTCAGCGCGAGCGGCACGTAGAAGTGCAGGAACGAGCGGGTCGTGAGGGGCTCGCCCGTGGCCGGCGCCGGGTTCACGAAGTCGCGGACCACAGGGCGCACGCAGATGCCGACGTAGAGCGCCTCGACGACCACGCCGGTGGCGACGGCCGCGGAACCGACGACGATGCCGGGCCACTCCATCACCAGGGCGCCGAAGGCGAGCGTCCCGGCGTTGGCCAGCAGGCGCACGAGCGTGCCGCGCCAGACCACGCGGCCGTGCTCGAAGCGGATCAGCACGCCCTGGTTGAAGCGTCGATACGCGATCGACCAGGTCCAGGGCAGCATGATCATCAGCCCCAGGCGCGCCGGCTCGCGCACGTCCTCGGGCACGTTCATGATCGGGCCGGCGACCACGTCGTAGAGCGGTGTGAAGGCGATGGCCGCGTGCACGGCGGTGAGCGCCGCGCCGGCGGCCAGCATGAAGCGCCGCACCTGCCGGTAGGCTCGCGCGTGGGTGCACAGCGCCGCCGACGCTGCCAGCAGCATGATGATCGGCCCCTCGACCACCAGGGAGACCGGGAAGACCACGGCGCCGTACGCCGCGAGGTGGATCTTCTCGTCCGGCAGGCGGCCGACCACCGCGGTGAGCAGCGGCAGCTCCGCCGACATGAGCAGCCAGCTCGCGGCGAGCGGGAGCCACAGGTGCAGCACGCGCCCGGCGGTGACCGGGCTGGCGGGCGCGGGGGGGATGGCGGGCGGTGACACGGCGTCTTGGGGGGCTCGGAGGAAGCCGCGCATCGTACTGGTATGCTCCCCGCCATGCTGGTCGAAGCGACGGGACACCTCATCGACGCCGGGCTGCTCGGCAAGGCCCTGGACGTGGTCACCGCAGGCGGCGGGCGCTACCGCGTGCTCGACTTCGAGATCGGCCACACCACCGACGAGCCCAGTCGCGTGCGGCTGGAGATCTCGGCCGGTGCGTCGCGGCTCCACGAGATCATCATCAACCTCGGCACGCTCGGTTTCAGCGAGCTCGAGCAGCGCGACGCGGACCTGTCCCGGGTGCGACGCAACGGCGTGGCGCCCGAGGGGTTCTACTCCACGACCAATCTGGAGACCAAGGTGCGCGTCGACGGCCGCTGGCGGCCCGTGCGTGCCCAGCGCATGGACGCGATCATCGTCGTCGAAGGCACGCGGGCGCGCTGCGTGAAGCTGCGCGACCTGGAGCGGGGCCAGCAGGCCGTGGTCGGCTACCACGGCGTGGCGGTCACGCCGGACACGAAGCGACGCGAGGCCTCCGACTTCGCCTTCATGTCCAGCGACATCTCCAGCGAGCGGCGCGTGGAGGCCCAGGCCGAGCACCTCGCCGGACTGTGGCGGCGGACCAAGCACGACGGCGGGCGCGTCGTCCTCGTGGGTGGCCCCGTGCTGGTTCACACCGGGCAGGCCGACACCGTGGCGAAGATCATCAAGCAGGGCTGGGTCGACGCGCTGCTGGCCGGGAACGCGCTCGCCGTGCACGACGTGGAGGCCGCGGTGCTGGGCACGTCGCTGGGCGTCTCGCAGCGCACCGGTCAGCCCGAACTGCACGGCCACATGAACCACATGCGCGCGATCAACCTCGTGCGCGGGGCCGGCAGCCTCAAGGGCGCCGTGAAGCAGGGGCTGCTGACGCGCGGCATCATGCACGCGCTGGTGCAGGCACGCGTGCCCTTCTGCCTGGCCGGCTCGATCCGCGACGACGGCCCCTTGCCCGACACCGAGATGGATCTGATCGCTGCGCAGGAACGCTACGCGGCGTTGCTCAAGGGGGCTGCCCTCGTGATCGTCTTCGGCACCATGCTGCACGGCATCGGCACCGGCAACATGATCCCGGCGGCGACGCAGCTGGTGTGCGTCGACATCAACCCCGCCGTCGCGTCCAAGCTCTGCGACCGCGGCTCGTCGCACACGCTTCCCATCGTCACCGACGCGGGGCTCTTCGTGGCCAATCTCGGCCGACACCTGAACCGACGCGCGCCGTGATCGCGAGCCGAGCTCGAGCGAGAGCCGAGGCGTGAGCCTGAACCGGGCCGTGAGCGGGAACCGTGGCGTGAGCGTCGCGCTGCTGTTGCTGCTGCTGCTGCTGTTGGCCGGCAGTTGCTCCGGTCCGGGCTCCGGCGTCGACGCCGCGCCGTCGGGCACCGGAGCCGGTGCGGACAGCTGGACCGGCGAGCCGCCGCCGCCGGGCAGCAGCATCGACGTCGCGCCCCCGCCCCGAGCCGGTCGACCGGTCCAGCCGCCCCGACCGGAGGGCCTGCCGTCGTGGTCCGAGGTCCTGGCCGACGCGCCCGGCGGCGTGCCCAGCTTCGTGGTCGTGATGCTCGACGACCTGGGTGCGTCGGATCCGGGCTTCGCGGGTCACCCCTTGCATCGCACACCGAACATGGACCGGCTCGCGGCCGAGGGCGTGGTCTTCAGCGACGCTTACGCCGCGGCGCCCAACTGCGCGCCGAGCCGCGCGAGCCTGATGACCGGCCTGTGGACGCCGCGCCACGGCATCTACACCGTCGGCTCCTCGGCCCGGGGCCGGGACGAGGACCGCTTGCTCACGCCGGTGTTCAACACGACCAGCCTCGACGAGTCCCTGGTGACCCTGCCCGAGGTGCTGCGGGCGCGCGGCTGGGACACCGGCTCGGTGGGCAAGTGGCATCTGGGCGGCGACCCGCGACGGCACGGCTTCACCCAGAACGTGGGCGGCACCGCTCAGGGCAATCCCCGCCGCTACTTCAGCCCCTACGGGAACGACGCGCTCGAGGACGGGCCCGAGGGGGAGTACCTCGTGGATCGCATGGGCGCCGAGGCGGTGGCCTTCCTCGAGGAGCACGCGCGACACCCGTTCTTCCTGTCGTTCTCGCCGTTCGCGGTGCACACGCCGCTGGAGGCGCGCGAGGAGGACATCGCGGCGGTGCTCGCGCGAGAGGGCCCCGAGGGCTTCGACCCGACCTACGCGGCCATGGTCGAGAGCGCCGACCGCGCGCTGGGTCGGGTGCTCGACGCCCTCGACCGGCTCGGGCGCGACGACGACACCGTGGTCGTGTTCCTCTCGGACAACGGCGGCCACGGGAGCTACGTGCGCGATCCGGTGCTGCGCGGGAGCAAGGGCATGCTCTACGAGGGCGGCCTGCGCGTCCCGCTCGTGGTGCGCTGGTCCGGCGTGATCGAACCGGGGCGCTGCGACGTGCCGGTCAGCGGCATCGACATCATGCCCACCGTGCTCGACCTGGCCGGGAGCCCGCCCGAGGCGCTGGGCATGGACGGGAACAGCCTGTCGCCGTTGCTCTTCGGAACCGCCGACCCCGAACCACGGCGCCCCCTGTTCTGGCACTTCCCGGCCTACCTCGAGACGAGCGGCGGTGAGGAGCCCTGGCGCACGACGCCGGCCGGCGCCATGCGTCTGGGAGCGCTCAAGCTCATCGAGTGGTTCGAGGACGAGCGCTTCGAACTCTACGACCTCTCGCAGGACCCGGGGGAGCGCCACGACCTCGCCTCCGAGCGTCCGGCCGTCACCCGGCGTCTCGCGTCCATGCTCGCGGCCTGGCGACAGAGCGTGCGCGCGCCCATGCCCGTGCCCAAGCAGGGACTGGCCAGCGACTGGAAGGGCCTGCCCGATCGCACCTGGATCGGGCCGGACTGGTTCGCCAACCGCTGGGCGGATTGGCGCGTGTCCGCCGGTCGGGCCGAGTGCGTCGAGGGCAGCGACTCCCTGCCCATGCGCACGCTGCACGTGCTCACGCGCACCATCGACCCGACGCGCGGTCCCGTGTCGCTCCGCGTCCGCACCGGACCGATGACGTCGGGGTCGGGGCTCGATGAGGCGACCTGGGCCGGCTTCCTGTTCGGGGCCGGCGGGGAGCACGTCGATCCCCGCATCACCGCCCTGGTGCACCACCGCCCCGGCGAGGACGGCGGGGTGCTCGCGGTCGTCGATGGCCGCGGGCACGCGCGCTTCCGCGACAACGAGGGCGAGTCGAGCGTGAACAACGGCTGGTCCGTGGGCGGCAGGCTGGCCGTGGGCGAGGTGCCGGTGATCGATGCGCCCGTGATCTCGGACATCGATCCACGCGGCGCCGCGCCCGAGGCCTACGAACTGCTGCTGACCCTGGAGCCCGTCGATGACGAGGTGCGCGCGGAGCTCAAGGTGCTGGACGCCGACACGGGGGAGCGGCTCTCCGACGTGCGCCTCGACCTGTCGCCGCAGCAGGTGGCGGGCGGGATCGGCCTCTCGAGCCACGGCGGCGGCGCCGGCGGCTGGTGGTTCGACGGGTTGCGCATCGACGGCGAAGGCCTGGTCAGCCATCCCGAGCGCGCGTGGGGGCCGGTGCTGTCGGTGCTCTACACGGTCAGCGACGGCGTGCTCAAGCTCACGGCGCAGCTGCCGCCCCTCGGGCCGCGCGACATGCAGGACGCCGGGCTGCAGGTCGAACGCGACGGCCGCTGGGAGATGGTCGACGTCAGCCGCTTCCAGGCGGGGTCCTGCACCGTCCCCTTCCGCGTCGAGGGTTGGGACGAGGCGACCGACGCGCGCTTCCGCGTGGTCTACGAACTGCGCACCGGCATCGGCCCCCAGCGCACCTCCTACGAGGGTCGCATCCGCCCCGCGCCGGTGGGCGAGATGACCGTCGGCTCGTTGAACTGCCAGAAGATCTACACCGGCGGGCTGGCCTGGAACGAGAGCGGGATCTGGTTCCCCCACGCGGCCACCGTCGCGGCGCTGGAACACCACGATCCGGACCTGCTGTTCTTCGCCGGCGATCAGATCTACGAGGGCGACCTGACCCCGGTGGTCTCCGCGCCGACGGACGAGGCGGTGCTCGACTACCTCTACAAATGGTCGCGCTTCTGCTGGTCCTTCGGCGACCTCACGCGCACGCGGCCGACGATCTGCATTCCCGACGATCACGATGTCTTCCACGGCAACCTGTGGGGCGCCGGGGGTCGGCACGCCGTGCGCAGCGGGCCCTTCTCGGCCCAGGACGCGGGCGGCTACAAGCAGGCCGCCGAGTTCGTGAACGTCGTCCACGCGACGCAGACCAGCCACCTGCCCGATCCGGTGGATCCCGCGCCGATCGACCAGGGCATCGGCGTCTATCACACGGCCCTGCGCTGGGGCGGCGTGAGCTGGGCGATCCTGGCCGACCGCATGTTCAAGTCGGCGCCGGGCCCGCTGTTGCCGGCCGGCCAGGTCACCAACGGCTGGTTCGAGAACCCGGCGTTCGATCCGGTCCGCGAGTCGGACGCCGACGGCGCGGTGCTGCTCGGCGAACGGCAACTCGCGTTCCTCGACGCCTGGGCGACGGACTGGTCGCACGACACCTGGATCAAGGGCGTCCTGAGCCAGACCCTCTTCGCGAACCTGGCGACGCTGCCTCCCGGCGCCTGGAACGGAGCGGTCCTGCCCTCGGTGGAGGTCGGTGGGTTCGGCGAGCTGCCGGACGACTGGGTGCTGGCCGCCGACACCGACAGCAACGGCTGGCCGCGCGCGGGGCGGGATCGTGCCGTGGAGGCCCTGCGACGGGCTTCGGCGTTCCACCTCGCCGGCGACCAGCACCTGCCGAGCACGATCCAGTACGGCGTCACGCGCTGGAAGGAGGGGGCTTTCGCGTTCTGCGCGCCGGCCATCGCCAACACCTGGCCGCGACGCTGGTTCCCGCCGACGGCGGGGGGTGACCGCGCCGACGGCGCGCCGGGCTACACCGGCGACCACGTCGATGGGTTCGGCAACAAGCTGAGCGTGGCCGCGGTGGCCAACCCGTTCCGGACCGGACTGGAACCCGCGCGCCTGCACGACCGCGTGCCGGGCTACGGCATCGTGCGCCTCGATCGGGAGACGCGGCGGGTCGTGTTCGAGTGCTGGCCTCGCTCGGTGGACCCGTCGGCGCCGGGCGCCGGCCAGTACGCCGACTGGCCGGTGACCTTCGAGCAGCTCGACAACTGCGGCGCGGCCACGGCCGAGTGGTGGCTGCCACGCCTGCGCATCGAGGGCCTGGTCGATCCCGTGGTCCAGGTCAGCGCGGCCGACGGCACCATCCTGCGCACCGTGCGCATCGCGGGCACGACGCACCGTCCGCACGTCGACGGCCCGGGCAGCTATCGCGTGCGCGTCGGCGAGCCGGACCGGGACCTGTGGGTGGAGTTGGAGCCGCTCGAGGCCACGCCGGTCGAGGCCGAGGTGTCCGAACGGGTCGTTTCGATCGAAGGCTGAGGTCTGCCTCGGCGCCCGGCTCCGGCGGCCGAAGAGGCGCGCTGACCCGTGGTATCGTCCCGGGCGATCCGTCGCCTCGGAGGGAACCCGTGTCCTTGCCACCTCGCGTCCTCGGCCTGTCCTGCATCGGCGCCCTGGCCCTGTGGGTCGGAGCCACGCCACTCGATCCAGGCAGCGATCCGGGCAGCGTGGTGTCCGGCGCCCAGGAGCAGCCGGAGTTCGGCTACGGCGACACGCCGATCCTGCCCGGCACCCCTTGGCACGTGCACGACGGGCTGCGCCCGCAGCCGCGCGTGGTCACCGCCGGGGATCGTGCCGGTGACGCGCCGTCCGACGCGATCGTGCTCTTCGACGGGACGGACACGAGCGCCTGGGACGGCGGACCCTGGGCCGTCGTGGACGGCGCGCTGCAGGTCGACGGCCAGGGCGACATCCGCACGCGGCAGTCCTTCGGCGACTGCCAGCTGCACCTCGAGTGGGCCTCCCCGGCGGAGGTCGTCTCGGAGTCCCAGGGTCGCGGCAACAGCGGCGTGTTCCTGATGGACCGCTACGAGGTGCAGGTGCTCGACAACTTCGGCAACCCGACCTACCCCGACGGGCAGGCCGGCGCGATGTACGGCCAGACGCCGCCGCTGGTCAACGCCTGCCGCGAGCCCGGCGCCTGGCAGAGCTACGACATCCTGTTCGAGGCGCCGCGCTTCGACGGCGACCGGCTGCTCGGCCCGGCGCGCGTGACCGTGCTCCACAACGGTGTCGTGTTGCACCACGCGCGCGAGTACACCGGCGCGTCGGCCCATCGCCGGCTGGCCCGCTACGAGCCTCACGGCGACGCGCCGATCCGCCTGCAGGACCACGGCAACCCGGTGCGCTTCCGCAACATCTGGATCCGCCCGCTGGGCGAGTACGACCAGCCGTGAGCATGCGGCCGTTCGCCCTGCTGCTGCTGCTGTGGGGCGCGTCGTCGGCCTGCGCACAGACGGACGTCGGTCCGGGCGACGTGGCCTCGGGCGAGGTCCCGACGGGTGGGGTCACTTCGAGCGAGGTCGCGCCGGAGGCTGTGGCGACGGGCCTCGACGAGCCGGTGGTCATCCCGCCGGCGCCCAGCCACTTCATGGGGCGGCGCATCGCCACGACCATGCACTGGCAAGGGGCGCCCTGGCTGCTGCGCGAGACGCGAGAGGAGGAGGAACACGCCGCGCGCCTGCTCGCCGCGCTGGCCGTCGAGCCCGGCATGACGATCTGCGATCTCGGTTCCGGCAACGGCTTCCACACCCTGCCCCTGGCCCGGCTCGTCGGTGAGGGCGGTGCCGTCTGGGCCGTCGACATCCAGCAGCCCATGCTCGACATGCTCGCCGAGCGCGTCGAGGCGGAGGGGCTGGACAACGTCGTCCTGCGTCTCGGCAACGAGATCGACCCGATGCTGCCGGCGCGCGCGGTGGACCTGATCCTGCTCGTGGACGTCTATCACGAGATGAGCCACCCCGAGCCGATGCTGGCGCGCATGCACGCGGCGCTGGCCCCGGGCGGCCGCATCGCGCTGGTGGAGTTTCGCGGCGAGGACCCGGACGTCCCGATCAAGCCGCTCCACAAGATGACTCGCGCGCAGGCGATCAGGGAATACGAGGCGCACGGCTTTCGCGCCGCCGGTTCCTTCGACGAGCTGCCCTGGCAGCACCTGCTCTTCTTCGTGCGCGACGACGAGCCGGCCTCCGGGCCGGGGACGCCTCGCTGACGGTGCTCGCGTCGTCGTGACGACGACGTCGACGACGCCGCCAACGACGGCGGCCCGATGCATGGTTCGGTTCGTCGACGCCTTCCGCTTCCCTGAGAGGCTCCGGCAGCCGTGGTGCCGGAGCACCCCCGACGAGCGTCCGCCAGGGGGACGCCTAGCAACAGGTGGAGGACACGCATGCGGAGTCGGTCGCTGGGGCTGGTCGTGCTGCTGGTCGGGAGCGGGTGCGCCAGCTTGGAGGGGCGCTTCGTCGCGGATGGAGAGCCCACCTCCGAGGACCAGGCGGTGGGCGTCTCCTATCTGCTGACGCAGCCTCGATTCGAGCTCCAGCGGAAGACGCTGGCGGCCGGCAAGAAGGCGACTCCGGTCCACGAGATCGTCGTGGCTGCGGAGCCCGATCCGTCTCGCCGCTTCGAGGTCGGTCTGAGCCCGGGCCTGTTCTCGAGCGATTCGTTCGAAGTGGTCCTCGCGAAGAACGGCACGGTCACCTCGCTGACGTCCGACAGTGCCGACGTGACGGCGAAGGTCGTCGCGGGACTCGCCGAGTTCGCGGTCGGCATCGTGACGTTGGGCGCGGTGCCCGGGCCGTCAGGGGTGGGGACGGGCGCACCACCGCCCCCGCACCCCTTGGAGTCAGCGCGGGATGCGGGCGTCATCGGCGGTGCAGAGAGTGCCGAGGCACTACGCATCACGCCCAAGCTGGCCAATGGAACGGCCACCGATGCGGAGAAGAACGCCTACAAGATCGTCGTCACCAAGGTCATCAAGCACCTCGAAGACCCCGAGGCCAAGGGTTCACCGCACTACCCCAACGTGCGCGAGCGCCTGGACGAGCTCGACGCCGCCACGGGGGGCGGCCTGCGGGATCCGGTGGACGACGCGACGGAGGTCGACGCCGTGCTCGCCGCCATGCGGGACCTCGAGGCGTTCGAGCAGTCGATCGCGAAGCTGGAACCGAAGCCGCCTCCGCCCGTCGTCAAGCTGATGAGCGACCTCAAGCAGGCCTTGGACGTCGCCCTTGCCGGGCGCGTCGCGAAGCGACCCGGCGCGGACGCGGCCTTCGACAAAGCACTCGCAGCATACCGGCGGGCCGTGGACCTCGTGCTCCAGGCGGACGACGCCCTGAGCAAGCGGGCACTGCGGACGCGTCGGACCGAGCTCGTGAGGTTCTTGTCGAAGCCGATCCCCGACGCCGCGGTGCTCTCCGAGGAGACGGCCTACGCGCAGTTCGCGGCCGAACTCAACGCGGTGTCGTCGGCGATCGCCAGCGTGCTCGGCACGTCGGGTTCCAAGCCGCCCGAGGCCCTGCCGCTCGCCACGGAGGTGACCAGCCGCATCGACGAGAAGGTCTTCGTCGACCGCTTTCTCGTGCCCATCACCCCCAAGGCGCTCCTGGATCGACACGTGAGCGTCGCCAGGGCCCGTGTCCGTGTCCACCAGGCCGACGCCGCGCTCGTCATCCATCCGAAGAGGAACTGAGACGATGACCCGACCCACGCTGCTGCTGCTGCTCCTGGCCCTGCTCATGCCGGCCTGCGGAGCCAGGCTCAAGACGCGCAGGATTCCTGTCGGTGACGTCGAATCGGCCGACGTGAGCGGGCTCGTCGTGAATCACAACGATGTGCATGAGATCGTCGCGGCGTTTCGTGAGACGCCGGCGCAGGACGCGAAGATCCGCACGCTGAGCACCGTCGCCTTCTTCACCTCGGCGACCGAGCTCTACGAGGTCGACTACAGCGGCGCGCTCTTCGCGACCCGTCGCCTCGAGGTCGAGCTCCACCCTGACGCGTCGCTCAAGCGTGCCAAGATCACGTCCACGTCGTCGTCGGCGGCGGACCTGGAGACCCTTGCCGCCGCGACCAAGAGCGTGAAGGACGCGATGGCCGCCGCGCAGCCCCCACCACCGCTCGTGCCCGACCCGGTCGCCGGCGAGAACGCCGAGTTGCTCAAGGCGTTGTTCAATCTGATGCTGAAGGCCAACCTGGCCGCCGCGGAGGCCGGTGAGCCGCTGCCCTACCCGGACATCGAGTTCTGAGCGCCCGCCAGGCGCTGCCGACTCCTGCTCGCTCAACTTGACCGGGAAGTCTCCGCCGCCCTGGATCGTGAGGGTCACGTCCTGCTGGGTCGAGGGGGCGCGACCGCACGCCGGACTCCCGGCGCCTCAGGCCTCGGCGAGGCCCTCGCGGATGGCGAAGCGCGCGAGTTCGACGCGATCGTGGATGTCGAGCTTGTCCATCAGGTTCTCGGTGTGGCGGCTGACCGTCTTGACGCTCACGTCCATGGTCGCGGCGACCTCCTTCTTGGACAGCCCCGCGGCGAGGTAGCGCAACACCTCGAGCTCACGCTGGGTCAGGAGCGACGCGCGCGACTGGCTGCCCTCCGCCAGGTGCACGCCGCTGGTGTCGACCACGATGCGCGACTGCACCTTCGGCGAGAAGTAGGCCATCTGCCGCGCCGCCCTGCGCACCGCTTCGAGGATCCGGTCCGGCGGTTCGTCCTTGGTGATGTAGCCGGTGGCGCCGGCCTGCAGGGCGCTCTCGATGTAGCGGTCGTGGAAGAACGCACTGAGGAAGATCACCGACGTGTCCGGGTCCACCGTGCGGATCGTGCGCGCGGCGGCGAAGCAGCTCTTGCCCGGCATGTCGATGTCCATCAACACGACGTCGGGGTGCAACTGCTCGGCCAGGCCGATGGCGTCGTCGGCGTTGCCGGCCATGCCGACCACCGACAGGTCGGCTTCGGCATCGAGCCGGTCGCGCAGGGTCTCGCGCAGCAGGGCGTGGTCGTCGACCATCAGGATCGAGATCGGGGGCGTCACGGGGCGGGGCCTCCGTTGGGGGCGTCGAGCAGTTGTCGGATCAGGACGCCGAGGTCGGCGACGCGGAAGGGTTTGGGGAGCACGCGCGTGTACGCGTCCACGTGGCGGCGGGCCTGATCGGCGGCGGCGCCGGTCATGATGATCGCAGGCACGGTGGCGGAACGCTCGCGCAACGCGGCCAGGACCTCGAGTCCGTTGCGGCGCGGCATGTCGACGTCGAGGATCGCGGCCTGGATCTCGTCGCCGCGGGCCTCGAGCAGGTCGAGCCCCTCCTGGCCGTCGCGAGCCAGGGCCACCTGGTAGCCGGAGCCGACCAGGGCGGCGGCCACGATCTGCCGGATCTGGCGGTCGTCCTCGGCCAGCAGGATCGTCTCGCCGTGGCCGTCGGGGGCCACGGCGGGCTCGGGCTCGGGCGCCGGCTCGGTGACGTTCACGAGTC
>JAJDER010000125.1 GCA_029259725.1 Planctomycetota bacterium | reverse complement strand
CGCGGCCCTGGTCGTCGTACAGGTACTGCATGTGGCCGCGCACGATCTTCAGCGGCTGCCGGTACGAGGTGCTGAAGGTCGGGCCGAGGTGCCGGCCGCGCAGCTCCAGGATCTGCTCGGACGAGCGGACCTGGCGACCGGGCCGGTGCAGGGCGCGGCCCTCGGCCGCCAGATCGCGGCCGGCTAGCGCGCGGAGCAGCTTCCAGGCCGGCGCCGCGCTCACCGAGAGGTACGCGTTGTCCGGCTCCTGGCCGCGCTGGATCGCCGACATGGTCACGCTGATCCCCAGCCGCATGGCGGCCAGCGGCAGCAGGGCGGCACACTCGTCCTCGGAGAGCCCGATCACCTCCTGATAGCCGTGGGCCAGGCTGCGGGCGGCGGCCAGCGGATCGGCCGCGCCGAGCATGGCGTAGGCGCAGGCGACGGCCGGCTCGCAGACCGTGGGCGCGTGGACCATGTCGCCGAAGTCGATCAGCCCGGCGACGCTGCGGCCGGTCTCGTCCACGAGCAGGTTGTGGTCGTTGCCGTCGTTCTGGATCACGCTGCGCGGGAAGCCGGTGATGTCGGGCAGGGCCTCGAGCAGGTCGAGCACGAGGCGCCGCTCGTCGGGGTCGGCGTGCACCGCCGACTGCTCGACGACCCAGCCGGGGTCGGCGGCGTTCCACACCAGCGGCCGCCGCGCGGCGGGGTGATCGAAGCCCACCAGCGCGCGGGTCGTCTCGCCCAGGAAGCGCCCGACGTCGATGAGCAGGCCGGCCGAGCGCGGCGCGGCGTGGAGCGGCATGCCTTCGACCCAGTCGAGCATGCGCACCAGGTGGCCCTCGACCACGAAGAGGTCGTCGCCGCCGGGTGCCGTCACCACGCGCGGGTAGACCGGACCGGCGCGCCAGGGGTGCAGGTCGCGTTGCTGCTGCAGGTGGGACAGCGCGCGCTGTTGCATGACCAGCACCGCGCGGTCCTCGTCGCGGTGGGCGACCTTGAGCACCCGGCTGCCGTCGGCGGTGCGGATGCGGAAGTTCTGGTCGCGGTCGCTGGGCAGCTCGTCGGCCGCGCCCTGCACCTCGAACAGGGCGCGGGCGATGTCGGCGGCGGCGGCGGCGGTGAAGCGCGGGCGGTCCGCGAGGTTCTGCATGGGGGTTGCCCTGCCGGGACCGCCCGACGATCAGGTCTTCGACGCGTCGCAGATGCTCTGGATCGACGCATCCATCATGGCGTCGAACTCCTCGGCGGTCTGGTTGGCGTTCAGGCCCTCGCTGAGTGCGCGGGAGAAGCTGGCCACCATGCCGTGGTTGCGCGACAGGCGGGCGTTGGCCTCATCGCGCGAGTAGCCACCGGACAGCGCCACCACGCGCACCACGTTGGGGTGGGCGATGCAGTCGGCGTACAGGTCGGCCTGCTCCGGCAGCGTCAGCTTCAGCATGACCTTCTCGTCGGCGCCGAGCGCGTTCAACTGCTCGATCAGGTTGGCCTCGAGCAGGTCTTCGGCCGCAGCCTTGTCGGGGCAGTGGATGTCGACCTCGGGCTCGATGATCGGCACCAGGTCCGCGGCGACGATGCGCTTGCCGATCTCGAACTGCTGGGCCACCACCGCCTTCACGCCGGACGCGCTGGCCTGCTTGATGACCGAGCGCATCTTGGTCCCGAAGATGCCGGCGGCCTTGGCCTTGGCGAGCAGGTCGTCGAGACCGGGCATGGGCTTCATCATCTGCACGCCGTCCTGCTCGTCCGCGAGCCCCTTGTCGACCTTGAGGAACGGGACGACCTGCTTCTGCTCCCACAGGTACTGCGCCGTGGGCTTGCCGGAGACCTCGCGGTCCATGGTCATCTCGAACAGGATCGCGCCCAGGATGCGATTCCCGCCGAAGCTCGGGCTGGTCATGATGCGCGTGCGCATCGCGTGGACCTGGTCGAACATCTCCTCGTCGCCGGAGTACTCGGTTTCCTCGACGCCGTAGAGACGCAGGGCCTTGGGCGTGCTGCCGCCGCTCTGATCGAGGGCCGCGATGAAACCGTCCTGGGTCTGGAGCTTCTTGAGTTGATCGGCGTTCATGGGTTCGCTGGAGGGTCGGGGGAACGGGGGCTCGGAGACCCGAGGCCGCTCTCGGGGGCGGGGCGGCCGGGGCACTCGCGGAGAGAGGGCAGAGGATAACGCCGCCGGGCGCCCGAGGGCAGGCCCTAGCGCCCGCGCCCGCGCGGCCGGATCACATAGGTGCACCGACGATCACCGTCGAGCAGGTACTCCTCGCGCTCGACGCTCACCCGCGGGCCCAGCAGGGCGCGGAACAGCTCCAGCTCGCCGGCACACAGGCCCACGCAGGCCGTGGCCGCCACGCAGATCGGACAGTGGTTCTCGATCAGCAGCAGATCGTGCTGCCGGGCCTTCCACTCCGCCATGTAGCCCTCGTCGCGTCGGATCGAGGCCAGCGCGGCGAGCTTGTCCTTGAGGGGCGCCGACGCCGGCGGCATGCGCGGGCGATACTCGGCGATCTGGGCCTTCACGCGGCCGGACACGAGCGCGGCCAGGCCCTCCTCGCCGAAGGCCTGGCGGGCGGCGCCGAGGAGTCCCAGGGCCAGCTCCGCGTGGTTCTCGGGGAAGCGCTCCTGGGCCGCGTCGGTCAGCTCCCAGATCCGGCGCGGGCGCCCCACCCGCCCCGCCTCGTCCCTGAAGACCACCAGCCCCTGCTCCTCCAGGGCGGCGAGGTGCTGCCGCACGGCCATGCTGGTGATGCCCAGCCGGCGGGCCAGATCGGCCGCGGATCGGGCGCCCCTGGTCTTGAGGTGGAAGAGGAGCTTGTCGCGAGTACGGGAGCTGGCCGGAGGGCGCATGTCCCCGAGCCTACGGGGGCATTCAAATAATACAAGTCATCACTTGCCTTAATCCCCTCGCGGCGATAAAACAAGTCATTGCTTGCTTAACGTGCTTGTCCCTCACCCCCCCGCACCCGGAGTCCGTCATGGCCGTCCGTCAGCTCGACCACCTCAACCTGTCCGTCGACAGCCTGCAGCAGAGCACCGACTGGTACGGCCGCGTGTTCGGCTTCACCCGGCAGGAGCACGGGGTCCACAACGGCATGGCCTGGGCCATCCTGCGCAGCGGCGAGGCCCTGCTGTGCCTCTACGAGGACCCCGAGCGCGAACTCGTCGCCCCGGAGGACCTCCCGGCGCGAAGGCTGCATGGCCTGAGCCACTTCGGCCTGCGCATCGACGACCGGGAGGCCTGGGAAGCGCTGGTCGACCGGCAGGGTCTCGAGGTCCGCTACGGCGGGCGGGTCGACTGGCCCCACTCGGACGCCTGGTATCTCCTGGACCCCACCGGCTACGAGATCGAGGTCGTCTGCTGGCACGGCGATCAGGTGCGCTTCCCCGCCCTCGAGCAGGCGGCCGCCGTCACCGACGACTTCCCTCCGGCCCGCGCACGCTCCTGAGGCACGCGGGCGGGGCCTGGGCCCCCGCCTAGCGACCGGCGGCGAGGGTGGCGTCCAAGCGGTCGACCATGGCCCGGTGGAACGGGTTGAAGCGCAACCTGAGCAGCTGGCTCGCCGGAATCGCCAGCACGTCCTTCTCGCCGCGCGGGGCCAGCGCTCCGAGCATCAGGCCCCCGCCCGGCCGGCCCTCGCTTCCGTAGACCGGGTCGTCGGGCGGGAACGGGATCGCGACGTGGGACAGCGAGTACACGCCCGGTGGCCAGGCCAGCCCGAGCGCGACGCGCTGGTCGCCCTGCGATCCGGGATCGCGCGTCAGCGCCACGACCTCGTGCAGCGCCTCGCTCGCGTTGGTCACCACGGTGAAGCGGTAGTCGAGCGGAGCGCCGTGGAAGAAGCGCTCGAGGCCGGCGCGCGGGTCCTGCTTGAAGAAGTCGTCCAGGAAGAGCACGTGGTTCACGTCGAAGGCGATCAGCTCGCTGCCGTTGCGGGGCAGCCGTTCGAACAGGTGCGTCACGAGGTCGCGCGCGATGATCGTGGCGTCCACCACGGACTGGAACGCGAGCACCGGCGGGAACCGCCCCATCCGCCCGTCGGCGTGGAGTTCCGCGAGCGACGCCTGCAGCGCCTGGGTCAGTTCCCACATCTGCGCGCCCGCGTTCTTCGGGAACGAGTTGAACTTGTACGGGTCGAACTCCGGCTGCACGTCGAGCCAGCGGCTCTTCTCGAAGTACGGCATCCAGCTGAAGAGCTTGTGCCAGTTGCTCGCGCGCGCGAAGGCGGTGATCCCGATGGCGGGAGAGCAGAGCAGCAGCTGATCGGCGACGGGGCCGGTCCCCTCGCGCAGGGCCCGTGCCGTCTCGTTCACGACCAGCGCGCCGCCGCAGGAGTAGCCGCCCAGGTAGAAGGGACCGTCGCCGGCGAGGTCGCCCACGGCCTCGGCCGCCACGCGCACCGCCTCGGCCCAATCCCGCCAGGTGACGTCGAGCAGCCCCGCGGGCACGGTGCCATGGCCGGGCAACCGCAGGCAGACCACGGAGAGACCCTCGTTCCCGAGCTGCTCCGCCAGCGAGCGCATGGAGTACGGCGAGTCGGACAACCCGTGCACCAGCAGCGCCGCGCCCTTCACCGTGCCCTGGCTCGGCAGGACCTGCGTCCGGTTCCAGGGGCCCATGACCTGATCCGGGTCGCTGGGTCCACCCTCGGAGTAGCGCAGGAGTCGATCCTGCTGCACGCCGGGAACCTCCGGCAGCATCCAGGCCGCCAGCTCCTCGAAGACCGCGGCCTCCTGCGCCAGGTAGTCCTCGAAGTCGTAGGACGGCTCGGCGTCGCTCGCGGCGAACTCGCTGCGCGGCGCGGCCAGGTGCCAGTTCCGCAGCTCGGGCAGGGAGCGGGCCTCGAAGGCGACGCCGAGCAGCACCGTCATCACGACCAGCACGAGTCCGAGGCCCACGCGACCCGCCCATTTCAGCAGCGTCTTCATCCTCGTGCTCCAGCCTGCGTTCCGACGTGGATCCGCGGCTCGTCATACCTAAACTGCCGGGACCCGAACACGGAGACGACGCCATGGCCCCCCTCGACATCTACGCCGAACCGGACCCGCTCGACGCGGACGTGGTCGCCAACCTGGGGCCGCTCGCTCCGCTCGTGGGCACCTGGGAGGGCGCCGAGGGCGTGGACACCGCTCCGGGACGGAACGGGCCGCAACAGACGCCCTACCGCGAGCGCCTGACCTTCGAGCCGGCCGGACCGGTGGTGAACGGTCCGCAGGTCCTCTACGGGCTGAAGTACGCCACGACGGCCTGGCCGATCGGCGACGAGAACCCCTTCCACGAGGAACTCGGCTACTGGCTCTGGGACCCGGAGCGCAAGCAGGTCATGCGGATGTTCCTGGTGCCGCGCGGCGTGGCCGTGCTGGCGGGCTGCACGGCCGACCCGACGGACACCACCTACACCATGGCGGCGGACGTCGGCTCGGAGGTCTACGGCATCGTCAGCAATCCGTTTCTCGACGAGACCTTCAAGACCGTGCACTACGAGGTGACCGTGAGCCTCGAGAGCGAAGGCGTGTTCTCCTACGCGGAGGACACGGTGCTGAAGGTGCTCGGAGCGCAGGACCTGTTCCACCACACCGACAGCAATCGCCTGAAGCGCGTCTGAAGCTCCCGAGACGCCCTCGCCTGCAGAGCACTTCGCGCACGGGCTGCTAGGCGCTGACCTCGTGCGCCTCGCCGGCCCCGCGCGGCACACGGATGTCCTCGATCAGCCTCTGGACCGCCTCGGATGGCGGCGCCGTCAGGCGCGACGCGATCGTCGCCACGAGGAAGTTGATGCCCATGCCCACGGTGCCGATGCCCTCCGGCGAGATGCCCCAGAGCCAGTTGTCGGGCGTGTTCAGCTCCGGCGAGACGAACTTGAAGCGCACGATGTAGGCCGTCGTGAAGCCGATGCCCGTGAGCATCCCGGCGATCGCCCCCGCTCGGTTCATGCGCTTGGAGAAGATCCCCAACAGGATCACCGGGAAGAACGACGAGGCCGCCAGCCCGAAGGCGAAGGCCACCACCGCGGCCACGTAGTCGGGCGGGTTGATGCCGAGATACCCGGCGACGACCACGGCGACGGCCGCCGAGATCCGCGCCGCGATGAGTTCCCCGCGCTCGGAGATGTCCGTGGCCAGGGCGCGCTTGAGCAGGTCGTGGCTCACCGCGGACGAGACCACCAGCAACAGCCCGGCCGCCGTCGACAGCGCGGCCGCGAGTCCACCCGCCGCCACCAGCCCCACGACCCAGTCCGGCAGCCCGGCGATCTCCGGGTTGGCCAGCACCATGATGTCGTTGTCGATGGTCAGCTCGTTGGTGAGCGGGTCCCCCACGTACTGGATCAGCCCGTCGCCGTTCTTGTCCTGGTAGGCGATCAGCTTGGTCGCCTCCCACTTGCCGAACCACTCGGGCATCTCCGCGTAGGGCTTCCCGGCCACGGTGTTGAGCAGGTTCGTGCGGGCGAAGACGGCCACCGCCGGGGCGGCGGTGTAGAGCACGGCGATGAACAACAGCGCCCAGCCCGCCGACGACCGTGCGTCGCGCACGCGCGGCACGGTGTAGAAGCGGATGATCACGTGGGGCAGGCCCGCGGTGCCCACCATCAACGCCGCGGTGATGCAGAACACGTCGATCATCGCCTTGCTGCCGTGGGTGTACGACGCGAAGCCGAGATCGGCGTGCAGGCCGTCGAGCTTGTCGAGCAGCGTGACCGTCGTGCCCAGCTCGTGACCGCCCATGCCGATCTGCGGGATCGGGTTGCCGGTCATCAGGATCGAGATGAAGATCGCCGGCACCATGTAGGCGAAGATCAGCACGCAGTACTGCGCCACCTGGGTGTAGGTGATGCCCTTCATGCCTCCCAGCACGGCGTAGAAGAAGACCAGGCCCATGCCGATGAAGACGCCGGTCTCGATCTCGACCTCGAGGAAGCGGCTGAAGACCAGCCCGACCCCGCGCATCTGCCCGGACACGTACGTGAACGAGATGAAGATCGCGCAGAACACGGCGACGAGGCGCGCGGCCTGGGATTCGTAGCGGTCCCCCACGAAGTCCGGCACGGTGTACTTGCCGAACTTGCGCAGGTACGGCGCCAGCAACAAGGCGAGCAGCACGTAGCCGCCGGTCCAGCCCATCAGGTAGACCGAGCCGTCGTAGCCGAGGAACGAGATCATCCCGGCCATGCCCAGGAAGGACGCCGCCGACATCCAGTCCGCGGCCGTGGCCATGCCGTTGGCGAGCGGTGGCACGCCCGCGCCGGCCACGTAGAACTCCCCGGTCGAGCGCGCCTTGGACCAGACCGCGATCCCGATGTAGAGCGCGAAGGTCAGGCCGACGATGACGAAGGTCCAGGCCTGGACGTCCATCAGCGCGTCTCGCCCTCGCCGGCGCCCGCTGCGGGACGGTCGTGCTGCTCGGCCCGCCCGGCGGGCTCGGCCGACTCATCGACGCCGAAGCGCCGGTCCAGCCGGTTCATGAGCTTCACGTAGACGAAGATCAGCACGACGAAGACCCAGATCGACCCCTGCTGCGCGAACCAGAAGCCGAGCTTGAAGCCCGAGCCCGGCAGCCGGATGCGGTTCAGTTCCTCGACGAAGAGGATCCCGCAGCCGTAGGACACGGCGAACCAGATCAACAACAGCACCGTGAGGTAGCGGATGTTGTGGGTCCAGTAGGGGCGCGCGTCGTTCACGGGTGGCTCTCCCGGTGCAGCGACCGGCGTGGCCGCGGTTGCGGTATACCGAAACCGGCATCCCACTTCCCTGCCCACCGCCCCCGGCCCCCGCGCGCCCGAACGCGTGCGTTCCTCGGAGATCGACGCCCCGTGCCCGCCGCCCCACGCCTCGACGACGGAGAACTGCTCGCCCGGCTGCTGGAGGTGTTTCGTGCCCATGGCTACGAGGGTGCTTCGCTGACGCGCATCTCCGCGGCCACGGGCCTGCAGCGCCCCAGCCTGTACCACCGTTTCCCGGGGGGCAAGCAGGACATGGCCGTGGCCGTGCTCGATGCCGCCCACGCCCGGTTCGGCCAACAGGTGCTCGCCCCCCTTTCGGGCAAGGGCGCGCCGAGCACGCGCCTGCGTGCCATGGCGACGGCGCTGGCCGAGTTCTACGCCGACGGCAAGGCCAGTTGCCTGCTCGACACCTTGTCACTGCCCGGTGCGCCCGCTGAGGTGCGCCGGCGCACCAAGCGCACGCTCGGTGTCCTCCGAAGCGGTCTCGCCGAGATCGCGAGCGAGGCGGGGTTCACTCCGGCGGCCGCCAGGCACCGCGCCGATGACGCGGTGATCGCGATCCAGGGCGCCCTGGTCGTGGCCCGCGTCGCCGGAGATCGGGAGCCCTTCCAGCGCGTGCTGAAGGACCTGCCCCGCCGGCTGACCACACCTCCCGGCCGTTGACCGGGCCACACGCGCCCAGCACGGCGGCGGAGAGCGCTCCGGATTCTTGTGTACCGATCGTTCGGGAACGACATCAAGACGGCTGCCAGCGACGAGTCCCGTCGCCTCTCACCAAGGAGCAGACCCATGCAGGCAGCCATCGTCATCCTGTCCGACCCCGCCTCCGGATCCGAAGAAGCCCTCGGCCGGGTCTTCAACGGCCTCGCGGCCGCCTACGACTTCAAGCGCCAGGGCGACGAGGTCACCGTGCTGTTCCAGGGCACGGCCACCCGCTGGATCGCGGAGCTCACCAAGGACGACCATCCCGCCCACGCGCTGTACACCGCCGTGGCGGATACGGTGGCCGGCATCTCCTGCGCCTGCGCGGACGTCTTCGGCGGCGCCGAGGCGGCCGAGACCAGCGGCCTGGAGCTGATCACCGACAACCCCGTCCCCGGCACCACGGGCCTGCCGAGCCTGCGGCAACTCGCCGTCGACGGCTTCACCATCCTGACCTTCTGACCGCCGCACGACCGAGGCCCACCGATGACCACCGCCACCCCCTTCCACGCCGGTGAACTCCAAGTCCAGCGTCGCACCGGCGAGGCCGCCGCCGGCGCGCGCAACGGGAGCGTGATCACGGACACGATCCTCGCGGGCGCGATCCCCTTCCTCGCACAGCAGCCCTTCCTGGTGCTGGGCAGCATCGACACCGACGGGGCGGTCTGGGCTTCCGTGCTGTTCGGGTCTCCCGGGTTCCTGGACGCCAGCGACCCGCGACGCCTGGAGATCGACCTGACCACCGCCGCCCTGGATGGGGGCGACCCGCTCTGGGCGGCGGTGGCTTCCGATCCGCGGGTCGGCGGCCTGGCCATCGAACTGTCGAGCCGTCGTCGCCTGCGGATCAACGGCGACCTGCGGGTCGCGGGTGCGGCGAGCGCCGTGCTCGAGGTGGCCGAGTGCTATCCGAACTGCCCCAAGTACATCCACCGCCGCCACCTGAGCCTGCACGGCAACGACGCGACCGATGGCGGGCGGGGCGACGCGCGGGCGGCCCGTGCGCCCGACGCAGGCGCGGGACTCGAGGGCGCGCCGCTGCCACTCATCGACGACGCCGTGACCTTCTTCGTGGCCAGCGTGAACGCCGAGCGCGGCCTCGACGCGTCGCACCGCGGAGGGCGGCCCGGCTTCGTCCGGCGCCTCGGCCCGACCACGCTGCGCGTCCCCGACTACGCCGGCAACAGCATGTTCAACACGCTCGGCAACCTGTCCCTCGATCCACGCGCCGGCCTGCTCTTCCCGGACTTCGAGCAGGGGCGCCTGCTGCAGCTCACCGGCGCCGCCGAACTGCACTTCGACCAGGACGATCCCGCAGGCCTGACCGGCGGCACCGGACGCTTCTGGGACTTCCACGTGCGGCGCTGGCGAGCGGTCGACATGCCCGCGATGCTGGCCAACGAGACCCTCGACGCCTCGCCCTTCTCGCCCCCGGTCGGCTAGCAGCCTGCCGAGCCCGCGCGAGCCCGCGCGAACCGCGGCCACATCACCGCCGCTTGTCCCGAGCACGATCGCCGCCCATCATGGGCGCTCGACCCTCGGGAGGCTCGCTCGTGCGCGTCCTCGGTTGGATCTTCGTCGCCTTCGGGCTGCTCTTCGCTCTGGCGCTCAACCTCGAGCGCATGGGCGTCGGGGCTCAGGTGCGCAGCGGGCTCTACTCGCACCACGATGGCGGACGCGGGTTCGACGACGGGCGCCTGGTCTGGAGCCAGGCATCCCCCGAGCGCATCACGCTCGAGGAGCTGCCCAGCCTGGAGGGGCGGCTGCGTGGACGTCGCCGCGGCGGCGACTTCGTGGCCGATGAGATGAGCTGGTATGGCGTCTCCCTGCGCGAGTGTCTCGCCTACTGCCTGGACCTGTCTCCGCGGCACGTGGACGGGGATGAAGCGCTCGACGGCATCTGGCTCGACGTGGATGCGAGCCGCGTCGCCACCGGCCTGGGCGGGGACGAAGAGGATTGGAGCGGCGTCGAACAGCGCGTGCTCGAGGGCGTCCTGGAGACCTACGGCCTGTCGCTGGAGCGGGGCGAGGGCCCGCGGGAGGTGGTCGTGCTGTCGGCCGGCCCGGGGTGGGCCGAGCACATCGTGCCGCGCGGCCCGGGCCCGACCAGCGCGCGTCGGCGCCACGGCCGCCTCGTCTTCCGGAATGCACGCATCGAGGAGCTGCTGGCCCTGCTCCGACGCGAACTCGACTTCGATGCCACCGAGGGCTTCGACCTCGACGACCGCTGCGACGTCATGCTCAGCTTCGACGCGGAGGATCCCGGGGACCTGGCCCGCGTCCTGGCCGAGGAATGCGATCTGCACCTCGTGATCGAATCCCGCGACATGCCGCACGCGACGGTCCGGGGCGTACCGACGTCTCCGATCACGTGGGGTGACGAGGACCGCGGCCCGCCGCGCTAGGAGCTTGCGCCGCAGATCGGGAATTGAAGGGAGCGATGGATCGGTCCAGAATTGGGCATGGGACAGATCTTCGAGCCGTACGAGCCGGACCAAGCGCATCTTTTCCCGCCGTCGCCACGCGACTGGCTGCCGGCC
>JAJDER010000124.1 GCA_029259725.1 Planctomycetota bacterium | reverse complement strand
GGCCCTACGCATCTCTTCCAGCAGCGTGAGGGTGTTCACCACGTTGGCACGATAGTAGGCCGCCGGGTCCGCCACGGACTCGCCCACGAGGCTGCGCGCGGCGAAGTGCAGCACGCCTGCCGGGCGGTGTTCCTCGAGCACGGCGCGGACACCAGCACGGTCGGCCAGGTCCACGCGCAGGAGGGGCACGTTCACGGCGTCAGCGTGGCCGGTACTCAGGTCGTCGAGGACCAGGACGGGAATGCCGAGAGCGTCAAGGGCGCGGGCCGTCACGGCTCCGATGTAGCCGGCGCCGCCGACCACGAGCACGGGGCGGCCCGAGGTGTCGAGTGTGGTCTTCATGGGGGAACTGGACAGCAAGCGGCGTGCCAGTGGGGGGCGGGGTGCGCCGCAAGAGGCACGTCGATACACTGCCCGGCTCGCCCCCGCCTCGGCGACTCGTGTCGTGGATCCGGACCGGTGCACGGCGCGCGGGTCGCCCGCTGGCCGCAAGGAGATCGTGATGCCCTGCCCTCGTCCGCTGCTCGGCCCGGCCCTCGTCGGGGCCCTGCTCGCCGCGCAGCTGCTCGCCGCCCCGGCCGCGGCGCAGGGGCCGCCCGCCGGCCTGCTCGGGGACCCGATCGCCGAGGCCACGCGCCTGCCGGGGCCGGTGCAGCTCACCTTCCGCGAGCAGTTCGTGAAGGCCGGCGAAGGCTACTTCAGCCCGGATGGCAGCAGGGTCGTGTTCCAGGCCGTGCCGATCCCGCCGGAGGGGAGCGAGCCCGACGAGTTCTACGCCATGTACGTCGCCGACGTGGTGCGCGACGCCGGGGGCGCCATCGCCGGTCTGGCCAACCCCGTGCGTGTGAGCCCGCCCGGCTCCGCCAACACCTGCGGTTGGTTCCACCCGACCGACCCGGACCTGCTCTACTTCGCCACGACGATCACGCCTCCCACGCAGGAGTCGGCGCCCGGCTACCAGCGTTCGGGGCGCTATCGCTGGCAGTTCCCACCGGAGATGCGCATCGTCCACACGCACCTCGGGCGCGAGGGTCTCGGGACCGCGGCGTCGCTGCACCCGGAGGTCGGCAGTGGCCAGGGCTACGTGGCCGAGGGCAGCCTCTCGCCGGACGGCCGGCACCTGGTCTACGCCAGCCTCGAGAACGGCGGCGACAGCAACATCTTCGTGCGCGACCTGCGCAGTGGCAACGACGTCGCCGTGGTCACCGCGCCGGGCTACGACGGCGGCCCCTTCTTCTCGCCCGACGGGCGACGCCTCTGCTACCGCAGTGACCGCCGGGGCGACAACCTGCTGCAGCTCTTCGTGGCCGAGCTCGCGTTCGACGCGGACGGCGCCGTCACCGGCATGGCCCGCGAGCACCAGCTGACCGACAACGGCCACGTGAACTGGGCGCCCTTCTGGCACCCCGAGGGCCGGCACCTGATCTACGCCAGCAGCGAGATCGGCCATTACAACTACGAGGTCTTCGCGGTCGATGCGGATCCGGGCGACCTTCCGGGCAGCGAGGCGGCGGGGTCGCTGCGCTACGGCACGCGGCGGCGTCGCGTCACGGATGCCACCGGCGCCGACGTGCTGCCGGTGTTCAGCGCCGACGGCGCGTGGATGATGTGGACCAGCAAGCGCGGAGCGGCGCAGACGTCGCAGCTGTGGGTGGCACCGTTCGGGATGGATCTCGACGAGGTGCCGGTCGACGGCGGGAACTGACCCGAGGAGCGAAGCTGTCGTGAAGGTCGCTCAGGTGGCGTACGTCGCTGCCAGGACCACATGGATGTCTCTGAAGCACCATCTCACGAGTCCCCATCCGGGTCGTATTGGTTGACTCATCGGGAGGGCGCTCGTAGCCTCCGGAGTGAGTCGGGGGCAGCGGGCAGCTGTCCGCCGGTTGAACCGCGGCTGCGAAGCCGGCGTCTCGTTGGGAACGAGGGGAGCGGCCATGACTCGATTGACAGAGCCCGAACCTCTGGTTCTTCGTGTGCCGATTGAGAAGCCCGTTCCGGCGCGCGGCGGAGCTGTTCGCAAGCTTGGCGTGAGACAACGCGCGATCCAGCCTCGATGGGGCCTCCACGCGCTGTTCGTGGTGCTTTGCGTTGTCGTGGCGACGGGTGGTGTCGTGATCGAGGCCGGCCGGCCGGACGTCGCCGTTCTTGCGGAGTCATCGGGTACCGACTCGGAAGCGCTTGCTACGGTGGGAGGTCTCGCGGACTCTCTCGCGCGGCAGGTACCCGGCAAGATCGCTCCAGGGGTGTACGTCCTGCCGACGAGGAGCCTGGAACTCTCGGGCCTCTTCCTCACGGAACGTCGCTTGCACGGTCTCGATATTGGAAGGCTGGCCGAACTCGAGACGCAAGTCACAGTGAACGAGATGGGCGTCCCCGAGGAACGGCTCGCGCTTCCGGCACAATCTTGGGTCGATCCCTGGTATTGGGTTGATCGAGCAGAGATGCGCGAGCTGATTCAGCAAGGTGAGCGGGCCGAGAGTGTGACTCTGGCGGAAGTTCCGAGTTGTCGGTTCCGGGTCGAGCCGGACGGCCGAGCCTTCCTTGAGCACGAACAGGGGAGTTCCCCCTATCCGGCAGTACGCGCGAGTCGCGGATCGGCAGGGCGAGGGGAAGCAACGGTCTTCACGGTGGAGTCCTCCGAAGACACGAAGCGGTTGTTCCTGAGTGGGCGGCCCCTCACTCCGCACGCGGGCGCCGTGGTGTGCCGCTTCGATCTCTTTGACGAGGATGAGTACGCCCATCGGCTCTCCGTGATGATTCACGAGTCGGGATCGAACCAGCTGGTAGCCGAAGTCGAGCCGTCGGGGGAAGTCAGTTTCTACGGGGCGAAGTTGGCGTTGAACTGAAGGGCTCCAGGAAGAGGGGCCGGGGAGGTAGCGACCCGGGTGGTCGTACGCGCCAGCCGCCTGCTGCCACGGGGGGAGAGAGATGTTGTGTCGTTGGGCTCGCCGGAGTCTTGTCGTGTTCTTCATGTTCGGGCCAGCTCTCGCTGTCACAGCGGGAACGTGTCTCGGGTACAGTCAGTACAATCCCGCGACAGGCGTGTGGACCACACTGACTTGTGAGCCGAACGATTGCGGTGACTGTGACATCCAAGGGCTCGGTGACGAGCGCTCTTGCTTCTGCATCGACGGCGGCAACCCGGCCTGCACGCTGATCCAAGTTGGCGGAACGAGCTTTGTGTGTCGTGCATCCGGATGTGCCGGCGCGTGTGGGCTGAGCTTCGCTCAGGAGCTCTCGGGGGGGCAGCTGATCTTCATTCCGGTGTGCTCCTGTAGTGGCTGATCAAGTCACGTCGGAGGTCGCTCGAAGAGAGGTGGGGGCTCTCTGCTTCCACCGAGATGTGGACTGATGCCGGGTCTGGAGAAACACGCAGCGAGTGGACATCGATACCACTCCATCGCTTCGGGGCTCGCCGTGTTCAGTTGCCTCGCTGCGCTCGGGGTTGCGGATCTCGTGGCCGACAGGAATGCCCTGGCGCTGACGCACGCCGCGTGCACGCGGCTCTCCAGCGTGGACCCTTCTGAGTTCCAGGAGTTTCTGGGCCGACCCCACGAGAGTCTTCTCAGGGCCACTGAAGTCGTGTTCCGCCAGGCCCAGTTGGGTCGCCAGCGCGTGGTTTCCGCGGGATTCCAGATTGCCGTTCGAGATTGGATCGACGCGGTTGACCCAGGGAAGACGTGGCACCCGACAACGATGACTCTCGAGGAGTTGGATCGGCGATTCCGGGAGGGAGCGCCGGTACCTACCGTTGCAGTCTCGGAGGTCAGGGATGCGCGCGCCCTCGACCGCGCAGTCGAGGAACTCGTGCAAGCGCTCGATGTGAGCATCGAGACTTGGGAGAAGGGGAAACACAGGAGGCTGGTGTCCATCGATGGCCTCGTCCTCGGGCAGTTGAAGGTTGAGGATCCCGTCCCCATCCCGTTTGTGAGACCTGACCCGGAGCCGGACGGGGCCCGCACCCAACACATGACCATGGTCCCAGGATCACTGAGTGTCGGTGTGTGTGTGGGACGGGACGATCAGGGCAAGGTCGTGAATATTGTCGCTCCGCTACCGAGTGCATGGGCGTACCGGGAGGGCCGCGGCGATTTCCGGAGCTGGATGATCGAAGGCTGTGGGATCGTGCTGCTCGACCATGAGGACTTGGCGGAGGGTGCCCTGTTTCCTGCGCTCAGGAGCCAATGGGAGTCGTGGAAGGTCAAGACGCTCGAGTCCGCCGTGCAGGAGCTCGGGGGGCTCTCGCTGCCGCAGCCAGGCGGGAACATGGCGCTCGGGCTCAAGGGTACCCAGGTCCCCATCCCACAGGCGTGGTTGCCCGCGGCCTGCATTGGGCTGATCTCGATTGCCCTCGGCTTTGTGGCTTGGCACCTCGGTTGGATCTGCCAGCAGTCAGTCTCTTCCATCGACGGCGTGTCGTGGCCAGTCCTCGTGGCGCGAAGAACGGTCTGGGGAGGGATACTGAGTCACGGCATCCTCTGGTGCCCCGTGATGATGGCTGTCGGCTTCAACGCGTACTTGTTGGCGCAAGGCACGCTCGCCGAGCGAAGCGCGCCGACCTTCTGGTTTGCAGCAGTCGTCGTCGTGTTCGTCTTGTGTTTGGCTTCCCTCCGCCTCAATACCATTCGCCGCCGACTATCCAGGGAGAGCTGAGGCTCGCTGTCAACCTCGGAGCCGCACGCCGCGCGGGAATCGGGGGCCGAGCGGACGCGTCGTGACGGCGATGCCGTCCGCGTGTGTCACGGCATCGATCTCCAGATCGGTCCAGCTGCCAGCCACCCTGACCCGGTCGACGTACGCGTTGCCGTCCTCCCGGCGCAGGGGCGTGATCGCGTTGCGGTGGACGTGGCTGGCGGCCACGATCGTCATCGGCGTCCGGTCCACGACGATGCCGTCGCGGACGTCGACGTTGTGGAGCCGTCCCGCGTCCAGGTCGTGAAGCTCGGCTCCGTCGAGACCATACAAGGCCAGGCCGCCGCGCTTGTCGGTGCCGATGATGAGGCTCTTGTCCGGGTTCGCCGGGTGGACCCAGATCGCGACATCGGACCTCGGTCGGGGTCTCCGCGCCGCACAGGCTCAGCATGCGAGCGCCCGCGCGCCAAGGGGCCCCCTCGGCGCGCGGGTCGATCGTTCCGGTCGCATCACGCCTGGTAGTAGCGCTCCTTGACCACCTTGCCGTCGTGCCACTGACGCACGAGGACTTCGTTCCAGACGATGGGATCGCCGTTGCCCGCGGTCATGTTGAAGGTCCACTCGGTGAAGGTCACACCGTCGGCCACGGCCTGGGAGTGAAGCGTGGCGCCGTCGAAGCTCTTGAGCCCGGCGAACATCTCCACCAGACGTTGGCGCTGCGTGGCCAGTCCGGCGATGGGCTTGTCGTTGCCCTCATGGAACGTGCAGTCTGCGGCGAAGTGGCGATCGAGCCCGTCGATGATCTGGCCCTCCCGAACGAGTGCGTTGAGGGCCGTGTCGAGGCTCTGGAGATCGAGGGTTGTCTGCATGGGTCCGTCCTTGGGTTGTCTGCGTGGCGGGCCGAGGGTCAGCCCGGTGCCCTGCAGATTGCAAAGCCCGTGCCAAGACGGAGGTTCGGTCGTAAGCCGCGCGTCCATGTGCACTTGTGCACCATCCACCGAATGCCGAAGCGGGGCTTGGCCACGATATACTGCGGCTGCCCGCAGTGGGTTGAGGCCTCGATGATAGGCTGCTGGCATGCTGCACCGCGCCGTCTCGGACACCGTCGAGGGCGACCTCGGCCCGCAGGCCTGGCGCCACGTCGATGCGGTCCTGGATGCGCTCCTCTCCGTCACGACGAGTCGGTTCGACGACGGATTTCACGCGCGGCTCGCGCGAGGTCTCGCGGAAGCCGTGGGTTGCCACACGGCGTTCGTGGGCGAACTGATCGTGCAGGACGGAGCCGCCCACGTGGCGACGCAGGCGGTGTGGTCCAGGGGTGAAGCCGCGCCCGACTTCAGCTACCCGCTCGTGGGGACACCGTGTGAAGAGGTGATCGGCGTCGGGATGCTGCAGGTGGAACGGGATGTGTGCGCGCGCTTCCCGGACGACCATTGGCTCGGGCAGGTCGGTGCCGAGAGTTACCTGGGCGTGGTCCTGCGCGGGTCGGATGGTGAGCCCGTCGGCCACCTGGCGGTCCTCGACGACCGCCCGTTCCGCGATGACACGGGTAGCCGGACGATCCTCCAGATCTTCGCGGCGCGTGCCTCCATCGAACTCGATCGACGTTGGGTCGGGAGCCGCCTGCGCAGCGTCGAAGACCACTTCCGCCTCCTCTTCGAGCAGTCTCCCAACGCCATCATCGTCTTCGACCCGGAGTCCTTGAAGCCGGTCGAGTTCAACGATCAGGCCGCCGAGATGATGGGCTACACGCGGCACGAGTTCGCGGAGCTGACCATCAGCGACCTCGAGCAGGTGCCGAACCCCGAGGAGACGCGTCGCCACATCGAGGCGATCCTGGACTCCGGCGGCGATGTCTTCGAGGCGCTTCACAAGGCGAAGGACGGGAGTCCGCGCCACGTTGTCGTGAGCCTGCGCGTCACGGAGTGGAAGGGACGTCGGAGGATGTTGACGCTGTGGCACGACATCACGGCCCGCAAGGCAGCCGAGCGTGCACTCGAGACGAGCCGCCGTCATCTGCAGAGCATCTTCGACTCCGCCATGGATGCCGTCGTCATCCTGGACGACGAGCTCAAGTTGAGTCGCGTGAACCCGGCGGCCGAGAAGATCTTCCGGTGCAAGGCCGCCGACGTCCTCGGCCGACCGGTTCGCGCCTTCTTTCCGGGCGACGAGGCCGCTCGCCTGTTCGCGCAGCTTCCCGCGACAGCGAGCAGGCACGGGCCTGAGTCCATCTGGGCGCCGGAAGGGCTCATGGCGCGGCGCGACGACGGGGCCGTCTTCCCGGTGGAGTTGACGCTGTCACCCTTCGAGATCGATGGTGTGGCTGCCTACACGCTCATCCTGCGCGACGTCAACGATCGCCGGCGGGCCGAGAAGGAGCTGCGCCGGCTGCGCGAAGAGAAGCGACTGCTGCAGGAGCAGCTCTCGGAGAACACGGTCATCGTGGGCGACTCACCGGCGATGGCCGGCGTCCTGTCCCACGTGACCAAGGTGGCCGGCACCGATTCGACGGTCTTGATCCTGGGCGAGACCGGCACCGGCAAGGAGCTGATCGCCCGGGCGATCCACGAGCAGAGTGTCCGCCGCGATCGCGTCATGGTGACCATCAACTGCGCCGCGCTGCCGAAGGATCTCCTCGAGAGTGAACTCTTCGGCCACGAGAAGGGCGCCTTCACGGGCGCCACCCAACGGAAGCGTGGGCGCTTCGAGCAGGCTGCGGGCGGCACGCTGTTCCTCGACGAGGTCGGAGAACTCTCGGCGGAAGCACAGGCGAAGTTGCTGCGTGCTCTGCAGGAGGGGGAGATCCAGCGGCTCGGTGGCGAGACGACGATCCGGGTGAACGTGCGAGCCGTGGCGGCGACCAACCGAGACCTTGCGGTGATGGTCCAGGAAGGGAGTTTTCGCAGCGACCTGTACTACCGCCTGAGCGTCTTCCCGCTGCGGGTGCCACCGCTGAGGGAGCGTCGCACCGACATCCTCCCGCTGGTCGAGCACTTCATCGGCACCTCCGCGCGACGGTTCGGCAAGACCCTCACCCACTTCGACGCGCCGAGCATGGAGAGGTTGCTCAGCTACGGCTGGCCCGGGAACATCCGCGAACTCCAGAACATCGTCGAGCGATCGGCGATCCTCAGCAACGGTCCTGAGTTGACTCTCGAGGAGGGCCTGCTGCACGGGCTGGTGGTCGGCGTCGAGGATGGCAAGGACGGTCTCGAAGAGGTCACGAGGCGGCACGTGCTCCGCGTCCTGCAGGAGTGTGATTGGGTCGTCGAAGGCCGGAGTGGAGCCGCGGTCCGGCTGGGCCTCAAGCCCGGCACGCTTCGCTTCCGGATGAAGAAGCTGGGGATCGAGAGACCGGGCTGAGCCGGCCCGGGTTGCTCTGTTCGCGCGTGACGACCGTGGAGCAGGCCGCGATCAGGGGCAGGAGCAGCGTGCACAGCAAGAATCGTCGAGCCCTATCCGCGCGAGTCCATCGCGCGAGGCCGCGTGGCCGGCGTCTCGGGAGAATCTCCCGGTGCACGCGCGATCCCCGCCCTGCTCCGGGAGAGGTCGCTTAGAGTGTGGTTCCCGCCAGACCTGGAGGACGGACGGATGCACGCAGCGACAAGGGGCAGCTCCCTCGCGCGCACGGCGACGGCGGCGGCGCTGGTGCTGGCGAACCTCACTCCACTGCGCGCCGGCGAGGACCTCGCCCTGGCGAGCGAGATCGTCGTGACCGGACTGGAGAAGCCGGTGGGCGTCGTGGCCGTTCCCGGCGAGCCCGGCGACCGGCTCTTCATCCTCGAACAGGACAGCGGCCAGGTGCGTATCGCCAAGCAGGGCACGCTGCTGCCCGAGGCGTTTCTCGACCTGAGCGCCGACTTCACCGGCGGCGGGGAACGCGGACTGCTGGGCATGGCCTTCCATCCCGACTACCGCACCAACGGCCGGTTCTTCGTGTACTACAACGACGCGGTCGGCGACACGCGGCTCGAGCGCTACGTGGTCGATCCCACCGACCCCGATCGGGCCGACCCGGCGAGCGCGACCGAGTTGCTCTCCATTCCCCAGCCGTTCATCCAGCACAACGGCGGCATGCTCCTGTTCGGCCCGCACGACGGCTACCTGTACGTCACGGTGGGGGACGGGGGAGCCGGCAACGACCCGCTCGGGAACGCGCAGGACATCACCACGTTCCTGGGCAGCGTGTTGCGCCTGGACGTGGACGGCGCCGAGCCCTACGCCATCCCGTCGGACAACCCCTTCGTGGGTGTGCCCGGCGCGGCCGAGGAGATCTTCGCCTTCGGACTGCGCAATCCCTGGCGCGCCGGCATGGACCCGCTCACGGGGGATCTCTACATCGGCGACGTGGGTCAGGCGCTGCGCGAGGAGATCTCGGTGCTGTCGGCGGGCGCGCCCTTCGGGCAGAACCTGGGCTGGCCCTGCGCCGAGGGACTGCTCTGCAACGCGCAGGGCAACTGCCCGTGCCCTGATCCGAGCTTCCTCGATCCCGTGCACGAGTACTCGCACAACGTGGGCTGCGCGGTGATCGCCGGGCCGGTCTATCGCGGATCGGCGCTGCCGGAGCTGCAGGGTGCGGCCTTCTTCGCCGACTACTGCAGCGGAGACGTCTGGACCTGGCGGCTCGTGGGTGGCGTGGCGACCGAGATCACCGAGCGGACGGCGGAGCTGGTGCCGCCGGGCGCCACGTCGCTCGGGCTCGTCTCGGCCTTCGGTACGGACAGCGAGGGCGAGCTGCTCATCGTCAGTCACCTGTTCGGCGAGGTCTACCGGGTGACGGCTGCACCGCGCGAGCCGGACTGCGACGAGGACGGCGTGCCCGACGCCGTCGAGCTGTCGTCGGGCGAGGCCTTCGACCTCAACGGCAACTCGATCCCCGACGCGTGCGAGCTCGACCTCTCCATCACCGACCTGATCCCGGGCGGCGTGGCCACGTTCCAGTTCATCGGCACCGAGCCGTTCCAGCCGACCGTCTTCTTCTGGAGCGACCGCGGCATCGGCATCACCGCTCCGTGTTACTTCGGTGGCGCGGTCTGCATCGACCTGATCGACCCGTTCGTGTTGTGGCTGCAGTCGGCGAACGACATGGGCGGTGTGTTCCTGGATGCCCCGGTGCCCGCGTCCCTGGCCGGCTTCAACGTCACGCTCGCGTTCCAGGCCATGGCCTTGAACGGGAATGCCAGCAAGGTCAGCAACCCGGTGCTGAAAGTGCTGGGCGTCGGTGGCTGAGCGTCTTCCCATGACCAGCTCTCGCACGACCCGCGCCCCCCGCGCCCTGCCGGTCCTGGCCCTGGTGGGCCTGCTCGTCGCGCCGTCCGCGAGCACGGGGCAGACCCTGCCCGCGACCGGTGGTGCGTACGCGGGGTCGCGGATCGCGACGCTGGCTTCCGGCTACGTCGACGCCGCGGACATGGATCAGGACGGCGTCACCGACCTCGTGCTCGCCGGCTTCGAGGGCACCTGGATCTTCCTGGGTCTCGGTGACGGACGCGTGGAGGGCTACGAGCACCCCGCGGCGGCCACCGGCAGTGTCCTCGCCCTCGACACGCTCGACTGGAACGGTGACGGTTTCCCGGATGCGGCGCTGATCCAGGGCGGGCTGTTGCACACGCTGCTCGGCGACGGCGCGGGTGGCTCCCTCGGCGTGCCCACCGTGGCCACCGGCGTGGGCAGCAACCTCGGGATCCTCGCCGCCGACATGGACGACGACGGACACGCCGACCTGGTCCTCGCGCACGGCAACCCCGACGAGGTGCGCGTGATCCTGGGAGATGGGGCAGGCGGCGTGGCGGCCACGCACACGGGAGCCGCGCTGGACGCCGTGTTCGAGGTGGCCGTCGACGATCTCGATGTCGACGGCGACCTGGACGTCGTGGGCTCCATCGGCGACGGCGTGGCGGGCTTCATCGCCACCTGGTTCGGCGACGGCAGCGGCGCGCTCGTGCCGGGCGGCGTGCTCGCCACGCCTGCCACCGTCCACGCGCTGGCCACCGGAGACCTCGACACCGACGGCGCCCCGGAAGTCGCCACCTCGCCCGGCTTCGGCAACGACGTGCGCGTGCATCCCAACCTCGGCAACGGGGTGCTCGGGCCGCCCGTGATCCTGGCCGTCGCGAGCCCGGATCAGCTGCGCTTCGAGGATCTGGATGGCGACACGCAGCTCGATCTGCTCGTGCCGAGCCGCACCGGCAACGAGATCCTGCTCTTCCGGGGCGACGGCACCGGAGCGCTCTCGCCGCCCGAGTCGCTGGCGGTGGGCAACGCACCCTTCGACCTGGAGCTGCTCCACCTCGACGGCGACGGGCTGCTCGACCTGGCCGTGATCTGCGGCGGCTTCTCGGGCCTGAGCTTCCACACCGGGGTCGGCACGGGTGCGCTGCGCCTGCCGCCGCAGCAGGTGCTCGACGGGGCGCTCCAGGGCCTCGCCGTGGCGGACCTCGACGGCGACGGTCACTTCGAGGCGATCACCACCGCCGACGCCGGGCATCGCGTGTGGATCCTGGAGGGCACCGGCACCGAGGCCTTCGGCGCGGCCACCAGCGTGCCGGCCGGCGGGCCGCCCTCGGGCGTCGCCGTGGGGGACGTCACGGCAGATGGCCATCCGGACGTGCTCGTGCCCCTGTTCCAGCTCGGGGGCGGCTTCTCGCTGTTGGCCAACGACGGGACGGGCGGCCTGCTGCCCGCCGCGTTCCATCCGACCGGCAACAACACCACCGCGGTCGCCCTCGCCGACATGGACGAGGAGGGTTCGCTCGACGTGCTGACCCTCGACCGGGCCAGCAACAAGCTCTCGCTGCTGCTCGCGGACGGACTGGGCGGCCTGGGCGCGCCCGACAGCTGGCCGGTGGCGACCCAGCCCAACGACCTCTCCGTCGGCGACCTCGATGGCGACGCCGTGCCAGACGTCGTCGTCGTCTCCGACGGCAGCACGGAGATGACCGTCCTGCTCGGGCGCGGCGGCGGCAGTGGGGATCTCGACCTGGGCACGCCGGTGGACGTCGGCCCCGCGATCTGGGCCGTGGACCTGGGCGATGTCGACCTGGACGGAGATCTCGATGCGGTCATGGTCACGCCCAACGCGGACCGCACCAAGGTGTTCGCCAACGACGGCGCGGCGGGCTTCGCGCAGGCCCACAACCTGGCGGCGACCATCGGTCCGATCGACGTCGCCGTGGCGGACGTGGATCTCGACGGAGCGCCCGACCTCGTCACCGGCGGTGTGGGTGGCATCGGCGTGCACCGCGGCCGGGACCTGGTGGGGTTCTGGCCCGTGCACGAACACCACGCGGTGGACGGCTCCGCCAGCACTCTCGACCGACTGGCACTGGTGGACCTGGAAGGCAGCGGCTTCCCGGATGTGGTCACGGTGTCGTACAGCTCGCGCGTGTCGGTGATCCCGAACCTCGGTTCGCCCTGGTGGCGTCTGGGAGGCGGCGCGGCGGGTGGCCCGGTGCTCTCGCCGGTGGGTGCGCTCACGCCCGGCAGCGCGCTGGTCCTCGACGCGTGGAACGGTCCCGCCTCGGGCCTGCTCTGGATCGTGCTGGGGCTGAGCCTCGAGAACGCGCCCTTCGGCGCGGGGACGCTCGTGCCGTCGCCGGAGATCCTGCTGCCGCTGCCGCTCGAGGCCGACGGGACCCTGCACGTGTCCTTCGACTGGCCGCCGGGCCTTCCGCCCGGGATCCCGCTCTGGCTCCAGCCCTGGTTGGCTTCTCCGCACACGCCGGGCGATGCGCTGCTGGGCGTGACGCGGTGACAGCTCAACCGTGGGCGCATCCAGGGCAAGCGCTTCGCCGCCTCGCTGGTGGGCCCGGTGGACCGGGGTTCGGCCTGGCCGCGCATTTCAGCGCGTGACCCGCGCGGCTTCGATCTGCCCTATCCTGGGAGTCCCTTCCCGATCGCGAGATACGCCATGCCCCGCCCCGCTCACGACGGCCATCGACGCACCCTCGTTCTCGGCATCGCGGGGCTGCTCGTGCTGCACGCGCCCGCCCGAGCGCAGGACGTGGTGCACCTGTTCACCGGCCCGGACAGCGGTGAGCGTCTCGGTTGGGCCGCGGGCGGTGGAGGCGACGTGGACGCCGACGGAGTGCCCGACATCGTCGGCGGCGCGCCGCGCGCGGACATCAACGGCACCAGTTCGGGCAGCATCTATGCCTGGTCCGGCGCCACGGGCGCGCTGATCTTCGCCTCGCATGGCGATGGCACCAGTGACCAGTTCGGGCGCTCGTGCGGGGACGCCGCGGACCTCGACGGCGACGGTCACGCCGAAGTCCTCGTGGGCGCGCCCTTCGACGACGACAATGGTCTCTCCAGCGGCCTGGCGCGCGTGCTCGACGGGGACGGTGGCGCCACGCGGTACTCGTTCCACGGTGACTCCGCCGAGGACTACCTCGGAACCTCCATCGCCATCGCCGGGGATGTGGACAACGACGGCATGCTGGATGTGATCGCCGGCGCGTCGCAGGAGAACAGTGCCGACCCGGGCTACGCGCGGATCTACTCCGGCGACGACGGCACGGTGATCCGCACCCTGACCGGCGGCACCTTCCAGGCGCAGTTCGGCATCTCCGTCTCGGGTGCGGGCGACTGGGACGCCGACGGGCATGCCGAGGTCATCGTGGGCGCGTGGCTCGACGACACCGCCGGCATCTCGCGCGGCCGGGCGTTCGTGTTCTCGGGCATCGACGGGAGCGTCGTCGATACGTTCGAGGGCGAGTTCGACTTCGACTGGTTCGGCTACTCAGTGGCCGGCGCCGGCGATGTGGACGATGACGGCACGCCCGACGTGATCGTGGGCGGCTACGGCACGGACACCGACGTCGGCTCCGACAGCGGGCGCGCCACGGTCTTCTCGGGC
>JAJDER010000123.1 GCA_029259725.1 Planctomycetota bacterium | reverse complement strand
ATCCAGGCCGACCGGCTGCAGGTGCGCGAGGAGCAGACCGGCGTCAGCCGCGACGACTTCCGCAGCCGGACCGAGGAGATCGCCCGTGCCTGCCTGGGCAACGTGCCGGGCCAGGCCTTCCTCGCGCAGCAGTTCACGGTGCGTTCGGTGGTCAACCTGCACAGCAGCGAGGACAGCCGCACCTTCATGCTGGGTGGCCTGTTCGGTTTCGACCCGTCGCAGTTCGTGGGGTTCTCGGGCGAACCCTCCCTGGCCGGGTTGCGGTTCACCTTCGGGCCGGACGCCGCCGCCGACGGGGCGATCTTCAACATCCGCGTCGAGTCCTTCGCGCAAGACAACCGCAGCCTGTTCCTCGAGACGATCGGCACCTGGCCGAGACCCGTGAACGCGGAGGGGCTGCCGTCGTTGGCCGAGCGCTTCGACGCGACCTACGCGTTCCAGGAGGAGAGGCTCGTGGGCTTCGTCTCGCAGTTCGACAGTGAGAGTGAGTCGTGAGGCGGACGTCCGGGTTCGTGACGGGGCGCGGGCGGGGCTTTCTGCTCGCGTCGCTGTTGCCCGTGCTCCTGTGCGGCGGCGGGTGTGGCGACAGCGGGGCAGGCGCGGCGGACGTGCCGAACCCGGGCGGCGTGGCGGCCGACCGGCCGGGCGGTTCCCACGCGGCCGGGGCGATGGGCGCCATGGGAGGCATGGGCCGCGCACCGGGCGGTCCGGCCACGTTTCCGCACGCCAACCTGATCCTGATCAGCCTCGACACGTTGCGTGCCGACGGTGTCGGCGCGCTGGGCGGCCCCGGGCACATCAGCCCGGTGCTGGATCAGTTCGCGGCCGAGTCGGTGGTCTTCACGCAGGCGCGGACCGCGGCGCCACACACGGCGCCGAGCCACATGTCGATCTTCACCGGGACCTTTCCCAGCTGGCACGGTGTGCAGAACGTCCAGTTCGGGACCGATGAGCGAACGGGAGACAAGTATCCGATCATCCACCCCCTGCGCGAAGGTGTGCCGACCATGGCCGAGATCTTCGCGGCCGCGGGGTTCACGACCGTCGGCCTGACCGATGGCGGCAACGTCAACGAGGCCCATGGCTTCGCGCGCGGTTTCGGCGAGTACACCAAGGACCTCACCGGCGTCGAGGCGCAGATCGCGGACGCCGCAGCGCGCATCCCGGACCTCGCCGCCCAGGACAATCGTTTCTTCCTGTTCTGGCACACCTACGAGATCCACGCGCCCTACGTGCCGCCCAGCAGGTTTCGCGACAACTGGGCGCCGGCCTCCTACGACGGCCCGCTCAAGGGCGTGATCGAGGGTCTGGACGGGCTCAGCTTCGCCGAGAAGTGGGGCCGCATGAAGACCGAATTCTGGGCCAATCGCGCGAGGTTCTCCTGGCCCGAGGCGGCGTACCTGCACGGACTCTACAAGGCCGGGATCCGCTCGACGGACGAACAGCTGGCGGAGCTGTTCGCGCTGCTGAAGCGGAACGGCCTGCTCGACACGAGCGTCGTCGTGCTGCTGAGCGATCATGGCGAGGAGTTCTTCGAGCACGGCAAGTGGCAGCACGAGCAGCTCTTCGAGGAGTGCCTGCGCGTGCCGCTCATGGTGCGGCTGCCCGGTGGCGCCCACGGCGGCCGTCGCATCGACGTGCCGGTGAGCCTGTTGGACGTCCTGCCCACGGTCCTCGATCTGCTCGAGGTCGATCCCTCGAGCCTCGACCTGCCGGGTCCGGTGCAGCTCCAGGGCCAGTCCCTCGCGAAGGCCGCCGTCGGCGAGGAGACCCTGCGCCCGCGCCCGATCATCTCCGAGTTGCGCCAGGACGTCGGCGGCCTCGGCGACAAGCCCGGGCTCGGCGGTGGGCCGAACTACGACTGGATGATCGCGATCCACTTCAACGGCATGAAGTTCGTCCACGACCAGTACCGCGGCCGGGATGCCGAGCATCGCGATCGCGCGCTGTTCGATCTCGGCGGCGATCCGACCGAGCGCACCAACGTCTACGCGAAGCGGCCCGACCTGGCGACGCGGTTCGTGGAGCAGCTCGAGCTGTTCCTGGCCACGCTCCAGTTCGTGGACGGCGTGGTCGGTGCCAACGCGACCCTCACCGACGAGCAACTCGAGGAGATGCTCCAGCTGGGGTACATCTCGGCGGCCGACTTCGAGGCCGAGATGCGCGCGCGGCGGGCGGCGCGCAAGCTGGGGCTGGACCAAGACGACGGCTGAGCGCCGTTGACGCCTCGCGCAGACCCGGTAGCTTGCGGGGACTCCCTGGAGCCTCCCGATGCCCGCAGATCGCCTCGCCCCGCCGCCGTCTGTCAGGGCCGCCGTGCCGGCCCTTGCGTTCGCGCTGTTGCTCCTCGCCGGCCCGGCCGACGCCCAGTGGAACGTCGCGGTGGGGGGCGACGCCCGGCGCACCGGCGCGTCCGATCAGGTCGGCCCGACCGGCCCCGATCTGCGCTGGGCGGGCAGCCTGTCGGCCATCGTGTCGCAGCAGGCCGCCATCGGTGACGACCTGGTGGTCATGGCACGCATCGCGTCGTTCACGATCCCCACCGGCACCTGGATCGTGGCCCACGAACTCGACGACGGCGCGATCCGTTGGCAGACCCAGCTGCCCTTCAACTTCCCTGACTCCTGGCGCAGTCGGGTCAGCGGCATCCGCGACGGAGCGGTCTACGCGACCCGCGCGGGCAACACGAACGCGGACTTCCTCTACGCCCTCGACGTGGTCGACGGGTCGATCCTCTGGGAGTCCGTCGACAAGATCACCGAGACCAGCACCGAGAGCGTGACCTACGCACCCGACGGCGATCCGATCACGACCGGCGTGACCGCCGGTGGAGCGACGGTGCTGCACCGCATCGAGTCCACCGACGGCACCACGGTCTGGTCCGCGCCGCGCACCTGCCCGACCAGTGGTGGCTGCGACGCGGCGGTGAACGCCGCGGCCAACCGCGTCTACATGTTCGAGGCCTCCGCCGCCGGTCCGAAGATCACCGCCGTGGACCTGGCCACCGGCGCGCCGCTGTACTCCACGCCCGGGATCGGAGGAGGTTTCATCCAGCAGCTCGCGCCCTTCGTCGGACCGGACGGCACGGTCTACGCGCCGCGGACGCAGAACAACCCGTTCACCGACTTCCTCGTGGCCTACGACGACACCGGCGCCGCGCTGGTCGAGCGCTGGCGCGTGCCCATGGGCTACGCGCCCTTCGCCTCCCACGCCATCGGCCCCGACGGCAGCGTCTACGGCTACACGCCCGACCTCGAGATCATGCGGCTCGATCCCGCCACCGGCGCGGAACTCGACACCAGCGATCCGGTCCCGCACGACAGCTTCCAGCCGCGCATGGCCGTCGACGCCTCGGGCAAGCTGTACCTCACCAACGGCAGCTTCCCGGGCGGCGAGATGTTCGTCTACACCCCCGACCTGCGCCTGATCTGGTCCACGCCCATCACCAACGTGAACGTCGGCGGCCCGGCGATCTCCGGTGACGGCACCCTGATCGTGTGCGGTGTCGGCACCGACGTGCGCGCCTATCAGAGCGACTGCGCCGGCTACGCGGTGGTGTACGGCGATGCCTGCGCGGGCAGCGGCGGCTTCGTCCCCTCGCTCTCGTCCGACGGCTGCCCGACCGAGGGGGGCGCCGTCACGATCTCGATCGCCGATGCGCTCGGCGGCGCGCCGGCGATCCTGTTCGTCGGCACGGGCGCCGAGGCCTTCGCGATCAAGCCCGGCTGCGAGTTGCAGATCCTGCCACTGTCCCCGATCCAGCTGCCCTTCCTGTTCCCGGGCGTCGGCGCCGGCTCGGGAGACATCGTGCTGCCGACGGTCCTCCCGCCGGGCACCAACGGTCTGGACTTCCACCTGCAGGTCCTGATCGGTGACGCCGGCGCGCCCACGGGCGGCATCGCGTCGACCAACCCGTTGCAGCTGCACGTCGAGTAGGGCGCCCACCATGCCCATCGCTTGACGACGAGCGCCTCCTCACAGAGGGCTGCTAGGGCAGGAACGCCTTGGTGTTCTTCAGCTTCTCGGGCAGGTACTCGTCGATCACGTAGTTGAGGCCCCACTTGGCCAGGGCCTGCTGCTCGGCGCGGACGCCGCCCTTGATCAGCTTCTCGATGGCCGCCTTCCAGGGCTTGTGCGCCTGGAAGAAGGGGTCGTTCTTGAGCGCGTCCCTGGCCCGCTTCACGTCCACGTCGAGCAGCTTGTGGGTGGGCAGCTCGTAGTCGTCGATGTCGTAGGGCGTGACGCCCAGGAACTTCGCGTGCGGGACGCAGAAGAACTGGTTCAGGTGCGCCGTGTTGCCCGAGCCCACCTTGAGCGTGCGGTAGATGTTGCTGATGCCGTAGGGGTCGCAGTCCACGAAGGCGTAGACGGGGATCTTCTGGGCCTCGGACAGGCGCCGGATGAACCGCCGCGTGGCGCGCGTCGGCACGCCGCTCATGGAGACGATGATGCAGTTGGCCGTGTCCCAGAAGCCGTGGGCCTGGAGCCGCTGGAACATGCCGCCCGTCTCGATCGCGAGCACGAACTTCGCCTTGGTCTCGAAGCCGAGGTGCTCCACCGAGTGCGGGATGGTGTAGGCGCCGGTCCCGAACTGCGTGCAGTCGATGCGGATCTCCTTGCCGCTGACCGGGTCGCGGTCGATCACCACCAGCTTGCCGGCCACCGCGCCGCCGTGCTCCTCGGGGTAGAAGCGCAGCTGCTCGCGGGACACCCCGTGCATCGAGAACATGGCCTCGATGTCGTCCATGACCGTGTCCGACTCGGGCTGCTCGTTGAACTTGGCGTCGTCCCAGTTCTTGGAGACGTAGTACGCCTCCCGCTTCGTGGCGAAGGTGTCCTGCTCGATCATCTCCTTGGACAGGTGCATGACCTTCAGCGCCTGGGCGAAGGACTTGACCGTGTTGACGCTCAAGGTGCGCGTCTTGACCGCGCCGCCGAGCTTCAGGTACCCGACCTGCTTGTCGTAGCCGACGTTGGAGAGCGAGCGGATCGGGCTGCGCAGCTCGGGGTAGGCCTTCTCGAGCACCTTGTCGTAGACCATCCGCGCCGTCTGGTCGATGCATCCGATGGTGTGCTTGTCGGTGGCGTCGGTGACGGTCTTGCGCGCGGGCTTCTTCGCCGCGTTCTGCTTGGGGCTGCGCTTGCGAACGGCCAAGGGTCTCTCCGAGCTGCGTGCGCCGAGGGGGCGCGGGGTCGATCAGGGTGTCGTGCGATGCTGCGTGCGATGCGGCGTGCGGCGCGCCTGGTCTGTCCGGCGCCGGGCCGCCCTACAGCTTCCGGCTGCGTTCGAGCGTCTCGCGTAGCTCGATCAGGATCTTGTCGGTCTGCTTGTCGTCCAGCTCCAGGATGTCGCGCAGGGCCTGGCCGATGTGCGGGATGTACTTGTCGATGTAGCCGCGCTTCTTGAGCTCGTCGGCCACGCGGCGTCGCTTGTTCAGGAAACGCTGCATGTGCCGCCCGCACTCCTGCAGGGCCAGCTTGAGCTCCTTCAGGATCTCCGAGTAGCTGGCCACGGCCTCCTTGGACTCGCTGGTGAACGGCACCCAGGCCGAGGCGATGTGGACCATGAAGATCACCGGTCCCACCGGCAGCGCCCCGCGAGGCTGCTGCAGCCCGTAGCCCTTCCAGTCGACCTGCGTGACCGCCTTGGTGATCGCGCAGGCGCCGGGCTGGTGTTGCAGCGGGACCCGGTTCGCGAAGCGCATCAGCCGCACCGGCGAGTCGGCGTTGAGATCGCCGCCGAGCGCCACGCCCACTTCGATCTGGAAGGGGTTGCCGCGATACACGGCCGGGCTGCGCGTGCGCGACACGAAGAACTCGGCCTCGCCGATCTCCTTCTGCAACCCGGCCTGGATCAGCGGCTCGCCGATGGGCGACAGGCAATCCGTGGGCGGGCTCATGATCTTCACCTTGGGGATCGCCAGGTGAACGGCCTCGGCCGACTTGTGCTCGAGCGAACGCACGCGCGCACCGGGGTCGATCTTCGCCAGGGCACAGATCTCGTCGGCGACCTTCTTGCTGACGCGGCTGAAGTCGGCCTGCAGGAACGCCGCGAGGCGGCTGCTCCGGGTCGACTTCATCATCTTCATCAGCGTGCCGAGCTCGACGCCGTAGGGGTGCGGCTTGATCTCCTTGGCCTGCACGGGCTGCTTGCGCGTCGCGCGGTCGTGGAGCCGGGGCTTCTTCTCGTCCGGGGCCCAGTAGGCGATGGTCACGTGCGGGTTGGCCACCGCGACCTGCCCCAGGTACTCCTCCACGCTGCCGCGGCCTCGGTGGTGCTTGCCCACCAGGTCGATCGAGACCTCGGTGCCGTGATCCAGCGGCCACTCCTCGAGCTCGTCGCGGCGCACGCGCACCGGCGCGTTCTTGGTCGTGTCGATGCGCACCTTGACGCGCACGGCCGGGTGCTTGCTGCCGATGCGCGAGGTGATCGTGACCGGCGCGCCCGTGGTCATCTGGCCGTACATGCCCGCGGCCGAGATGCCGATGCCCTGCTGCCCACGACTCTGCCGCAGGCGATGGAACTTGCTGCCGTAGAGCAGCTTGGCGAAGACCAGCTCGATCTGCTCCTCGAGGATGCCCGGGCCGTTGTCGCCGACGGTGACGCGGAAGGTGTCCTCCTTGTTCTTGATCGGCGCGATCCTGACCGTGATGTCGGGCAGGATGCCGGCCTCCTCGCAGGCGTCGAGCGCGTTGTCGACGGCCTCCTTGACGGTGGTCAGCAGCGCCTTGCGCTTGGAGTCGAAGCCCAGCAGGTGCCGGTTCTTGGCGAAGAACTCGGAAACCGAGATCTCACGCGCCGACGCCGCCAGCTCGTGGGCCTTGGTCGCGCCCTTGTTGCCCTTGTTGCCCTTGCTGCCCTTGGTGCGCTTGGTGCGCTTGGCCCCGCGCGCCGCGGCCTGCTTCGCCGCGGACTTGCGGGCCTCCGACTCGGCCGCCTTGACCGGCTTGGCGACGCGTGTGTTGGTCTTGCGGCCCGGCACGGTACTGACCGCCTCCTCCCCGAACAGCGATGATTGCGAATCCATGGGTGTCCTACTCGAGGGGGGCGCGGGTCCGGTCGCCACACCACGCCATCGACGGGCCAAGGTAGGTCGGCCCGGGGATCGATTCAATCACCCACGCGCCGAACACGGGCGTGCCGAGTCAGCGATCCTCGTCGTCCGACGGAACCGCCACGCCCAGGTACCCGAGCGCCTCGAGCTGATCCCGCAGCTCGTCGGACACCTCGATCGTCGTGCCCGCGGTCTCGGCTTCCAGACGACGTCGGCTGGCCTGGCTCCAGACGCCCGCTGCGCGCTCCAGCGCCGCCAGCGCCGCCCGGTCCTGCACGGGTTCTTCGCGCCCGTCGTCGTCGCGTACCAGTTGCCAGCCCGCCGGCCGGCGCTCCGCCCGCAGGGCATCGCGCACCACGGCCAGCTCATCCTGATCGGGGCGCGGATGGGCCCGGTAGACGATGAACTCCCGCCCGGGCACGGGATCGAGCAGGCTGCGCCCATCCAGGTCCGGCGGGTGCGGGACGCCGACCACGTCGAGCAGCGTCGGGAGCACGTCCACCAGTCCGACCCGCGTCGGCACGCGGCCGCGAGCGGGGACCGACGCGCTTCCGGAAGCCCGCGGGCCGAGCGCGTCCAGCCCGTGCAGCACCAGCGGAACACCGGCGATCCACGGCCCGGTTCCGTGGCCGTGGGCCCAGCGGCCACTCTCGCCTTCGCCGAACGCCTCGCCGTGGTCGGCGGTCAGCAGGGTCAGCACGGGCCGATCGGCGAGGTGTTCGGCGACCAGCGCACGCAGTTCCACGAGCCCTGCGTCCATGCGCGCGATCTCGCCGTCGTAGAGACCGATGACCTGTGCACGGTCCTCGGCGCCCAGGACGTCCGGGGCGGCCAGACGATGCAGCGGCAGGAAGTCCTTCCAGGCTCCGTCGAAGCCGCCCGCGTAGTCGGGGGGCGTGAACCCGCGGTGGTCCTCGGGCGGGTCGTAGGGCAGGTGCGGGTCCATCAGGTGCACGTAGAGGAACACGGGCGCGTCGCTGTCGGGGCGCGTCTGCAGCACGTACTCGACGCGCTCGACCACCGCGCCGGTGGCGATCAGGTGTTTCCAACGCGAGCCGTCCTCGGGCGGCCTGCGCCCGATGGGCACGAACAGGTCGAAGCCACGCGCGGCGCCGAGCCCCGGTGTCATGAACGGGTTGGCGCTGACACCGACGGTCTCGTAGCCGGCATCGCGCAACAGCTCGGCCAGCAGCGGCACCTCGGTCGGGAAGGGCTCGCCGGGCCGGAGCTGCCGACGTTCCTCGGGATGTCGACCGGAGAACACCGAGAGCATCGACGGCCGGGTCCAGTTGCTGGGCGCGGTGACCTGCTCGAAGACCAGGCCCGATCCGGCCCAGGCGCTCAGGGCCGGGGCCGTGTCGCGGTGATAGCCGTACACGGGCAGGTGATCGGCGCGCAGGGTGTCGCAGACCACGAGCACGATGTGCGGGGCCACGGCCGGGGCCGTGTCGGTGCACGCGCCGAGCGCGAGACCGAGCGCGACGACGAGGACGGCTCGCACCGCTCCCGGCCTCAGCCGTCGGAGCCGGGGATCAGGCCCAGCGCCTCGAGTCGATGGCGTTCCACCAGCGACAGCCGGCGCGTCCGTTCCAGGCCGACGTTCTCGCCGCGCTGGACGTCACGGCGACGCCAGGTCTCGGCGGCCTGCTGGAGATCCGGCAGCAGGTCGGCGCGATAGGCCGAGACGTCCTCGCCGGTGTCCGCCTGGAGCAGTTGCCAGTGGCCGGCCCGGCGCACGGCCACGTACTCGTCGCGCACGATCGAGAGGCTGTCGTCACGCGCATCGTGCATGATGAAGTCCCGGCCGCGACCCGGGTCGCGCAGATCGCGCCCGTCGTGGTCGCCGACATGGGGGCTGCCGGCGATCGCGACCAGCGTGGGGAGCACGTCCACCAGGCCGACGCGTGTCGTCCCGCTCGCGGCCCTCGCAGCCGGCTCGTCGTCGACCAGGGCTGCCTGGGTCGGCAACCCGACGACGACCAGCGGCACGCGTCCTCTCGCCCCCGGATCCGCGGCGGTCGAGGTCACCAGCGTCACGACGCGTCGATCATCCAGGCCCGCCAGGACGGCCTGCAAGTCGGCCAGCTCGTCTCGGAAGCGCACTTCGGCCGTGGGCGCGGCGAGCAGGTCCACCAGGTGCACGTACACGAACAGCGGTGCCGTGCTGCTCGACGGCCGCGACTCGAGCATGTACGCGACGCGCTCGGTCACCTGCGGCACGCGGGCGGCGTGCCCCTCGCCCTCGGCCGGCACGCAGCTCACGAAACTGTCGAAACCGCGATCGGCGCCGTACAGCGGGCTCACCAGCGGGTGCGCCGAGAAGGCCGCGGTCTCGTATCCGGCCCGGTCCAGGATCTCGGCGAGGCGCGGCGTCCGGTCGGGCCAGCGATGCTCGGGGGTCAGCGCCACGCCGTCGGACGGATGCCGGCCGGAGAGCAGCGCGAGCGCGGACGCGGCCGGGTCGGAGCTGGCCAGGGTCGCGCGCGGGAAGACGCGGCCGTCCTCGCTCCAGGATCCGAGCAGGTCGAGGCGGTCGGCCGGCAGCCCGTCGCAGACCACGATCACGAGGTGTGGCTGGGGTTCGGCGGGCTCGCTGCCGCAACCCGCGAGCAGGGCGAGGCCCAGCGCGAGACCCAGCGCGAGACCCAGCGCGAGATCCCCGGTCGGTCGTCTCATCCGTCCCTCCCACGCCGGCGTGCGCCCGGCGACTCAGGCCCGCTCCGCCGAGCCCCGCAACGGCGCGGGCAGGCTGGCGTGATCGACCAGTCCCAGGGCGGCGGCCCGCGTCCCGAAGGCAGCCAGGCCGGCCTGTTCGTCCGCACCGAGCCGGTAGCCGATGCTCTCCCGAAGGTAGGACAGGCAGGCGTCCGGGTCCATGCCGTGGTCGGCGGCGAAACGGGCCGCCAGTTCGGGGCGGCGGGCGAGGCCCCGTTCCCGTGCCGCGTCGAGCAGGGCGGCCAGGCGCTCACCGGGTGCGTCGGGCCGAGCCAGCCAGGCGGCGTAGACGAAGGGCAGCCCGGTGGCCTCGGTCCAGAGGGCGCCCAGGTCGAGCACGGTGTGGCCGGCGGGATCGGTGCGCAGGGCCGGGTCGCCGATGCGCAGCACGGCGTCGGCATCGATCTCGCCGAGGGGCACGCCGGGGTCGCAGCGCGTGATCTCGAGCGTGGCATCGGGCACGCCCAGGAAGCCGTCCAGGCAGACCCGCGTCAGGGTCGCCGCCGAGAGGCTGCTGCTGTCGAGGGCCAGGCGCCGGATGGCGGCGGGTGGCCCGCGCACGAACAGCAGGATGCTCGCCACCGGGCCGCGGCTGGTGATCGCCCCGCCCGGCACCCAGGCCAGGGCAGGGTCGCGGAACAGCTCCACGGCGGAGACCAGCGCCGCGTCCAGTTCCCCACCGCGGAGCCGCGGGAGCAGAGCCGAGGGCACGTCCTCGACCAGCTCCACGCCCGGCTGCCGGGCGAGGCCCTCGACCAGGGGCATCGCGTTGAGGTAGGGGACGGTGCCCAGGCGCAGCGTGGGGAGCATGCGCGCGAGCCTAGCGGGCGAGCGTGCGACGCGAAAGTCGCGAGCCCCGCGTCACGGGGGGCCGGGCGGCACGAACGTCAGCGGCTTCACGTGGCCGAAGCGCAGCTGGGTCGGGCCGCCGCCGCTGCTGGTCCCGACCAGTTGCAGGTGCAGGGTCAGGCCCAGGAGCGACGGGTCGGCCGGCACGCCGGCGAAGAAGGGCGTCGTGCCCGTGGGCAGGATCGGCACCAGGGCCGGCGGGGTGAGGCCGGTCATGAACAGCACCATCTGCTTGTTCGCGGCGGGGTAGAAGTCGATCCAGGTCAGGCCGAGGTCCAGGAACAGCAGCGCGAGGGTGCTGGGCTCGCCCTGGAGTTCGATCGGCAACAGCGGATCGCCCAGGGCCGCGAAGGGCGGCACCTCGATGCGGGGCATGGCGCCGGCATGGTCCACCCATGTCGCTCCCGCGGCCGGCGTGACGACACCCTGCAACTGCACGCTCCGCATCAACGCGGTGTCGTTCACGGCGACGGCCGGGGCGCTGGTGCGGCTCACCAGGGCGTGGCTGTCGCCCTCGACGAGCAGGTCCGGGCCGCCGGCGAGTGTCGCCTTCTGCACGACCGTGCGCGTGCTGTCGGTGATGCGCAGGGCGGGGAAGACCGGGTCGGTGACGGCGTCGACACCGTCGAGCACGACGATCCCGGTACAGCTCGTCACGATCACCGCGGCGTTGCCGGTGGCGACCACGTCGATGTCATCGAGCGACACGGCGGTCAGCGGCGTCGTGTCGTGGATCACGATCGGCCCGCTGCTCGCGTCGATGATCACGGGACCGTTGCCGAGGGCGGCGATCACGATGTGCTTGTTGAACAGGCCGGGCAGCAGGCCGTTCAGCGAGAAGGGCGGGTAGGTCCCGCCGGAGACGCGGATGACCACGCCGGGCAGGGGCAGCAGCGTCGCCAGGTTGAGCGCCATGCCGAGGTCGGGGATCAGGCCCAGCGGCGACACGGTCAGCAGGTTGGGCGGGTCGTTGCCCGGGATGCCGATGGCGCAGCCACCGAAGGCGAGCAGGTTGATCTGGCCCGTGTGCAGGATGCGCTCGGAGAGTCGGTAGCAGTACTGGCCGCCGGGGATCGGCGCGAAGTGGTCGAACTGATACGCGGAGAGCGAGCCGGTCGGCTCGACCTCGCCGACCACCTGGAAGGGGCCGGCGTTGAGGCTCGCCTCGACCAGGAAGGCCTCGGTGTCGATCTCCTGGAGGCTGGCCCACTGCACGCGGATCACCCCCGGGAGGCTGACCGGGTCGGGGCCGCTGAGCAGCTGCGTGGAGGCGTTCACGAACAGGATCTGGTCGCCGCCCGGCTCCAGGGGATCGTCGTCGAAGGCCTCGCCGGTGAACGCGCCGAGGGAGTTGAGAAAGGTGATCGGCGCACCCAGCAAGCTGCGCACGTTGAAGTCGGCCTGGCCGCCCGTGTTCTCGAAGGTGATCGCGCTGAAGCTGGTGGGGGCGGGGCGCTGCATGTCGAGCAGGACCGTGTTCTTGCCCGCCGAGCCCAGGTCGAAGAGGCCGTTGCGCAGGTCGTTGGGCGGGTCGGCGAGGGTGGCGCCGAGGGTGACGCGGATGCCCAGCGGGCCCATCTCCTGCATCACGAAGTCGCAGGCCGCCAGGGTGCCGTCGATGATCAGGTCGTAGCCGCCGCCGGCGTCGCCCGTGACCCGGGCCGGTTGTCCGGGCAGGCCCACCACGGTCAGCGCGCCGGTGATGCCGACGAGCATGTCCACGCCGCCGCCCAGGGCCAGCTCGGCGTCGGCCGAGACGATCAGTGCGCCGGAGATGTCGACGTCGGTGCCCGGGATGGCCATGCGCTGACCGTTGAGGTCGAGGCTCCCACTGGCGGCGACCCGGATCGTGTCCGCGTTCAGGTCGAGGTCGTTGCCGATCACCCGCGTGCCGTTGCGGATGATGACCTCGAAGAAGGTCGGACCGAAGTCGGGGGCCAGGCCCAGCAGTTGCGTGGTCCCCGAGCCGTCGAGTTCGACCGTGTTCGACGGGGGGCTGAAGGTCGCGTTGGAGGACCAGTCGCCGGCGGCGGTGATGAACGGCGGCGCGGTGGTCGTGGTGCCGTCGATGACCGTGTCGCCCTCGATGTCCAGCCGTGCGGTGGCGGCGTCGGCGGCCAGCGTGCCCGCGTCCAGGAGCGCATCTCCGTCCACCCGCAGCGTCGTTCCGGTGGTCAGCCGCAGCTCGCCACCGTCGTGGTCGAGGTTCCCGGCGATCACCACCAGGGTGTCGTCGAAGCTCACCGTGCCCGTGCTGTCCACGATCACGTTCGGCAGCGCGCCGCCGGGGCTCACGCCCTGCGCCGTGCCCACGAGGCGGACCGTGTCGCCGGGCGTGAACGCGCCGTCCACGGTGATGTCGCCCTGGAGCGTGAGGTCAGGGCTGGTCACGTCCACGGTCGTGCCCGCGTCGATGTCGACGCCGAAGAACGTGCTGCCCGCGGCCGAAACGCTCTGGCCCGCGCCGCCGTCGAAGACCACGGTGTTGTCGTTGGGGGTGAAGCTCCCGTTGCTGGTCCACGCCCCGGCCACCTCGAGGATCGGCGGGTCGATCACGTCCGTGCCCGTGAAGGACACCGGGCCGTCGAGGTTCAGCACCGACATCGGGTCGTCCGAGCCCAGCTCGCCGCCGGTGAAGCGGCTCTCGCCCAGCACCACGGCCTCGCTCGACTCATCCAGGCACATCTTGCCCAGCACCACGTCGAGGTCGCCGTCCACCACGAGGCCGTCGGCGAGGATCACGTTGCCCGCCGTGGTGATCTGCGCGTTGGGCAGGTGGCCGATCGGGTCCACGACCTGATCGAGCCCGACGAAGTTGATGATGCTCTCGGTGCTGTAGCTGGCCGGCGGGATGATCAGCAGCGTGCCGGCCACGGCCTGGGGCACCGCGACCACGTCCACGAAGGTGCCGTTGGTCAGGGTCACGTCGAAGAACGTCGTGCCCGGCGGCGAGAGCTCCTGGACGGTCCCGTTCATGGTGACCTTTCCCGAAGTCGCCGCGAAGCCGCTGTCGCTGATCCAGCTGTCGCCCGACCACTCGATGTCCGGGGGCGTCGTGGCCGTGGTGCCGGCGAAGACCACCTCGTCGTCGAGAGCCAGCACGCTGGTGGCGTCGATCCCGACCAGGCTGCCGGCACTGAAGAACGCCGGGCCCGACACGGTCAAGGTGGTGGCGGTGTCGAGGAGCAGCGTGCCGCCCAGCAGGCCGAGGCCCTCGGTGATCTCCAGCGCGCTCGAGCTGACGGTGAGCGTGCCCGACACGTCCACGGACACGTTGGGCAGCGCGCCGCTCACCGAGAGCGTCTGGTCGGCGCCCTCGAAGGCCACCACGCTGGTCGCCGTGATCGCACTGCCGTTGCCGAGGGTCAGGGCGCCCGCCACGGCGAGGTCGTCGTCGACCACATCGAGGGTCACGCCGTCGTCCACCGTCAGGTCGAAGAAGCCGGTTCCGGCGAGGGTCGCGGTCTGCGTCGTGCCCGCGGCGTCGAAGACCACCTCGCCGCTTGTGGCGTGGAAGTGCGGCCCGCTGGTCCAGGAGCCGGCGCAGCGCAGGTCGGGAGGCGTGGAGTGGCTGCCACCGGTGATCGAGACCGGGCCCTCGACGTCGATCTCGGCGCCGGCCCCGTCGGCCAGCAGCATGCCGCCCGCGAGGGTCAGTCCGCCGGCGAGGCTCACGTCGGCTCCCGCGGACAGCGAGAGCGTGCCGGCGACCAGCGTCAGGTCGCCGTCGATGTCGATCGCCTGGGCGGCCGAGAGCGTCACCGTGCCCGCGCTGGCCACGAGCACGTCGGGCAGCGGGCCCACGGTGGACAGGGTCTGCGACGCGCCGACCAGACCCACGGTCGAACCGGCCGTGAAGCCGGCGGTCGCGTCGTAGCTCAGGTCGCCCTTCAGCAGCAGCGTGCCGCGCCCCAGGTCCGCGGTCGTGCCCGCGCCCAGCGAGACGTCCACGAAGATGCTGTCGATCACGATCAGGGTCGGGCTCGAACCGTCGAAGGTCACGCGGCCCGTGCCCGGGACGAACGCAGCGCCGCTGGTCCAGTTCCCGCCCACCTCGAGATCCGGCGGCGAGGCCACGCCGGTTGCGGTGTGGGTCACGGCGCCGGCCACGTCGACCGTGCCGGAGCCCGAGAGCGTGCCGGCGATGAGCGCCAGGTCGCCGCCGACGGGGACGGTGCCGGCCACCGCCAACACGCCGCCGGCCACGTCCAGGTCCCCGTCGACGGACACGGCCGCCGTGATCGAGCCGCCGTTCAGCGTCAGATCGCGCTCGATGCTGACCGTGCCGGAGCCGGACAGCAGACCGGCGTCCACCTGGAGGTCCCGCTTCACGGTGAGCGTCCCGGTCACGGAGAGGATGCCGCCGTCGAGATCGAGGTCGTCGTCCGTGGAGAAGGTGCCCGGTACCGAGATCGTGGCCGCCGTGTCGACGACGACACGCGGCACGCTCGTCGCGATCACGGCGTCCCCCAGATCGCCCGTGCCGACCATGCGCACCGCCGCGGCACCGTCCACGCTGCCGAAGGCCGCCAGGTCTCCATGCACCTCGAGATCGCTGCCGAGGGTCAACGTCGCGCCGGACTCGACGGTCAGGTCGAGGCAGGCGGGGTCCGCCACGCCGGTGGTGTCGGGAAACGTCGTGGCCGTCGCGGGCACGAGCGCATCGGACACCGAGTCGGGCACGCCGGCGGTCCAGTTCCCGGTCACGCTCCAATCACTCGAGACCGCCCCGGTCCAGTCGGTGGACTGGGCCGGGGAGCTGGCCGCCAGGGCCAGGACCAGCAGGGCGGGCGTGAGCGGGAGACGCATCGGGGAGGCTCCGGGCCGCGGTGACCGGACGGTCCGGTCCCTTCGACCTTACCCCTGAAGGCGCAAGGCGGGGTTGGACTGTGCAACCGGTCGGTTACGGTGGCCGCCCGTCGCACCCTCGGGGGGCGGGTTCGCCCGCGATCCTGACGTGCGAGGGCTGGTTTCCGAGGATGCGGAGCGCCCGTCCCGAGGGACCGACCGCTGGCGGCGAGCGCGGGCGGCGACCGAGCGGGAGGAGGCGCGGGGAGGAACCGAGCGTGACCGTGAGGACCGCCGTCTTCGGGCCTACCGGCCAGGCCCTGCCCGTCGTGGGCCAGGGCACCTACCTGCTGGAGCAGGACCGCGGCGCGGCCGTGACCGCCCTGCGCGCGGGACTCGACCTGGGTCTGACCCACGTCGACACGGCCGAGATGTACGGCTCGGGCGAGGTCGAGGACCTCGTGGGCGAGGCCCTGCAGGGCCGGCGCGACGAGGCCTTCCTGGTCAGCAAGGTGTTGCCGTCGAACGCTTCGCGACGCGGCACGATCGAGGCCGCCGAGCGCAGTCTCGCGCGCCTGCGCACCGACGTGCTGGACCTGTACCTGTTGCACTGGGACTGCGGCGAGTTCGCGCTGGCGGAGACCGTCGAGGCCTTCGAGGAACTGGCGGCGGCGGGCAAGATCCGGCACTGGGGAGTGAGCAACTTCGACGTGGCCGCGTGCGAGCGGGTCGAGGCCCTGGCGCCCGGACGCATGGTCTGCAACCAGGTCCTGTATCACCTGGACCAACGCGCCATCGAGCACGACATCGCGCCGTGGTGCCGCGCGCACGACGTGGCCGTGGTGGGCTACAGCTCGTTCGGGCAGGGCAAGTTCCCGACCGTGCCCGAGCCGCGCGCGGTGACGCTGGCCGAGATCGCCGCGCGTCATGGGGCCAGCCCCTACACCGTGGCGCTCGCGTTCCTGCTGCGCGAGCCGGGGCTGTTCACGATCCCCAAGAGTCGCCGCGTCGAACACCTCTCCGCCAACGCCGCCGGTGCCGCGCTCCAGCTCAGCGACGAGGACGTCGCCGCCCTGGACGCCGCCTTCCCGCGCGGCGAGAGTCGCGCGTTGCCCATGCTCTGAGTCCGCGGCCGCCCAGCCCCCGACAGAGGAAGATCGATGAACCGGATTCGATCCGCGCGAGCGATGCCGCTCCTGTCTCTCATGAAGATCCGCCCGCGCGGGAAAGCCGGTGTCCTGGTCTTCGCGAGTCTGCTGCTCGCGCTGCCGCCGGCGCGAGCCCAGGACGCCAGGCCGTCCATCTACGACCTGCTGCTGCAGGGCATGACGGCGTTCAACGCCGGCGACCACCCCGCCGCCGAGCCGCCCCTGCGCGAGGCTCTCGAGCGCCTGCCGGCCCCGGCGGACCCGCGCGGCGACGAGCCGGCCCTCGCCCAATCCCGTGGCCTGGCGGGGATGCACCTGGGAGCGATCGCGCTCGGTCGCCGGGATCTCGTCGAGGCCGAGGTCCTGCTGACGAGCGCGTTGCCGGACCTGGAGAGCGCCGGCCGCGCGGACTGGGAGGCGTTCGCGCTCACCAACCTGGCCGAGGTTCTGCTGGTCTCCGGGCGGCCGGCCCGGGCCCAGTTGCCCATCGAGGCCGGGCTCGAACGGGCGATCGAGTGCGGTGACGGCACTCTGGAGATCCTGTTGTGGGAGCAGGCGTCACGCATGTGGACGACGCTGGGGGAATCCACGCGCGCACGTGCGGAACTCGATGCGGCGATCGGGCGCGCCGACAGGGTGGGAAGCGCGTCGCGACGGGCGCAGGCCTACCGGACGCAGGCGGAGTGGTTCCTCGACCGGGGTGAATGGAACGCGGGCGAGGAGGCCGCGCGGCGCTCCCTGGAGCTGGCCGAGGACCCGCACGACATCGCGCAGGCGCACGGCGTCCTGGGCAACGTCGCCAAGGCCCGGGGCGACTATGCCGAGGCGATGATGTGCTTCGACCTGGCTCGCGCCGTCGGCGTGGAACTCGAGGACCGCCGGCTGATCGCGTTGGCCGACACGAGCCTGGCGATCGTCGATCAGTTCCTCGGACATCACGATCGTGCCCGCGAGCGGCTCGAGTGGGCGATCGAGGTCTTCGAAGCGTCCGGCGACGCGGTCAACCGCCGCACGGCCGAGACCCAGCTGGCGGGAGGCTGGCTGGTGCTGGGGGACCCAGCACGCGCGCGGCAACTCGCGGAAGCGGTGGCCGCCGAGGCCGCGGCGAGCGGCGATCGCACGCGTGAGGCCGTGGCGCTCCAGGTGCGCTGGGCAGCGCTGCGGGCCGGATCCGACACCGAGTCCCTCGCCGCAGCCTGCGAAGCGCGCCTCGATCAGGCACGCACCTGGGGTCTCGACGTGGCCGAAGCCGTGGCGCTGCAGGATCGCGCGATCCTCGGTCTGCGCGAGGGCCGCATCGAGGCCGCCCGGGCCGACGCGGAGCTGGCTGCCGATCGGTTCGCGCAGGCCGGAGCGGCCAACAGGACCGCCGAGGCCATGGTGCTCGTGGCGCAGGCCGCGTTGGCGCAGCGCGACGCGGCCGGCGCGGCGGCCGCGCTCGGTGCCGCCGAGACCTCGCTGGGTCGTGCGGAGATCGAGCGGCTGAGTGTCGAGCAGGCCTCGAAGATCCGTGCCCGAGACGACGTCGGCGCGCTCGGGGAGCTGTTCCAGGATCTGGTCGCCCTGCGGCTCGAGGGCGTGGCGCCCGAGGCACCGGTGCGGGACGAGGTCCTGCGCGAAGGCTTCGCCGCCGCGGGCCGCTTCAAGGGTCGCGCCCTGCTGGAGGGGATGGCCGAGCGGTGGACCGAGACCGATGAGCACGTGGAGGACCTGCGCGTGCGGCGGCGCCTGGCGGTGGCCGACGCGGCCGCGATCCTGCTGGCCGTGCGCGCGGCCGAGAGCGAGGAACGTTCGCTGACCGACATCGACGAGTTGCGCGCGCGCGCCGTGGTCAAGCGCAACGAGGCCGCCGAGCTCGCCGCCCGACTGGCCGGGCTCTCCCCGCGCGCTGCCGGCCTCGATGTGCCGCTCGCGGTCGCTCCGGCCCGGGTGCTGGCGGATGCCGTGGGCGCGGGCGGCGTGCTGATCGACTACGCGGAGGGGACCGAGCGTCTGTTCGCCTACGTGCTTCGCGACGCGGGACTCAGCTTCCACGACCTGGGCCCCAAGGATGCGCGGGCCGCGGATGTCTCCGCCTATCTCGCCCTCATCTCCGATCCGGCGCGGTTGGCTCCGCCCGGTGAGGTGGCGGCCGCGGGCAGCCGGCTCTTCGAGTCCTTGCTCGCTCCGCTGCTGGAAGACCTGCCGCCCGCGGGAGCCGGTCCGCGACGCGTGGCCGTGGTGCCTTCCCCGGTCGTGGCGTCGCTGCCCTTCGAGGCGCTCGTCACCGCGGCGCCCGAGCGTCCCGAGCGCTTCGCCCAGGTGAGCTTCGTCATCGATGCGCACGAGATCAGCTACGCGCCTTCGTCGCCGGTGCTCGCCATGTTGGCGCAGCTGGGTCCGCGTCAGCATCCGGGACGCGTGCTGCTGTTGGGCGATCCGATCTACACGGCGGCGGCGGGCGCGCGGCTGCGCAGCGACGAAGCCGCCGCGACGCTGGGGCCGTGGCCGGACCTCCCGGGAACCCGCGATGAGGCCTTCGAGGTCGCCGGCCTGGTGGCCGCGTTGTCCGGTGGCTCGGAGAAGCTGGACCTCTCGTCGTGGCGCGCACGCGACGGCGGGATCGTGGACGAGGCGGAGTTCCGCCTGCTCTTCGGAGGTGCGGCGACGCCCTCCGCGTTGCGCGAGGACCTGTCCGGCTTCGCCATCCTGCACGTGGCCGGGCACGGCTGGGTCGACCTGGAGCGCCCCGAGCGCAGTGGCCTGGCCTTGTCGCCCCGCGCCGGCGATGACGGTTCGCTGCTGCTCCACGACATCCTCGATCTCGATCTCGACCTGCGGATCGCCGTGCTCAGCGCGTGCCAGACCGGTCGTGGCCGGGTGCGCCGCGGAGAAGGCGTGCAGTCCCTCGTGCGCGCCTTCCTGTTCGCCGGGGCCCGTTCGGTCGTCGCCAGCATGTGGCAGGTCGACGATGTGGAGACGGCCTACACGATGCGCGGCTTCTACGAGGGGCTCCTGCGTGACGAGCTCACGCCGAGCGATGCGTTGCGCCGGGCTCGCCTCGCGGTGCGTCATGCCCAGGATGCGCCCGATCGATTCCTGGCCACGGGCCGACGCCGCGGCGACCTGCTCCCCGGCTCGGCGAAAGCGCTCGAGGCGGAAGCGAAGCGCAAGCAGGTCGGGCACCCGTTCTTCTGGGCGCCGTTCGTCTACGTGGGGCGCGCCGTCGACTGAGCGCCGACGGCGTCGACGTCACTGCTCGGGGAGCGTGTAGGACTGGGTCTGGCCCGTGCTGCCGACGATCGAGCTGTTGACGAAGTGCCGCGGGCCGACGCCGCCATAGGTCACGCCGACGTCCAGCGTGTAGGTGTCGCCATTGACGTAGTCCGCCGACAGGTCGTGCAGGCCCGGGTCGTCGGGGTCGTGCGTCTGGTAGAGCTGGGTGCCGCTCCACGTGACGGTGACTTCCTCCACGTCGCCGGGGTTGGGGATCCCCAGCAGGTTGACCTTGGCCTGGTTGTTCCACTGGAACCGCGAATCGATCTCAGGCATGTGTCCTCCTTGATGTCTCGTGTGGTGGGGACCGGCGCCGGCCCGGGACTCAAGTGCGCGACATCTTGCCGCACGCGAAGGCGTGATCCGAGCGCCACGCCGTGGAAAAGAACCGCAGGATCCAGGGACGTGACATGATGGTCTTCGGTCCGATGGAGCGGGTGACATGAGTCGAAGAGTCGTCGTGGCGAAGGATGGCGAGGCCCTCGCGCGGGCCGCCGCGGCGCGCATCGCGGCCGTCCTGCGCGCGGCGGTCCGCGATCACGGGCACGCGACCGTGGCTCTGGCGGGGGGCGACACGCCGCGCCGGGCGTACTCGATCCTGGGGCGTGGCGGCTCGGGGCCGATGGGCGACCCCGTGCCGTGGTCTCGGGTCGAGATCTTCTTCGGAGATGAGCGCTGCGTGCCGCCCGACGATGCCTCGAGCAACTTCCGCATGGTCGCGGACACACTGCTCGGCGTCGGCGAGGCCCAACGCCCGATGCGCCGTGACGGCTACCAGCCGGCGCCGGTGGAACCCGGTGCCGTGCACCGCATGCACGGCGACGCCGACGATCTCGACGGAGCGGCGCGCGACTACGAGGCCCTGCTCCCCGAGTCCCTGGACCTGATCGTCCTCGGCGTCGGCGCCGACGGACATACGGCGTCGTTGTTCCCCGGGGCGCCCGCGCTGGGCGAGTGGCGCCGACGGGTCCTCGTGGTCGATGCACCGCTCTCACCGACGCCTCGCATGACGCTCACGCCGCCGGTGTTGCAGTCGGCGCGCGCGATCCTGGTGCTGGCGCAGGGACGCGCCAAGGCCGCCGTCGTGGCCCGCGCCCTCGAGGGCGCGCGCGATCCCGACCATGTGCCGGCGCAACTCGTCGCGTCGGGCATGTGGATGGTGGACCGCGAGGCGGCCTCGGGCCTGACCCGCGCGCCGACGTCGCCGGCGGCCGTGCCGGCGTGGGCCAGCGATGCTCGCGGCGGAGCCTCGCCGACGCGTTGAAGCCACTCGCCGATGGGGTGAAGCTCCCGCTGGGTCTCGTGGGCCTCGGGGCGATCGGTTCCGGGCTGGCGCTCAACCTGCTCGAACACGGGTGGCCGTTGATCGTCCACGACCGCGACGCCGCGCGCGTCGAGGCGCTGCGCCGGTCGGCGCCCCGTGCGCCCCGGGCGCTCGTGCCGGACGTGGCCGCGAGCGTGGCAGACTTGCTCGCGTCGCTCCCCAGGCCGCGGCGCGTGTTCGTCGTCGTGCCCGCCGGTGACGCGGTGGACGCGGTGCTCGCGGCGATGCTCCCGCAGTTGACGTCCGGTGACGTCGTCGTGGATCTCGGCAACAGCCATCCCGACGAGACGGCGCGCCGACAGGCCGAGGTCGCGGCCCGCGGCGCGGCCTGGCTCGGCTGCGGCCTGTCGGGCGGCGCAGCGGGTGCGCGGCAGGGCCCGTGCTTGATGGCCGGCGGCAGCGGCTCGGCCTGGGATGCCGTGGCGGCACCGCTGCTTGCCGTGGCCGCGCGCGGGCCCGAGGGCGTCGGCGCGGCGCTCGTCGGCGACGGTGCGGCCGGCCATCTGGTGAAGACGATCCACAACGGCATCGAGTACGCGTGGCTCGCCGCCCTCGGTGAGGTCCACGAGTTGCTCACGTGCAGCGGGCACGGTGCGTCGGAGCAGGCCGAGCTGTTGCGCGAGTGGGCCGACGTGGGCGGTCTCGACGGCATGCTGATCCGGCTCACGGCGCGCGTGCTCGACACGACCGATACGGAGGGCGTGCCGCTGGTGGACGCCGTGCTCGACCGCCTCGAGCAGAAGGGCACGGGGGCCTGGACCGTGGAGCTGGCCCTCACCCACGGTGTGGCCGTGCCTCAGATCGCCGCGGCGGTGTCGGGTCGGCTGCTGAGCTGTCGCGCGGCCGGCGTCGTGGACCCCGGCGGCCCGACGGCCGACAGGGAGCGCACCCGAGCGGCGCTCGCGATCGAGCCCGCGGAACTCGCGGTGACCCTCCGCGCGGCGCTGGACGGGGCGCTGGCCGAGGGGCTGCAACTGCTCGCCGCCGCGGATCGCGATGTGGACCTGGGCCTGGACCCCGCGGCGATCCTGCGACTGTGGCGCTTCGGCAGCCTGCTGGCCTCCGAGCGGCTGGAGCCCGCCGCCTCGGCCTGGGATTTGACCGCCGGCCGGGACACGGTGGGCCGCGTCCCGGAGGAGTGGCGACGTGTCGTCTCCGCGGCCGTCAGCGCCGGGCAGCCGGTGCCGGTGCTGGCCGCGGGCCTGGCCCGGGCCGAGGCGCTCGCCGGGGGACGTCGAGAGGGAGCGGCCTTGATCGCGGCCCTGCGCGACGCGTTCGGCCGGCACGGAGTCACGGCCCGCCGCAACCCCGACGGCCCGCCGCACCACGCCGACTGGACCGGCGGCCCAGATCGCCTCGTGTCCTGAGCCCCTCGATCGGTACACTTCTCCGCCCGTCCAGCCCGAACGTCCACGGAGAAGACGATGACGCACGTCGTCACCGCGCGTTGCCACGACTGCCGCTACACCGACTGCTGCGCGGTCTGCCCGGCGGAGTGCTTCTACCGGGTCGAGGACCCGGCCATGCTCGTCATCGACCCGGACACCTGCATCGACTGCATGCAGTGCGTGCCCGAGTGCCCCGTCAACGCGATCTACGCCGACACCGAGCTGCCCGAGCACTACAGCGTCTGGACGGAGTTCAACAAGACGCTCGTGGGCATCGGCGCGATGACCACCACCCAGGGCGAGGCGCACCCCAACCACGTGGATCTGGCCGCCGTGCAGGCGCGCGAGACCGCGGCGGGTTGGACCCCGGTCGAGCCCGAGAACGCCTAGCAGCCTGTGCGCGAAGTGCTCTGCAGGCGAGGGCGTCTCGAGAGCGTCGGATCAAGGCGCAGGACCGGAGGCGAATCCGTGGATTCGTCGAGGATCCTGCAACGCC
>JAJDER010000122.1 GCA_029259725.1 Planctomycetota bacterium | reverse complement strand
CCGCCGCGTCGACCACGCCGCTGCTCCTTGCCACGAAGGCCCTGGCGCCCCCTCGCGACGAAGCTGGTGAGAAGTCCAGGCTAGGGCCAGGCGCGGCCGGTCCGCTAGACTCCGGCCGTCCGTCCCCGGAACCCGATGCCGTGGCCACCGCCCGCCGACCCGCCGCCGCCAAGCCGTCCCGCGCCCGCAAACCGGCCGCGAGCCGACGCCCGGCGCCCGGCTCGCGCAACGGCGGTGGCCGAGCCGCGCGGCCGGCGCCGGCTCCGGGCGCGGGCCTGTTCTCGCGTCGGCGGGTGGCCACCAAGGCGCTGACCCAGTTCACCAGCCAACTCTCGACCCTGGTCAACGCCGGCCTGCCGCTCGTCCGCAGCCTGCGCATCCTGGAGGGGCAGACCGCCTCGGGCCCGCTGCGCGACGTGGTCGAGTCGGTTTCCGACGACGTCGAGGGCGGCGCGCCGCTGTCCGAGGCCCTGGCCAAGTACCCGCAGGTCTTCGATCGCCTGTACGTGAACATGGTCCGCGCGGGTGAGGCCGGCGGCGTGCTGGGCACGATCCTGGACCGCCTCGCGGGCTTCGCCACCAAGTCCGAGCGCATCAAGAGCCAGCTCAAGTCGGCGCTGACCTATCCGGTGCTGGTGATGGGTTTCGCCGCGCTGATCGTGACCTTCGTGATGCTCTTCGTGGTGCCGAAGTTCGAGGCGATCTTCACGAGCTTCGGGAGCGAGATGCCGCTGCCGACGCAGGTGCTGATGGGCCTCTCGCGGGGGCTGGCCAGTTACTGGTACGTGTTCCTGGCGGTGCCGGTGCTGCTCGTGTTGCTGTTCAAGCTGGTCGTCCGCAACGACTCGGTGGCCTATCGCGTGGATCAGCTCATGCTGTCGTTGCCGCTCTTCGGCAAGCTGCAGCGCATGACCATCGTGGCGCGCTTCTCCCGCACGCTCGGCACCCTGCTCCAGAGCCACGTCCCGATCCTCGAGGCGCTGGCCATCCTGCAGCAGTCGATCCCGAACCGTGTGGTCGCCACGGCGGTCAGGGACGTGCACGACTCCATCCGTGAGGGCGAGACCATCGCGCAGCCGCTCGGCGAGAGCGGAGTCTTCGATGATATCGTGGTCAACATGATCGACGTCGGCGAGGAGACCGGGCAACTCGATGACATGCTCCTGCGCATCGCCGACAATTTCGAGCACGAGGTCGATACCGAGGTCGCCACGGTGTTCAAGGCGATCGAACCGGTCATGCTGCTGTTCATGGCACTCGTCGTGGGCGGCATCGTGATCTCGCTGTTCCTGCCGATCGTGACCGTGATGAACGACCTGTCGAGCCAGGCTTGAGGCCGGGACACCCGTGACGCTCTGGTTGCTGCTGGGACTGCTGATCGCTTCGGGTGTGATCTCGGGAGCGGAGACGGCGGTGTTCTCGCTGCCGAAGGCGGTGCGCCGTCAGCTGGTGGCGAAGTCGAGCCGGGTTCGGCGCTTGCTGTCCCGACCGTCGTCGCTGCTGGTCACGCTGCTGCTCGCCAACCTGGTCATCAACGTGGCCTACTTCAGCGTGTCGGCCACCTGGTCGATGGCGCTGGCCAGGGAGGGCCACGGCGGGCTCTCGGCGCTGGTCGGTGTCGGGTCGGTGCTGGCGATCGTCGTGTTCGGTGAGATCGTGCCCAAGACCCTGGCGCTGGGGTCGCCCGGCGTGGTCGTGGCCCGACTGACGCCGGCGATGCAACTCTTGTCGTTCGGGCTGACACCCGCGGTGGCGGTCAGCGAGGCGATCATCCGGGTGCTCGAAGGCTTGATCCCGGGCATCCACCGACGCGCCGAGCCGGTCGCCGCCGCCGACTTCAAGTCCGCCCTCGGCAGCCGCGCGGCCATGGGCGCGTATCGCACCGTCGAGCTGACCTTGCTCGAGGACGTGGTCGACTTCGGCACCCGCCGCGCGCGTCAGCTGATGACCCCGCGCGTGCAGGTGGCGTTCCTCGACCTGGCCGACGGCCGCGCGGCCTGGCAGGCCGCGATGGCGGAACACACCCACCATGACTACCCGGTCTGCAACGGCACGCTGGACGAGATCGTCGGGACCGTGAACACGGCGCGCGTGCTGACCTCCGAGCGGCCGCTCGAGGACCTGATCGAGGCGCCGCTGTTCGTCCCGGAGAACGTGTCCGCCGAGCGCCTGGTCGGTCGGATGGCCGCGGAGGGTCGTCGCATCGCGATCCTGCTCGACGAGTTCGGCGGTGTCGATGGGGTCGTCAGCCTGAGCGCCCTCGCGCACGCGGTGCTCGGGGAGATCGAGCCGATGGCGTCGGTCGATCCCTTGCGGATCGAACGGCGTGGGGCATCCCTGGTCGTGCGCGGAGACCTGCCGTTGCACGAGCTGGAGGAGGAGGCGGGCGTCGCCTTCGCCGCCCGTCGGGCCGACACGGTGGGTGGGATGCTGGCCGAGGCACTGGGTCGGTTGCCGCGACGCGGGGACGCAGTCACCGTCGAGGGGTGGCGCCTGCGCGTGGTCGACGGGGACGGTCGCTCCGGCGCCGCGCGGGTCCTGGTGCGACCCACGGCGGAGAGCGACAGTCCGCCGGCGGAGCCGGACGCGTGAACGTGCTCATCGACGTCCCCTTGCTGCTCGTCAGCGTGATCCTGTCGGGGATGTTCGCGGGCCTCGAGACGGGGCTGTACACCACGAGCCGACTGCGGCTCTACCTCGACGATCAGGCCGGCCTGGCCGCCGCGAAGCACGCGCGCCGACTGCTCGGCCGCATGCCGCGGCTGCTCGCCGTGTTGCTCATTGGCAACAACCTGGTCAACTACGCGGCGAGCTTCGCGGCGCAGGACCTGCTCAGGGCGTTGGGCGTGCGCCAGACCGAACTGATCGGGACGCTGATGTTGTCGCCGGCGCTGTTCATCCTCGGGGAGGCGGCGCCCAAGCGCGCCTTCGCCCGCGCGCGCGAGCGTCTGCTGTATCCGGCCATGCCGGCCTTGATGGTGGCCCACGCCCTCCTCGCGCCGCTCACGGGGCCCGTGGTCGCGCTGACGGCGTGGCTGCAGCGGGTCGTGGCCCGGCGCTCCGGACGGGTGCCCCGCGCTCGGGACGAGGTGCTGAGTTCGGGGGTGGCCGAGGGGTTGCTCACACCCTTTCAACAACGGGTGGCGGATGGCGTCATGGCCCTGCGGACCCGAACGGCCGGCCAGGAGGGACATGGGCCCGAGGACTTCCCCCGGGCGCAGTTGGGACGCTCCGGCGTCCAGCTGCCGGCGGGCTGTCGCGAACCGCGGGCCCTGGTCCTGTCCCACGAAGGGGATGAGATCGTGGGCTGGGTGCCCTTGGCGCAGGTCGTGGGCCCCGGCCGAACGGCGCGCCGGGCCGACCTGCGGCCGGTTGTGCGTGTGGGGGAGAGCACGACCCTGGATCGGGTCTACGTCCTGCTCGACCGGGCGCGGACCCCGTTCGCGCTCCTCCCCGACGGGCGGGTGGTGGACCTCGGTCGATTGCGTGAACGCATCATGGGGCTCGAGCTTCCCGAGGCCGTTGCAACCTCCCCGCAGGCGCCCTAAGATCCATGTTCAGTGCAGTCCCGCGGGACGCCCCGGTTGCCTCGACCTCGTCGCTCGGAACCGCTCCGCCGTCTCGCTCATCAGGAGCTCCACGTGGCCGACAAGGACTACTTCTCGTTCGACGAGGTTCTGAAGAACCTGGCGATGGAGGAGGACGAACTCAAGCGACTCGTCTCCGCCGGCGAGATCCGCGCTTTCCGCGATCAGGATCGGATGAAGTTCAAGGCCGAGGACGTCGATCGCCTGCGCGAGACGGACGACGCCGAACTCGACCTGGACGACGACCTCGAACTCGATCTCGGTGATGATCTCGAGTTCGATGGTGACGACCTGCTCGAAGGGGACGGCGACGACCTGCTGCTCGACGGCGACGACGACCTGGGCGACGTCGAGGAGATCGACCTGTCGGCGGAAGCCGAGGCCGAGACGGCGAAGCAGCCGCGGTCCCGCAGCAAGTCGGCCGGGGCTCCGGCGCGCTCGACTCCGCGCAGCAAGGCCGGGGACGCGGCGGCCGAGCCCACCGAGGGCCCGCTCGTCGTGGCCGGCCTGTTCGTGGGCTTCGTGATCCTGCTCCTGGGCACGATGGTGGTGCTTGACGGCGTGGGCGGCAATGCGAGCAACGGCGTGACCCGATTCGTGGCGAACCTCTTCGCCGGCTGAACATCTTTCGCGGGCCCGGCCCGCACGTACGACTCACAGGCGTTTTCGATTGGCGGGCGACTGGGCTGCTGGCGGTGGCTGGTCGTCCCTGAGGGAGGGACAACAGTGGTGTTTCACAACAAGGTCGGATGGCTGGCCCTCGGTTTGATCGCGTCGAGCTTCATGCCCGGCTGCGTGGCGGCCAGCAAGTACTACCAGACGGTCGACGAGCTGAATCAGGCTCGTGATGAACTGGCGGCGGCGCAGAGCCAGCTCAACCAGGCCGAGGGTGCTCTCGTCGACATCAGCAACTCGACGCAGATGCTGGAGCAGCGCGCGGACATGGTCGGAACGCTCCAGGCGGCCAACGCGGAGCTGCAGCGGCAGATCGCCGAGCTCAACAAGGAGTACCGGGCCAGCACTCCCGAGGGTTGGCAGACGGTCATCAACGAGGCCGAGGGGCTGTTCGGCTACAGCGCCACGGGCGACGTGCTCTTCGCGCCGGGCAGCGACACGCTGACCACCGAGGGCAAGGCCACGCTCAGCAACCTGGTGCCGCGTCTGCTCGAGAATGCGGAGTCGAAGCCGATCCGCGTCGTCGGGCACACCGATTCGGACCCGGTGAAGAAGACCATCGAGAAGTTCCCGAACGGGAACATCCAGCTCGGCGCGGCCCGCGCCATCTCGGTGATGAAGTTCCTCGCGAGCAAGGGCGTTCCGGAGACCCGGTTGTCGGTGATGTCGTACGGCGAGCATCGTCCGGTCCAGGACTCGCGCTCCGCGGACGCCAAGCGGCAGAACCGTCGGGTCGAGGTGATGATCGAGGAGTGGAAGCCGGTTCGCAGCTGATCGCGCGACGACTCCTGACGATTCCGAGCGGAGGCGTCCCCCGTGCGCGGGGGGCGCCTCCGTGTCGTCCCGGGGTGTCATGAACCCACCGGCGCCGATTCCGCTCGCGCGGCTGAGAGGTGCGCTGGAGGCGGTCGGCGCGGCGCCTCGCAAACGCTTCGGGCAGCACTTCCTGGTGCAGGCCGGGCTGCTCGAGGTGCTCGTGCGCCTGGCCGACATCGGGCCGGAGGACCGCGTGCTCGAGATCGGGCCGGGGCCAGGGCTCCTCACGAGGCACCTGCTGGCCAGCGGGGCCCGGGTCGAGGCCGTGGAGATCGACCCGCTGATGCAGGCTGTGGCCGGTCAGCTGATCGAGCCGGAGTTCGCCGGTCGCCTCCGGTGGCACGCAGGCGACGCGCTGGACGGGACGCGTCGCCTCGGGGCTGAGCTCGGGGCGGTGGTGCCGGCGTGCACGGTCATGGTGTCCAACCTGCCCTACAACGTGTCGGCTCCGCTGCTGGGCCTGCTCGTCCAGGAGCCGCAGGGGCCGGATCGGTGGGTGGCCACGATCCAGCGGGAGGTGGCCGAGCGGCTCGTGGCCGGTCCGGGAACCAAGGCGTACGGGCCGCTCTCGGTGTTGATCGGCCTGTGCACGAGAGCCCGGATCGAGCGTCGGGTGGGGCCGGGCGCATTCTGGCCCGAGCCGCGGGTCGAGTCGGCCATCGTCGTGCTCGAGCGGCGCTCGGAGAGGCCGGGCCGCGAGGAGATCAGTGCTCTCGAGGCCTTCCTGGCCCTGGCCTTCCACAATCGCCGCAAGACCCTGGCCAACTCGGTCGCCAGCGCCAGCGGGCTGACGTCCGGGCAGGTGGTGGAGCGGCTCGGGCTCGAGAAAACGGAAGTATCTGTCCGAGCCGAGGCCCTGGGAACGCTAGAATTATGCGCGCTTGCCCGATCCTGGGCACGCCACGCCCTGGGCGAGCGAGACCGCCCCTGACCCGCACCGTCGGGTCGATCGACCGCCAGTGGTCGGAACCCCTCCGGGGCTTCCCGCGGGATGGGAGTCGGCTTCGCAAGTTGCCGGTCTGCCTCTCCAGGGGTAGACTCGAAGGAATTCACGTCGCCCGAAAAAGGCTATCCGCCTGTTCCGTGGGCCACCGCCGCCCACCTCGCGTGTCTTCACGCCTCCGCGGATATCCGGGGCCGATCGACGGTCCGAGCACGAGTTCCCGCTTCCAGGGGGGCTCGGGATGCGCGTGAGATGAGTGAACGTCCCGTTCCCGCACCGTGCGGTGTTCGGGTGGAGAGAGAGAGAACGGCGGAAGTCGCTTACGGACCGTGGGTCCGGGGGGCGGCTGCCACGAGGAGATCGCTCGGCCACGATGGACCGTCAGGTCGAGAAGCAACTCGTCAAGCAGCGCACCAACCTGCTGGAGGTCGTCCGCGAAGTCGTGGGCGATCTCGAGGAGCGGGCCAGCGATGACTATTGGGCCTGCTGCCCCTTCCATCAGGAAGACACGCCGTCTTTCCATGTCCGCCCGTCGCGCGGGTTCTTCAAGTGCTTCGGATGTGGTGAGAAGGGAGACGTGTTCAGCTTCGTGATGAAGACCCGCGGTCTGCCCTTCCGGGAAGCGCTGGAGATGCTCGCCGATCGCTGCGGCGTGACCCTCGGCTCCCTCACGCCCGAGGAGCAGCGCCGGGTGTCCGAGGCGAGGCGCACACGGGCCGTGCTGGATCAGGCCCGGGACCTCTTCGCGAAGGCCCTCGTGGGCGTGTCGAACAACCCGGCGCTGGCCTACCTCCACGAGCGGGGATTCCAGGACCAGGTGCTGGAGAGCTTCGACATCGGCTTCATCCCGACGGACTTCCAGGTCCGTCTGCGCCGCGCCGGTGCCGACCTGCGCCAGGTCGAGGGTGCCGGTTTCACCTCCCGTTTCGCCGGCCGGGTGGCGTTCGGCATCCGCGACGCGCACGGCGGCCTGGTGGGTTTCGGAGCCCGGCGGCTGGATTCCGGGGACTCCGACGCCGCGAAATACGTGAACACCAGGGAGACGCCGGCGTTCCAGAAGCGACGGCTGCTCTACGGGCTCGACAAGGCCTCACGGACCCTGGCCAGGACCGGCCGGCTGGTCGTGATGGAAGGGTATACGGACGTGATCATGGCCCATCAGTGCGGGCTGACGGAGTGCGTCGCCAGCATGGGCACCAGTTTCACCGAGGAGCAACTCGACCTCGTGGCCGGGCGAGTCAGCAATCTCGTCTTCGTCTACGACGGGGACGAGTCCGGGCAGCGCGGGGCCGAGGCGGCCGTGCGCAAGGCCCTCGACCGCGGCCTGGAGTGCCGGGTGCTCACCCTCCCCGACGGCCAGGATCCGTGCGACTGGTTCACCGCCGGCCATGATCACGAGGACTTCGATCGCCAACTCGGCGCGGCGGGCGTGTCCACCGTGGCGTTCCTGTGCAGGCGTGGCCTGGCCGTGCTGGATGCGGGCGAGCCCGGCGGGCGGGAGCGGGTGGCGCGCGAAGTGCTCGCTTCGACCGCGACGATCCGTGACCTGGTGCGCCGCGAGGCGATCAGCGCCGAGGTGGCCCGCGAGTGTGGCGTCGATCGGAACCTGCTTCGCCGCTCGTCCGGTGCAGAGGACGGCTCCGCCCGGCGCCAGGCCGCTCCGTCGGGCCGGAATCGCCCGGTCACGGCCCACGTCCGCTGCCAGTTCGGCGTCCTCGCCGGCTTGCTGGAGGAGCCCAGCCGTCGCGACGAGGTGCTCGATCTGGCGGCGCGCGGGGTGCTCGAGCACTCCGCGGCCCTGCGGCTCCTGGAACTGCTGCCGGCCACCGGCGCCGACCCCGTCGACTGGCTCGAGCGGGTGGGCGACGAGGAGCCGACGCTTGTGACCACGTTGGAACGCCTGATCGTTCCGCCACCCGGGACGATCCTGCCGAGCTATGACGAGGCGTTCGCCCACCTGACCGAGAGCCACGCCGCGGCGCGGGCACGCGCGGCTCGCCGCGAGCAGCTCTCGGATCCCGACATCGCACTCGACGAAGACAAGTTGCGCGCGCTCCAGGAGAGCCTGCTCTCGATGCGCCCCGGCGCCCGTGCCGCAACGCCTTCGCAGCCTGACCACGCCTTCCCTCCCATTGCCGAGGACCATTCGTGACCGCATCACTCGACAAGATGGACCCGAGCGTCAGGGTCCTGATGGAGTCGGGCAAGGAACGTGGATTCGTCACCTACGAGGAGATGAACCGCGTCCTGCCGAACGACATCGAGAACATCGACGAAGTCCTGACCCTGCTCGAGGATCAGGGCATCGAGATCCTCGATGAAGCCGACGTCGCCGAGGAAGAACTCGGACAGACGGCCAAGCCCAAGAAGAAGCGCGTCGAAGACGAGGGGGGGCCGGACAAGAACCTGCCCACCGAGCGCATCGATGACCCGGTGCGGATGTACCTCACCCAGATGGGCGAGATCCCGCTGCTCACCCGTGAGCAGGAGATCAACCTCGCGCGCCAGATCGAGGTCACGCGGCGTCACTTCCGCTGCCTGATCATGGCCACGGGCTTCGCCATCCGCGAGGGCATCCAGATCATCGAGGACGTCGAGTGCGGGCGGCTCGCCTTCGATCGCACACTCAAGGTCTCGACCAGCGGCTTCGAGCCGGGCAAGCAGGAGGTCTCGGCCCGACTGAAGGGCAGCATCGAGACCCTGCGTGCCCTGCATGTGCGCCAGACCGACGACTACAAGGCGTACATCGCCGGCAGGGGTCTGGCCAACCAGCGCAAGCTGCTCGTGCAACGCATCGGGTGGGGGCGTCGCAAGGGCGCGGACCTGCTCGAGGAGCTGCAGATCCAGCTCAAGAAGGTGCGCCCCATGATCGAACTGGTGCGCGAGAAGCACCAGGAGATGGCCACCCTCGAGCGTCGCCTCCGCTACTTCAAGGGCAGCAAGGGCAGCAAGGAGTTCAAGGAGCTCAAGGCCGACTTCGATGCCCTGCAGATCCAGGCGCTCGAGAACCCGCGTCGTCTCGCCTCGCGGCTCAAACTCATCGATCGGCGCTACGCCGAGTACGAGCAGGCCAAGCGGGACCTGTCGAGCGGCAACCTGCGCCTGGTCGTGTCGATCGCGAAGAAGTACCGCAACCGCGGGCTCTCCTTCCTGGACCTGATCCAGGAGGGCAACACCGGCCTGATGAAGGCGGTGGAGAAGTACGAGTACCGTCGCGGCTACAAGTTCTCGACCTATGCGACGTGGTGGATCCGCCAGGCCATCACGCGCTCGATCGCCGACCAGGCGCGGACCATCCGCATCCCGGTCCACATGATCGAGACCATGAGCAAGCTGCGGAACGTCACCAAGAAGCTCGTCCAGCAACTCGGCCGCGAGCCCACGATCGAGGAGATCGCCAAGCACAGCGACATCACGATCGACGAGGCCAAGCGGGTGATGAAGATCTCCAAGCACCCGATCAGCCTCGACCGGCCCCTCGGCGAGGGTGAGGACAGCTACTTCGGCGACTTCATCGAGGACGAGACGGCGGTGTCGCCGGTCTCGGCCGCCGCGCAGGAGATGCTCAAGGACAAGATCGACTCGGTGCTCAACACGCTGTCGTTCCGCGAGCGCGAGATCATCAAGCTCCGCTACGGCATCGGTGACGGGTACACGTACACGCTCGAGGAGGTGGGCCGGATCTTCAAGGTCACCCGCGAGCGCGTGCGCCAGATCGAGGCCAAGGCGGTCCGCAAGCTCCAGCACCCGGTCCGAAGCCGGATGCTGGAGGGCTTCCTGGAGGCGGCTCAGGCGCAGCAGATCTGAGCCCGGCCCGGGCCCTCCCGGCACCCGCTCGACTCGACGCGCCCCCCGGCGGCTGACGGCCCCGGGGGGCGCGTTCGGTTCCGCCGTGGCCTCGGCCGGGCCTTGGGTCGCCGAGACGGATCTGCTAGCCTCGGGGCTTCCCCAACGCCCTCGACTTATGGTCCCGTGAGCCTCGACGACCAACGGCAGCAGATTTTCCAGCTCGTCGCCCTGCGCGACGTCGATCACCGTCGCTCCGAGACGCGGAAGCTCATCGACTCCGTGCCCCGCATCCTGCAGGCTCGGCTGCGCCAGTCGAACGGGGCCAAGCAGGCCCTCGCCGCCGCGCACGAGAAGCTGCTGGGTTTCAAGGCGCACCTGAAGACGCTCGAACTCGAGCTCTCCAGCCGCGAAGAAGCCGTGATGAAGGCCAACGGCAACCTCCTGAGCGCCAAGACCAATCAGGAGTACACGCTCATGCAGGGCGAGATCGCCCGCAAGCGTGAGGAGAAGGGGCAGGCCGAGGAGGAGGTCCTCGGGCAGTACGACGTGATCAAGCTCGGTGAGCAGCTCGTCGAGGACGCCAAGGCGGCTGTCGAGGCCGCGCTCAAGGAGTACCAGGCGTTCGAGGAGCGGGCGCTCCGCGAAGTCGAGGGGCACAGCGGCGAACTGGCCGCCCTCGATGCGCGGCGCGAGCAGATCCGCCGGGCGATCGCGCCCGATACGCTCCAGATCTACGACCGCGCGTACTCCGGACACGGGGACGGCATCGTCGCCGCCGAGGGCGATATCTGCCAGGGCTGCTTCAGCAAGCTCACGCCCAACGACCGGGCACGGCTCATGTCGGGCAAGCAGCTCATGATCTGCCGCACGTGCCAGCGCATCCTCTACCTGCCCGCTTCACTGCAGCCGGCCAGCTGAGCGGCCCAGCACGGGACCTGGGCGTCCGGACCGCCATGAGCACCATCCGGAACGTGATCATCGGGACGGCCGGGCACATCGACCACGGCAAGTCCTCCCTGGTGAAGGCCCTGACCGGGATCGACCCGGACCGTCTCGTGGAAGAGCGCGAGCGCGGGATGACCATCGACCTGGGCTTCGCGCGCTACGAACACCGCAGCGGCGCGCTGGCCGGGATCATCGACGTCCCGGGACACGAACGGTTCATCCGCAACATGGTGGCCGGGGCCACGTCGGTGGACGTCGTCATGCTGGTGGTCGCCGCAGACGACGGGGTCATGCCGCAGACACGTGAGCACCTGGAGATCCTGAGTCTGCTCGGCGTGGAGGCCGGCCTGGTCGTCGTGTCGAAGATCGACCTGGTGGAACCCGACCTGTTCGAGATGTCGCTGGACGACATCCGCGGTTTCGTCGCCGGGACGTTCCTCGAGTCGGCACCGATGCTCCCGTTCTCCGCGGTGACCGGCGAGGGCCTGGCCGACGTGCGCGCAGCGGTCGATGCGCTCGTGGACGAGGTCCCCGCGCGCGACACGAGCGGACCGTTCCGCGTCCCGGTCCAGCGTGTGTTCTCCGCGCCGGGCCACGGCACCGTGGTCACCGGCGTGCCCGTGAGCGGTCAGGTGGAGATCGGCGACCGGCTCGAGGTGGTCGGCGGCGACCGGACGCTGCGTGTCCGGGGTCTGCAGGCCTACGGGAGTGCGCGCGAAGTGGCCCACGCGGGGCACTCGACGGCGCTCAACGTCACCGGCATCGCGCGCGCCGAGGTGAGCCGTGGTGATGTCGTCGCGACTCCCGGCATCTTCGAGGCACGGCGACGCATCCTGGTCAGCTACCGGCACGTCGAGGACCAGCTCGTGTTGCGCAACCGGCACCCGGTTCGGCTCCACGTGGGCACCCTCGAAGCCCTGGGGCGCGCCGTGGTCCTCGACGGCCCGACGGTCGAGCGGGGGAGCGAGTCCTTCGTGCAGTTGCGGCTCGACCAGCCCGTGGTCGTGGCGCCGGGCGATCGCTTCCTGATCCGGGACGCCGCCTCGCTGCGGCTGCTCGGGGGAGGCAAGGTCCTGGCGGCCTCGGACGGTCGCCTGAAGCGCTTCAAGGAACGCGTGCTCGGAGAGGCTCGCCGCCGTCGGGACGCGGGGGACGACCCGCTGCAACTCACCCGCGTCGCCGTCTCGACCGCCGGCCGACGCGGCCGCCTCCTCGCTGAACTCGCCATCGACACCGCCCTCGACACGAAGGCGCTGTCGGCGCAGCTCGACACCCTGGTCGAGTCCAAGGAGGTCGAGCGCGTGGGCCAGGAGCGCTACCTCGATGCCGCCGTCCTGGCCGAGATCGGCGATGACGTCGTGGCGGCACTGCGTCGCGCGCACAAGGCCCAGCCGCTGATGGAGTGGCTGTCGGTGGCGAGCGTGCGCTCGAACCTCGATGTCGACGATGCCGTCTTGGATGTCGCCCTGCGCTCGGACCGTCGGGTGGAGACCGCTCCGGGGGGGCGCGTTCGGCGTCAGGGCCACACCGTCCAGCTCGGCGCGGAGGTCGCGGCGGCGCGCGAGCGCATCCTCGAGGCGCTCCAGGACGCGGGCGCCACGCCTCCACCCATCGACCAGGACTTCACCGGTCTTCCCGCGAAGCAGTCGCGCGCCCTGATCGAGATGATGCGCGCGGCCGGCGAGGTCTCGCTGGTCAGCGGCCAGCTCTTCGGCACGGCGGTGCTGGACCGACTGCGCCGAACGCTCGTGGAACACGGGCGTGCGCGCGACGGTGACATCGACATTCCGAGCCTGCGCGACGAGCTGGGCACGACGCGCAAGTACCTGATTCCCTTGCTCGAGCACTTCGACTCCGAGGGCGTCACCGTCCGTCACGGCGACCGCCGTGTCCTGCGCCAGACCGAGCGCGGGTCGTGACCACCCACCCCACGCTCACGCGCCGCTCCTCGGCGGCGTGTCGGTGGAGCGCCGTGTTGCCGTGGTTCGCCGTGGGGCTGCTGGGCACGGGCCTGCTGTCGGCGTGCGGCGGAGCGGCCCCGCCGCCGTCGCTGCTGATCATCACGATCGACACGCTGCGCGCGGATGCGGTCGGGGCCACCGCGCCCGCTGACGGCGCGCCCTCGGTCACGCCGACCCTCGATGCCCTGGCGCGCTCGGGCACGACCTTCACCGCGGCGAGCACCGTGACGCCGCTGACGCTGCCGGCTCACGCCTCGATGTTCACCGCGCTGCGCCCGGCACGGCACGGACTCACCGTCAACGGTGTGGGGGTGGCGCAGCTCCCGGTCCCGACCCTGGCCGAGCAGCTGTCGAGGGCGGGGCTGACGACGGCCGCCTTCGTGTCGAGCACCGTCCTCGATCGCCGACACGGCCTCGACGCCGGCTTCGCCCACTACGACGATGACCTCGTCGCTCCCGGCGGGCCGCTCGCACCCACCGAACGCCGTGCCGATCACACCGTGGACCGCGCCCGCGTCTGGCTCGCCGAGGCCCAGCGCCCGTTCTTCGCCTGGGTGCACCTGTTCGACCCGCACGCGCCCTACGCGGCCCCGGGCGGGCGGACGGGAACCGGACGCGAGGCCTACCTGGACGAAGTGGCGTTCGTCGACCGGCAGTGCGCGCGGTTGCTCGAAGCGGCGGTCGACGCGGCGAGCGGGCCGTTGCTCGTCGTCGTCCTCTCCGATCACGGGGAGGGCCTGGGCGAGCACGGGGAGGAGACCCACGGCCTGCTGCTCCACGAGGCGACCGTGCATGTCCCGTGGATCGTCGCCTGGCAGGGGAGCGAGATCGCCGACACCGGGCCGGGCCCGGGCTTCCCCGAGCGCGAGACGGTGCGCGGCGAACCGGTCTCGATCCTCGACCTGACCCCGACGGTGCTGCAGATCCTCGGCGTGCCCGATGAAGGCGCGCTCGGCCGTGGCGCGGGTCCCGCCACGGATCTTCCGGGTGGGCCGCTGGCTGCAGACGGCCGCGACGGAGTGTCCCGGGTCGCGCGGCGGCCCGATTCGATCATCCCGTTCGAGACGCGCGCGCCGTGGTTCTACTACGGCTTCTCGTCGCTGGTGGGCGCTCGCCGCGGTGATCTGAAGGTCGTCGGTGCACCGCGCGCCGACCCGCCGGCCTGGATGTCCTACGATCTCGCGACCGATCCAGGCGAACTCGCGGCGCGACCCGCCCCCGGGTCACCGCTGGCCGCCCTGGCTCGCTCGGCGGATCCCGTGGGTGAGGCCGACGTGACCACGTCCGACGAGACCCTGGCGCAGTTCGGCTACCTCTCTGCCCGTCCACGCGCCGGCATCGACGGCCCGCTCGCGGATCCACGCGAGGCCATGGAGCTGATCACCACACTCGATCGCGCCAACTCGGCCCTGGTC
>JAJDER010000121.1 GCA_029259725.1 Planctomycetota bacterium | reverse complement strand
AGCAGTCACGTGCTGCACGAGGTCGAGGCGATGACGAACAGCGTCGTGCTCATGCATCACGGTCAGCTGCTCGCCGAGGGCTCGGTGGCGGAGATCCGCGACCTGCTGGAGACCTACGCGCGCCGCATCCGACTGGTGACCGAGCAACCGCGCGCCCTGGGTGCCGAGCTCGTCAGCCACGACGGGCTGGTGAACTCGGTGGCCTTCGAGTCCGGCGCGGTGGTCGTCGAGACCATGCGCCCCAACCCCTTCTGCAGCCTGGTGCAGGACCTGGTCCTCTCGGGCCGATACCGCGTCCTCGCCATCGAGCCCCTCGACGATGACCTGGGCTCGGTCTTCCAGTACCTGGTGAACTGAGGACGGCGACCTTGACGACCTCCGGCCGGCCTTCGACCACGCTCGCCACCAAGGTCGCCCACGGGCACCACACGGGCCGCCGTCCGCCGTCGCCCACGGGCCTGGGCGCCGTGCGCGTCTGCGCCACCACGAGTTCGGCCGGCGGCCTGCGCGGACGCCGACTGTTCGGCATGGTGTTGTTGCTCGGCCTTCCGCTGGTGACCCAGGCGCTGGTGCTGGTCTTCGGCGAGGGCGGAGGGCAGGGCTTCGCGAGCTTCCTCGACGTCGTGCAGTACATGTACCTGGGCATGGCCATGCCGCTGGTGACGATCTTCCTCGGCACGGCGGCCCTCGGTGACGAGTGGGACAGCGGGACGGCGCACCACGTCGTCGGTCTGGCCCTCCCGCGCTGGGCCATCGCCACCGGCCGCTGGCTCGCGGCGATCTCCCGGGCCCTGCCGCTCGTGCTGATCTCCATCGTGGCCTACTACGTGCTCGCCTTGGCGCCGTTCGAGGGCGCGCTGCTGCACTACCTGGGCGACCTGGGCTGGATCCTGCTGTGCACGACGCTGCTGACCGTGGGCTACACGGCGACCTTCCTGTTCTTCGGGATCGTCCTGCGCCACTCGATCATGACCTCGCTGATGTTCATGCTCGTGTTCGAGTACATGCTCCCGAATCTGCCGGTGGGTCTGGCCTACCTGTCGATCGGATTCCATGCGCGCAACCTGCTCTACCAGCTCACGGGCCACGAGACCTTCCACTCGTGGACCTTCGATCGCTTCACCGAGAACCCGACACCGGTGGCGATGGCCTGGTCGGTGACGGCGATCGTGGTCTGGACCGTGGTCTTCCTGGCGCTGACCACGCTGGTGCTCTACCGCAAGGAGACCGGGGGCAGCTCGGCCTCGCCCGAGGTCAGCGGAAGCGCCGGCGCCTGACGCCCTTTGGTTCGGGCAGGCGAGTGGTAGGATGGATACGGCTCCAGCGAGGGATCCAGAGCAGCGGAGCGGCCGGGGTGGGCGAAACCCGAGTGGCCGCGTCGTCCAGCTGATCCTAGGCCGGAGGGGAACCGAGCCGGAGGGGATGATGAACCGTCGCCCGGTCGACGGGACGACTGCGCAGGCCGTGGTCCCGGTACACGACGATGAGGGTCCGTCCGTCGTGGCCATGCTCTGGGCCCTGGGCCTGGGCTGCGCCTCGGCGATGCTGCTCTACACCGGCGCCGGGCTGCTCAGCGTGTCCGCTGGGGCCGACCAGCCGCCCGGCTGGTACTTCGGGGCGTTCTTCGTCGGCGGCTGGATGTTCTCCGCCTGGCTGTTGGCCTGGCACACGCGTCGCGCTCTCGAAGTCGTCACGCGGGGTTTCCTGCTCGGGACGTGCGAGTGGCTCGGCGTCGTCCTGCTCGGGGTGTTCGTGCCCGCCGACGTCGTGTCGGCCCTCGGGCGTGGCAGCGCGACGGAGCCGGGCACCTGGCTCATGGGGCGCTGGCTGGCGCCGATGGTGCAGGGTCTCACGCCCGTCGTGCTGGGCCTGCTGTGTCTGCTCGCGTTCGTGTTCTGCTCGTTGCTCGGCCGGTTGCTGCTGCCCGGGACGGACGCGCCCGCGGAGGTCGCCCCGCTGCGGGCCGAGGACCCGCCCAGGGATCCGACCGCGAGCTGAGCTCGCTCAGAGGTCGCGCCAGAAGTACGTGACCAGCTTGGCGGCGAGGCGCGCGGCGAGGAACTCGCTGGCCTTGCTGCGACCGGCGGGCTCGGGTGCCAACTCGGTGATGTCGGCGCCGACCACGGTGCAGTGCCTCCCGATCATGTGAGCCAGGCGCACCACGTCCAGCCAGGTGAGTCCGCCGGGTTCGGGGGTCCCGGTGGCCGGCACGACCGACGGGTCGAAGCCGTCCAGATCCACGGTCACGAACACCGGCCGTCCCGCGAGCCGGTCCAGCACCTCACGGTGGTAGCCGATCGTGCCCACGATCTCGCGGGCCCAGAAGATCGAGAGCCCGCGCTCGGCCACCAGCTCCGCCTCCTCGCGGCTGCAACTGCGCATGCCCACCTGGACCGGCACCACCCCGTCCTCCAGGAACCGCGCGGCGATGCAGGCGTGGTTGTGCTTGGAGCCGTCGTAGCTGTCGCGGAGGTCGAGGTGCGCGTCGATCTGCAGCACGGCCAGGTCCGGGTGTCGGGTGTGGAGGGCCGCGAACTGCCCGTAGGTGATCGAGTGCTCGCCGCCCAGGCCGAGGGTGATCCGGCCCGCGGCCAGGTGCGACTCGTGGGCCGCGCGCAGGACCGTGACCATCTCCTCGGGCGGGAGCCGGCCGAAGGCCGCGGAGTCGTCGGGGCGCCAGACCGTGTACCGGCCACGCTCGAGGTCGTGGCCCAGCTCCTCGTCCCAGGTCTCGACCGAACCCGAGGCGGCCAACAGGGCCTCGGGGCCGAGGTCGGCACCCTTGCCGTACGTGCTGGTCAGGTCGTAGGGAGCACAGACCAACGCGATCCTGGCCTGCTCACCGGCGTCCGGGAGACCGAGGAAGGTGGGAGGCGCGTCCATTCGAGGCACGATGCGACACCTGGTGCCGTCGATGCAACGGGGCGTCGGGGCTTAGGGCTGCTGTGTCTCGCGTTGGCGCCCACCGTGGGACTTGCGCCACCGATCGAGCGGGGCCCTGTTGACGCGGCGGGCCCGGTCCGCAGAATACCGCCCGGACACCCTTCCCAGATCGTCCAACGGCAGGACTCCAGATTCTGGTTCTGGCTATCTAGGTTCGAATCCTAGTCTGGGAACCACCCTGCTCCCACGCGAGAGCGGGGCGCCGCGCGACCTGCCCTGACGGCCTGGGCCGGCGACCTGGGAACGCCGACGCCGCGCGCTGAGCGCGTCCGCGCTCGGGGGCCCGCGCGGCCGGACGGAGGGACCGACTTGATCCAGGACCAGAAGCTCTTGGTCGTGCCGACGCCGGGGCGTGGTCTGCACGACGTGACCGCCGGCCTGTTCCTCGCCGAACATCGGACGCACCCGCATCGCCGTCGACTCGTGGTCCATGTCACCGGCGAGTCGGCGCGGTCCGGCGTGCGTCAGGCGTGATCGGGCTCACGGGCCGCCAGCCAGGCGCGCATGTCGGTGCGCATCGCCTCGCTGATCACGTGTCCGGTGTCGGCGTAGCGCCGCAGGGTCACGTCGGCACCGTGGGACGCCAACAGGGCCGCGCCGTGCGCCGCGCGCTCCGGCCCGATGGCGCGGTCGTCCTCGCCGTGCTGGATCAGCACCGGCTTGCCGGCGACCGACGGCAGGTCCCGGCCGAGCAACTCGTCCTTGAGCCGGCCCGCGCAACCGATCCAGCCGGCCACCCGGGCCGAGTTGCGGACGGCGGCGCAGTGCGTCAGGTAGCAGCCCTGGCTGAAGCCCTGGAGGTACACACGCGTCGGGTCGGCGCCGAGTGCCCCGAGCGCGGCATCGACCACCCGCCAGAGCGCCTCCTCGGCGAGGGCCAGACTCTCGGCAAAGGCCTCCTGGTCGCCGGTGAAGAGGTACCAGCCGTAGCCGAGCCGGATCGGGGCGTCGGGCTTGCGGACTTCGTGGGCATGGAAACCGTCGGGGAACGCCGCGGCGAAGCCGTCCGGCACGGCGCCGTCCAGCCAGCGCTGATGCCGCCGCCCGGACTGCCCCTGACCGTGGAGCGCCACGAGCAGCGGCGGGCGCCCGTCACCCGGCACGCGCGGGGGCACGAGCAGGCAACCTGAGCGGGTCGTGAACGGGACCTCGATGCGGGAGGGGGCGGCGGACATCGGTGCGCTCTCGGGTCTCGACGCGGTCGGAGTCGTCCCGGATCAGAACCGGGCGTCGCCGGACAGGAACGGGTTGTTGCGACGCTCGAGGCCGATCGACGTGCTCGGGCCGTGGCCGGTGACCACTTCGGAGTCGTCGTCCAGGGCCAACAGCTTGCCTTTGAGGCTCTCCAGGATCTGTGCCGTGTCACCGCCCCAGAGGTCGGTGCGGCCGATGCCGCCGCGGAACAGGGTGTCGCCGGCGAAGACGATCTGCCGGCCGTCGGCAGCCAGCACGAAACAACAGCTGCCGGGCGTGTGCCCCGGCGTGTGGATCACCTCGATCTGGCTGCCGGCGAAGTCGAAGCGCTGCCCTTCGGTCAGGAATCCGTCCAGGGCCACGGCCTCGGGCGCCCCGCCACCGATGAGCTGGGCCTGCATCTCGAGCCGGTCGAGCAGCCACTCGTCGTCCTCGTGGAGCCAGGCGGCACCGCCGGTCCGGCGCTTCACCTCGGCGCTTGCACCGACGTGATCGATGTGTGCGTGGGTGTGCACGATCTGCGTGACCGCGAGGCCCCGCTCGGTGACGCGGCGCACGATCTCGGGGCCGTCACCGCCCGGATCGACGATGATCGCCTCGCCCGATTCCTCGTCGCCGAGGATCGAGCAGTTGCACTGCAACAGTCCGACGGGGAAGGTCTGCACGAACATGAACGCATCTTCGCAGGTCGCGATCACCGGTGTCACGGGCTTCGTGGGCACGGCCCTGGCGGAACGGTTGCGCTCGGCCGGCCACCGCGTGCGCGGGCTGGTCCGGTCCAGCAGCCACGGCGGCACGGTGGCCTGGCTGGAGCGACTCGGCGTGGAACTCGTGCGTGGCGACCTGGGCGACCACGCCGCCCTGCGACGCCTCGCGGAAGGCACCGACCTGCTCGTGCACTCGGCCGCGGTGATCGGTTATCGGCGGCGGCTCCGGGGGGCGATGGCGCGTACCAACGTGCTCGGAACGCGCAACGTGGTGGCTGCGGCGGTGCGAGCCGGCGTCGGCCGCCTGGTCCACGTGAGCAGCATCGCCGCCATCGGCGTCACCGACGACCCGGTGCTCCAGGACGAGACCAGCCCGTGGAGTGGTGACCGGCTGGACGCGGCCTACTTCGACACCAAGCACGAGGCCGAGTTGGAGACGGCGACGGCGGCGTCGCGGGGGCTGGCCGTCGTCACCGTGAATCCCGGCGCGATCTACGGCCCGTCGCGCGCGGTGAGCAACTCGTCCAACGTCGTCGCGACGATCGTGAACAAGCGCCCCGGTTTCGTCCCGGCGGGCGGCATCAACGTGGTCACGCTGGAGACGGTGATCGGCGGCATCCTCGCGGCGGCCCAGCGCGGACGACCGGGGCGGCGCTACGTCCTCGGCGGAGAGAACCTGCACCTGCACGAGCTGGTCACGCGGGTGGGGGCCGCGGCGGAGCTGGCGCTGTATCCGCGCACGCTCTCCACCTGGTGGGCGCCGCTGGCCCGAGGCGCGATGGAGCTGGCCGAACCGTGGGTGCCCGACCGGGTCTGGTTCACGCCGGACATGTGCTCCTGCTTCGGGCGCTGGATGTGGTTCGACAACGCGCGCGCGCGGGAGGAACTGGGCGTGGTGCCCGATGACCTCGACGCATGCCTCCGCGCCACGGTCGAGCAGTTGCGCCGGGACCGGCGGCTCCCGCGCGTGGGCTGATCCGGCCCGGGGCGACGGCGGCTCAGCGCAGGACGACCACCTTGCGGAACAGCTCGTCGCCCGGGTTCACCAGGAAGCGAACCGGGGTGTACTCGGTTTCCTCGACCGTCGCGCCGACCTCCTTGACCGCCAGCGAGAGCACCTGCCCGAAGTCGAGACCCTCGTCGTAGGCACGCAGCGCGTACTGGCCGCCGCTGACCCGGTCGAAGGTGAACTCGCCGCGGCTGTTGGTCTTCGTGGTGCGATTGGAGTGCGGCTCGTAGCCGACGAGTGACACGGTCTGACCCGGGACCGGGACGCCGTTGCTGTCCTCGGCCACGCCGGTCAGCGTCGCCGCGCGATCGATGACGATCTCGCCCATGTCCGTGGCCTTGCCCGACGTGACCGTGATGTCGTTGATGCGCCGTACGCCGTGCGTCGCGTGATCGATCTCGACCTGGATCGTCATGGCGGTCACGTCCTCGAACCGGAAGCGGCCCTGGGCGTCGGTGCGCGTGTTCTTCAGCCAGGCCTGCTGGCCCATCGTGCCGCGCAGGAAGGCCAGGTCCGGTTCGCGGTTCGGGTGCATCGAGACCTTCGCGCCGGCGACGGGAGTGCGGGCGTCATCGACGACAACACCCTCGAGACTCGCGCCCCGCTCCAGCGGCAGCACCAGACCGGTGACGTGCTCGCCCTGGTTCAGCCGCACCGGCTCGGAGAGCGTGAGCGCGTAGCCCTTGGCCCAGACCTCGAAGGTGTAGAAGCCAGGCTCCAGGTCCTCGGCCGTGAACTTCCCCTGGGCGTCGTTGATCCGGCGATACCCGCCGACCTCCATCGAGGCGCCCGCCTTGTGCTGTGCGCGTCGCGCACGCAGGTCGAAGCTGCGGATGGCCTCCCCGGTCTCCCCGACGATCTGTCCTTCGAACGAACCGCGCCGCGGCAGCTTGAAGACCAGCGGCTCGTCGAAGCGGTCGGCCCAGGTCCGCAGGCTCTTGCTGGAGTGGCCGTCCGCGCTGCAGGTGACGTTGTAGTTCCCGGCCGACATGTCGGTGAACTCGAAGCGGCCCTCGGCGTCGCTGACTGTCGTCGACAGGCTGCCGAGTCCCCCGATCGGGAGGGCCAGCAACCGCGCCCCGGCGAGCGGCGCGGCCCCGGGCTTGGTCGCGACCGTCCCCGTCAGCGGATCGGGCCGGAGCAACTGCACGGTGACGCTGGTCTCGGACAAGTTCGCTTCCGACTTGCCTCGGACGATCTGGTTGGCGTAGCCCTCGGCCTGGACGAACAGGATGAAGGTGCCGCGTCGCGCGTGCTCGATGTGGAACACACCGTCGTCATCGGTGAGCACCAGGCGTTCGGGGCGGTTGGGCTCGCCCTGCGCGGTGAACGGCAAGTCCGAGTGGTAACCGACGGCCGCCCCTGCCAGCCGCTTCCCGTCCGCGGTCAACACCACGCCGCGGATGCCGACGCCCGGTTGCACGACGACCTCGCCGACATCCGTGGCCCGGTTGGCGCGCACGCTGAAGCTGCCCGCCTCGGCCGCTTGGAACTCGAGACCGTCGACGCGCACGACGAGCTGGCTGGTGACCGGCACGTCGGTCAACTCGAAGGTCCCGTCCGGGCCGGACTCGGTGCGCTGCCCGAGGAACTTCAACTCGGGGGAGACAACGAAGCCGCTCAGCAGCAGGCCCTCGAACGCGCTGACGGCTGCGCCGGCCACGCCGCGGCGTTCGACATCGACGATGCGCCCGACCACGCTTCCGGCTCGCGGAGCCGCCGGCGCTGGATCGGGGCGTGGACGCGCGCGCGGCACGTCCGGGGCCGGCTCGACAGGGTCCAGATTCGTCGCCAGCTCAGCGTCGGGAGCGCCGCGCTCGAGGATCGTCGTCGAGTCGGGCGCCGAGTCCTCTGCGCCGAGCATGAGTCCTCCGACGACGCCGGCGGCGATGGCCAGGAGACCACCGGCGATCCAGGGAATCGGTGAGGAACCACGTCGTGCCATGGGGGGATCCGGGGAGCGTGGGTTGGGACGGCCACTACGTGAGGAGCCGTCCTCCCGCGGGTGGGTTTTTCCTGGACCGCGTTGAAGTCACCAGGATAGTCTCCGCGCTCGTCCATGGACGACCGGTTGGTCCCATCGTCTAGTCAGGTCTAGGACAGGTGCCTCTCACGCACCAGACAGGGGTTCGAATCCCCTTGGGACTACCACCCTCCCTTTCGGCCCGCGGCGTCTCGGGCCTGAGCGGCCCGTGAACCCGAGTTCAGCGAGCGGCCCCGCTTCCGGGGCCCCCGAGCCGGCCCCCCGAGGCGAGGCCCCGTTCGGCAACGCCCCGGACGCCAACGTCGTGCTGATCGGTCTGCGCGGAGCCGGCAAGTCCACCCTGGGCCTGCAGCTGGCAGAACGGCTGGGTCTCCTGTTCGTCGATACCGACGAGATGCTCGCCGAACGGGCCGGCCGGTCGGCCGACGCGGTGCTGTCCGAGGACGGGGAGGCCGCCTTCCGGGTCCTGGAGGACGAGGTGCTGGAGGACGTGGCCCGACGGAGGGGCTGCGTGATCGCCACCGGGGGTGGAGCGCCGCTGCTGAGTCACTTCGGGGAGGTGGCGGCCACGGGGCTGGTCGTCTATCTGGAGGCGCCGCTCGCGGTCCTGCTGGAGAGGGCCCGAACTCGGCCGCGCCCGCCGCTCACGGACCTGCCGCTGGAAGACGAGTTCGCGCAGTTGCTGCATGAGCGGGACGCGATCTACAGAAGGTCGTCGCAGATCACGATCGAAGCCCATGCAAGCGAACCTATACTGGCGCTCGAGCGCGCCGTGCGGGCGCGACTCGGCATCGAGGGGGGCACGTGCAAGGACGGAGCTGGCTGAAGCGAGGCGTCGGGGCCGCCGTGATGGCGGTGGTCGTGTCGTGCCCGCCGCTCCTGGGCGCTCAGGACGGCAGCGCGGCCCTCGTACCCGGCGCGGAGGCCACGCCCACGGTGCCCCGGCAGGAGGATCCGCTCGCCGCACCACGGGCGGCCCTGCTCGCGGGTCGTGACGGGTCCGCGGTGCTGAGCCTGCATGCCAAGACCCTGCTCGATGCCGGCGATGTGGAGACGCTCGGTGCCGTGCTGGACGGAGGCGGTCGGGCGTCGGTGTTGGGCGTCCTCAGCGCGATCCAGGTCTCGCGCGACACGAGACTCTGGTCGCAACTCGTCGGGTTGGTCACCCACGCCGAGGACGACGACGTCCGCACCCGTGCCGAGGAGACCCTGGTCCTGCTCGCGCGGACGAGTGCCGACGACCTCGTGCCCCAGGTCGTCGAGGACGTCGCCGACCCGACGCGCGATCGCGACGAGCGCCGCGTGCTCGTGGAACTGCTCGGGCAGTCGGGTGACCTGAGTGCCGTCGACGCGCTGATCAACCGGCTCGACGGCCCGCTTCGCGCCGAGGCCCACGCCGCCCTGGTGGCGCTCACGGGCCACGACCCCACCGCGGAGGCGGATCCCGAGGCGTGGCGCGCCTTCTGGGCCACGCACGACCATCTCTCGCGGGAGGCGCTGCTGGAGCAGGCCCTCGCCACCCAGCGAACCGCGCTGGTGGAGCTGCTCGCGACGAAGAACCGCGAGATCGTCGACCTGCTCGTCGCGCGACTCGGTCAGGACGTGAGTCGGCTTGTCGAGGGACTCGAGTCCGCCTATGCCGCGGTGCGCGTCGAGGCGGCCAGGCGTCTGGGGGGACATCCCGATCGCGAGCAGGTGTCGGCGGCGGCGGTGCCCGTGCTCATGGCACGACTCGATCCGTCCGGCGAGAACCCCGAGCGCGATCCGACGGCGGAGTCGGCGATGATCGCGGCGCTGGGGGAACTCGGCCGCCCGCGCACCGACGACGCCATCCCGTCGCTCCTGATCCTCAAGCTGCGCAGCCCGGACGCGCTGGTGGTCTCGGCCGCCGTGACCGCGCTCTCGGTGCAGCGCCAGCGGCCGGCCATCGTGTCGCCCCTGCTCGATCTGCTCGATGCGAGCGACATCCTCGACGACCCGCGGCTCATCGCCACCGTGCTCTCGACCGTGGCGCAGAACATGCCTGGCAGCGTGTTGCCTCGGCTCACGCCCTGGTTGGCGGCGACGCAGCCGCCGGAGGTGCGTGCGGCCGCCGTGCGCGCCGTCCTGGCCACGGACGACCTGGCAGCGGCGCTCGACGAAGTCGAGTCGGTGGACCTGTCGGTGGCACATCGGACCGTGCGCTACGACGTGGCCAAGGGGATCGGCGACCGGGTGCGCGGCATGGGTCTCGAGCCGGGCTTCGCGGGCCAGGATCGCATCCAGGAGTTGCTGAGCCGACTCATCGGGGATGCGGATGCCTCGGTGCGTGCCGAGACGGCGATCACCGTGGGCGAGGTCGGCAACTCGGCCGGCCTGTCGATTCTCGAGGCCCGCGCCGCGGTCGAGACCGATACGTTCGTGCAGGAGCGCATCATCGAGGGCATTGGTGAACTCGGCCTGCCGGACGGCGTGCCGGTCATCGGGCGCATCTGCGGGCAACGCCTCAACGGGAACGCGGCGCGCGTGGAGGGAGCCGCGCGCGTGGCCATCGGGCGCATCGGGGCCGAGGGGCGCGCGCGCGACTGGGTGCTCATGGGCGAGCGCTTGCGCGAGGTCGCCGCCTACGGGCTCGCCGCCTGGTGCTTCGACGAGGTCTCGGCGCGCTTCGGGGCGGCTCCGGAGATGCGTGACGAAGTGGACGAGGCCCGCGGTCGCCATGCGGAGGTGCTCTACGAGGCCCACCGCTTCAGCGAAGCCCGCGACGAACTGCTCGCCCTGGATCAGGGCGATGCCCGCTTTCCACCCCGCGAACGGCGTTTCTACCTGCTCGCCCGTGTGTTCGAGGAACTCGAGGAATACACGCACGCGGCGGACTTCGACATGCAGCGACTCGCGCTCGTGGACCCGGGGGCTGCGGGCCGGAGTGACGCCGAGCGCAACGCGGCGCGGACGCTGCGTCTCGCGGGCCGTCCGGCCGAGGCACTGGAGCTCATCGACGGTCTGCTCGGGGACGCGCCGGCCGACAGCTCGAGCAACGACCTGATGCTGGAGAAGGCGCGCTGCCACGAAGACCTGGGCCAGTGGGCCGCGGGGGACGCGGTGCTCGTGCGCCTGCAGCAGCGGGCCGACCCGGCCGACACCGCGTTCCTGGCGGAGGTCGATGAGATGGTGGGCCGCGTGCGGCGTGCGGCCGCCGCCGCGGCGACGGCCGTGTCCGGCCAGGGGGACCCGGCACCGCCCGCGACGACGCAGGGACCCGGGTCGACCCCCTCCGAGGAAGGCTCGGGGCCGGAGGAGATCGGCCAGGCCGACGGGGGTGCCGCCGACGACACGGGGACGCCCCGATGAAGATCGTCATCGCCGGAGCCGGCGCGGTCGGCTTCCATCTCGCGCGCGAACTCGGACGCGAAGGCCACAACATCTCGCTGCTCGACCCCGATGCCCGGCGGATCGAGCACCTGCGCGACCGACTCGACGTGCTCACGGTGGTCGGGAGTGCCACCTCCCGCGCCGCCCTCGAATCCGCGGGCACGCCGGACGCGGACCTGTTCATCGCCGTCTCGGATCAGGACGAGGTCAACATGCTCGCCTGCGCGGCGGCGCACAACATGGGTGTGCGCCGCACCCTGGCACGCGTGCGGAGCCGCGACTTCACCGGCGAGAACGGCATGGTGGATCCGGTGCGCCTCGGCATCACGAAGTTCATCAACCCGGACGAGATCGCGGTGGATTCCATCGTGGCGCTCGTGGATGCGCCGGGCTCGATCGACGTCGGCGACTTCGCGGGTGGCGAGATCCTGCTCCGCAGCTTCGACGTGCGCGAGGAGAATGTCGTCGCCGGCCGTCCGCTCTCGCGCCTCAAGGAGGACTACGCGGGTGTGCCGTTCCTCGTCGCGTCGATCCTGCGTGAAGGTCGACACATCGTGCCGCGCGGCAACGACAGCCTGGAGCCCGGCGACCGGGCCTACATGCTCATGACCCACGAGTCGCTGCCCGTCTTCCGCAAGATCGTGGCCGGCAGCGACCGCGTGCAGCGCGTGATCATCCACGGCGCCGAGCGGCTCGGCATCGCCGTGGCCCTCCGACTCCAGGGGCGCACGAACGTGGTGCTCGTGGACGAGGACGCGGAGAAGTGCCGCGACGCCGCCGCTCAACTCGACGACACCCTGGTGCTCAACGGCTCGCCCAACGACCCCGACATCATCGGCCAGAGTCGAGTCGCCTCGGCGGACTTCTTCATCTCTGCGGGACGCAACGAGGAGCACAACCTGATCCTCGCGCTGCTGGCCAAGAAGCAGGGCGCCAAGCGCAACATCGTGGTGACGGCCGAGCCCGAGCTGACCTCGTTGCTCGACAGCCTCGACATCGATGCGGTCATCAACCCGCGCATCACGATGGTCGGCCGGCTGTTGCGTTACGCCCGTGGTGGCCGCGTGCAGACGGTGCAGAAGATCGGCGAGTCGGCCGAGATCGTCGAGATGGTCGTGCGGCACGGCGCCGTCGCCGTGGGCGTGACGCTGCGCGATCTCAAGCTGCCCGACGGCGCACTCGTGGGTGCCATCATGCGCGATCGCGAGGCCTTCATCCCGCACGGCCTGACCAAGGTCGCCGAGGGCGACGTGGTGGTGGCCTTCGTGCTCCCGGGCCGGCGAGACCGGGTCGAGCGCATGTTCGCGCGCCGGGGGGGGCTGTCCTTCTCGGCGAGTGATGGTGACTCCGCTGCGCCCCCCCGCAAGTCGGCCGCGCCGTCCGCCGAGCCGGCCGCGTCGGTCGCCGACCCGACCGCGCCGTCCGCCGAGCCGGCCGCGCCGGTCGCCGAGCCCGCCGTCGAGGGGCGCGCGGGCGATGACGCAGCGGGGCCCGTGGACGAGGCCGGCACCGGTGGGGAACTCCCTCGGTGAGTTCTCCTCGCGGGATTGCCCTGTCCCTTTCCCGGTGAGTCCGTGATCCGGGCTGGCGTGGACACGTTCCGATCGGGAGCATGGCGCCCGACTCGGCCCCCGCTGGAGACGCCGTGAACGTCGGTGCGGTGCTCTACGTCCTCGGCAGGTTGTGCACGCTCCTGGCGGTCCTGCTGGCGGTGCCGCTGCTGCTGTGCCTCAACGAAGGCACGCTGGGGACGGAGGTGGCCGACGCCTTCATCGTCTCGGCCGCCGTGAGTCTCGGTCTGGGCTGGGCGCTGCAGCTTTCCTTCGAGTTCGACGCGCAGCACTTCGGTTTCGGCGAGGCCTTCGCCACGGTCACCCTCAGCTGGGTGCTCTTCACCGGACTCGGGGCCCTGCCCTTCCTGATCACGGCTGAGATCCCCGGGGTGATCGACGCCTGCTTCGAGACGCTGTCGGGCTTCACCACCACTGGCTGCTCGATCCTCGTCGCTCCCGAGGAGATGTCCCACCCGCTGCTCTTCTGGCGCGCGATGACGCACTGGATCGGGGGCATGGGCATCGTCGCCCTGTCGGTGGCGATCCTTCCGGCCCTCGGCGCGGGCGGGAACTTCCTCTTCCAGGCCGAGATGCCGGGCCCCGAGAACGAGAAGCTGCTGCCGCGGATCAGCTCCACGGCCAAGCTGCTGTGGGGCGTCTACGTCGGGTTGACGGTGAGCGAGTTCCTGCTGCTGTGGCTGGCGGGCATGACGCCGTTCGACTCGATCTGCCACACCTTCGCGACCGTGGCCACGGGCGGTTTCGGCACGCGCGCCGACTCGCTCGCGTCGTTCTCCCCGGCGATCCAGTGGATCGTCACCGGCTTCATGTTCCTCGCCGGTCTGAACTTCGTGATGTTGCTGAGCGCAGCTCGCGGGCGGCCGCTGGTGGCGCTGCGCAACACCGAAGTGCGGGTCTACATGGCGTTGATCCTGCTGGCGACGACGATCTTTGCCGTCGTGCTCTTCGTGACGCGCGGGCTGCCGGACGGTGGCGTCGAGGAACTCGTCCGTGACACGACCTTCACCACCGTCTCGTTGGCCACGTCGACCGGGTTCGTGACCGCGGACTTCGAGGTCTGGCCGCCGCTGTTGCACCTGGTCATCCTGTCGCTCATGTTCGTCGGCGCGTGCGCCGGGAGCACCGGGGGCGGCAGCAAGGTCATCCGCTTCATCGTCGCGGGCAAGGCCGGCGTCCGTGAGGTGCGCCGACTGCTGCGCCCGTCCGCGGTCTTCGTGGTCAAGGTCGGCGGGCGCCCCGTGTCCGAGGACGTGGTCCAGAAGACCATCGGGTACTACGTGATCTACATGGGTTCGCTCGTCATCGGGACCGCGATCCTGATGGCGCTGAGTCTCTCGATGGGCACTTCGTTCAGCGCGGTGCTGAGCTGTCTCTCGAACATCGGTCCAGGTCTCGACGCCGTCGGTCCGACGCACAACTTCGCGGCCATCCCGGACCTGGGCAAGCTGCTGCTGATGTTCTGCATGTTGCTGGGTCGACTCGAGTTCTACAGCGTGCTCGTGCTGTTCCTGCCGCTGGCGTGGCGGCGGTGACGCGGGGTCGGTGCGGGGGGGGGCCGCGGTGCTGGAATCAGGTGTCTTGCTCACGACCTGTTTCGGGACGACCTGCGGTCGTCCCTGCAAACGGTCGCTCCGCCGACACCTGATTCCACACCGCTCCCGCTCGGACTCCCCCCGTCGGTGCTGGAGGCCACCCGCGCGTTGCGCCCACGCAGACGAGACGGCGGCGCGAACGCTGCCACGCACCCCCCTCCAGCCGCGACGGAGTGAGCGGGCCGAGAGGTCGCCGGGCGCTGAAACGCGCGCGGAGCGACCGTTCGCAGGGACGGGCTTCGCCCGTC
>JAJDER010000013.1 GCA_029259725.1 Planctomycetota bacterium | reverse complement strand
TGCCGGCGCAGCCGGTGCAGCCTTTCAACGCGCCTCCCCCCGGACCCTCGATGAGACTCCTCCACGACGTGCACGGGGACCGGGTCGAGGTGGCCATCGCCGGTGACCTGGAGACCGAGTCCTGCACCTGCCTGCAGAACTTCTGGGAGCTGCGCGTGGCGGCACACGCCGTGATCGACGTGGAGCTGTCCGAGACCGACGTCGTGGACGGCAAGGGCGTGGCCGTGTTCACCACGCTGGTGCGCGACAGCCTGCGCGACGGCCGACGCATCACGCTGCGCCACGCGCCGCAGATGGTCGCCCACACGCTCTACAAGGTCGGGCTGCTGGACGAGGAGCGGCTGACGCTGGTCGACCCGCGGGAAGAAGAGCCCTCGGCGCCGTGATGCCGCGCCGCGGCGCCTAGTCTAGAACAACCCGGTGATGCGCCCGTCGTCGTCCACGTCGATCGAGTTGGCGGCGGGCACGCGCGGCAGCCCCGGCATGGTCATGATGTCGCCGGTGAGCACCAGCACGAAACCGGCGCCGTTGCAGACCTTGACGTCACGCAGCGGCACGTGGAAGCCCGTCGGGCGGCCCATGAGCTGCGCGTCCGTGGACAGGCTGTACTGCGTCTTGGCCATGCAGACCGGAAGGTGCCCGAAACCGTCGGCGTCCAGCTTGCGGAAGCGCGCTCGCAGCTTCGTGTCCGCCACGATGTCCTCGGCGCCGTAGATCCGCTGCGCGATGGTGCGCGCCTTGTCGATCAGCGGGATGTCGTCGGCGTAGAGCAGCTCGAAGTCGGCGCTCCCGGTCTCGAGCATGTCGATGACCGCGCGGCCGAGATCCTCGGCCCCCTCGCCCCCCTTGGCCCAGTGGTCGCTGCGCACCAGCTTCGCGCCCAGGGCCTCGACCTCCTTGGCGACGAGCGCGATCTCCTCGTCGTGGTCGGTCACGAACGCGTTGAGCGCCACGAGCACCGGCAGCCCGTAGCCCTGGACGCTCTCGATGTGCTTGGCCAGGTTGCGCACGCCGCGCACCAGGGTCTTGTCGGCGCGGTCGAGCAGCTCGTTGTCGCCCGCACCGCCCTGCAGCTTGAGGGCGCGGATCGTGGCCACGATCACCACCGCGTCGGGCTTCAACCCCGACGAGCGGCACTTGATGTCGAAGAACTTCTGCGCGCCGAGGTCCGCGCCGAAGCCGGCCTCGGTCACCACGATGTCGGCCAGCTTGAGCGCCAGCCTCGTCGCCATCACGGAGTTGCAGCCGTGAGCGATGTTGCCGAAGGGGCCGCCGTGCACGAAGGCCGGGTTGCCCTCCAGCGTCTGCACCAGGTTGGGCGAGAAGGCATCGCGCAGCAGCGCCGTCATCGCGCCGTGCACGCCGAGCTCCCTGGCCTCGACCAGCTCGCGGTCGAAGGTCTGCCCGATGTGGATGCGCCCCATGCGCTCCTTCAGGTCGGCCAGCGATTCGGCCAGGCAGAAGATCGCCATGATCTCGCTGGCCGCCGTGATCTCGAAACCCGACTCGCGGGGCATGCCATTGCCCACGCCACCCAGCCCGACGAGGATGTCCCGCAGCGCGCGCTCGTTGAGGTCGATCGCGCGCTTCCAGGTGACGCGCCGCGGGTCGATGCCGAGCGCGTTGCCCTGGTGGATGTGGTTGTCGATGGCCGCGGCGAGCAGGTTGTGCGCCATGTTGATGGCGTGGAAGTCGCCGGTGAAGTGGAGGTTGATGTCCTCCATGGGCACGACCTGCGCGCGCCCGCCGCCCGCCGCGCCGCCCTTCATGCCGAAGCACGGACCCAGGGACGGCTCGCGCAGGCAGATCATCGTGCGGTGGTCGAGCCGGGCGAGCGCGTCGCCGAGCCCCACCGTGGTCGTCGTCTTGCCCTCGCCCGCCTTGGTCGGGTTGATCGCCGTGACCAGCACCAGCTTGCCGTCGGGCTTGTCGGCCAGGCGCGTGAACAGACTCCGCGAGACCTTGGCCTTGTCATGCCCGTAGGGGACGAGGTCCGCCTCGTCGATGTCGAGCCGGGCCGCGATGTCGCGAATGGGCTGCAGCACGGCGGCCTGGGCGATCTCGATGTCGCTGGGCCAGCGGGTGGCGGACTCGGACATGGCCGGGCTCTCCTGGGGCGGCCCGGCATGGTGCCGCGTGGCGGGGTCCCGGGGCAACGGGAACGCGGCCCCGGCCCGCTTCAGGCCCGGGTCCTGCCGCGGCCTCAGACCTCGTCCCGCTCCAGCCTCAGCGCCGCCGAGTTCATGCAGTAGCGCTGCCCGGTGGGCTGCGGACCGTCGTCGAAGAGGTGGCCCAGGTGGGCGTCACAGCGCCCGCACAGGACCTCGGTGCGCTTCATGAACCACGAGCGGTCGGTCTTGGTGACCACGGCCCCGCCCTCGGCGATGTCCCAGAAGCTGGGCCAGCCGGTGCCGCTGTCGAACTTGGTCTCGCTGCGGAACAGGGGCGCGTCGCAGCAGATACAGCGGTAGAGCCCGGCCTCCTTGGCATCCCAGTACACGCCCGTGAAGGCGCGCTCGGTGCCGCTCTTGCGGGTGACCTGGAACTGCTCGGGCGTGAGCTGGGCGCGCCACTGGGCCTCGCTCTTGTCGACGCGGGCGGGCGTGTCGTCGGTTGTCATGGCGCCCGACTCTAGCCCGCATCTCTCACGACGGACATAGAAACAGGCTGCTCCCGTAGGCATAAACGGTGTGTCAAGCAACGTTTACGCAGCCACACGGAGGGCAGCCTGTTGAGCGCAGAGTGTACCGCACAGGGATACCTGTTTCATCGACTGGGTCGGCGTCAGGTCGAAGCCCGTTTCGACGGGGGGACGATCACGTCCGACGGCGGCGCGCTGCTGCTCTCGGCCACCGAGCGACGGACATCGATCCTGCGTCGATTCGCGTCCTGCTTCACCGATCACCGCGACCCGGCGCGGATCTCGCACACGGCCGAGGAGCTGGTCTCGCAGCGCGTGTACGGGCTGGCCCTCGGGTACGAGGACCTCGTCGATCACGACGAGTGGCGCCACGACCCGCTGGTGGGTGTGATGCTCGGCCGCAGCGAGCCGGGCCGGCGTCCGCTGGCCGGCAAGAGCACGCTGAACCGGCTCGAGCTGACGCCGGCCGACGCGACGGCAGCCGCCCGCTACAAGAAGATCGTGCTCGGCGAAGACGCCGTCGACCGCTTGCTGGTGGATGTCTTCCTCGAAGCGCACGAGGCGCCGCCGAAGGAGATCATCCTCGATCTCGACGCAACGGACGATCCGTTGCACGGTCATCAGGAAGGCCGCTTCTTCCACGGCTACTACGACGAGTACTGCTACCTGCCGCTGTACATCTTCTGCGGCGAGCACCTGCTCTGCGCGCGCCTGCGCACCAGCGACATCGACGGCGCGGCGGGCTCGGTCGAAGAGCTGGAGCGGATCGTGGGTCAGATCCGCGCGGCGTGGCCGACGACGAGCATCATGATCCGCGCCGACTCGGGCTTCTGCCGGGAGTCGATCCTGTCCTGGTGCGAGCAGCACGAGGTGCACTACGTGCTGGGACTCGCCCGCAATCCGCGTCTTGCGGGCATGATCGAGCGATCGCTCGAGGACGCCGCGGTGCTGCACGCGCTGACGGACAGGCCGGCCCGTTTCTTCCGTGAGCTGCGCTACCGCACGCTCGACAGCTGGAGCCGCACGCGGCGTGTCGTGGCCAAGGCCGAGCACCTGGACAAGGGCAGCAACCCGCGCTTCATCGTGACCAGCAAGCCCGTCACCGAGATCGACGGCAAGACGCTGTACGAGCAGGTCTACTGTGCGCGCGGCGACATGGAGAACCGCATCAAGGAGCAGCAAAACTATCTCTTCGCCGATCGCACGAGCGCCGCGACGATGCGCGCCAACCGGCACCGGCTGCTCTTCTCGTCGATCGCGTACCTGCTGCTGTCGGCGATGCGCCGCATCGGTCTGGCCGGCACGTCGATGGCCAGGGCACAGTGCCACACGATCCGCAGCAAGCTGCTGAAGATCGGTGCGCGGATCCGCATCACGGCCCGACGCATCTGGATCTCGCTGGCGAGCGGCTGCCCGTATCAGAGCCTCTTCGCTCACGTCCACGGCCAGCTGGTGCGACCGCCGGGCTGACGCAGCAGGCGGCCGGCTCCCCGTGTGGTGCAAGTCGCAGGCGAGGTCCGTCTCGATCGACGCTTTTTCGACCGCCTGAGGTCTCGGCCCCACTGTGCTCGCGGCCGAGTCGCCTGAAACCCCACCCGAACCGAGGCCCCGCGCCTCCCGAGCCTCGACCAGTCGCCAAAATCACCCTCTCGCTACAGCTCGTGAGAGATGCGGGCTAGCACCGTCCTTCTCTCCAGCTCGCCCCCGCCCGCTGCCGAGAAGAAGAGCGCCCACACGGAGCCGATGATGTCCCGTCCGACGAGCGAAAGCCTGATCCTGCCTCTGCTCGGCCTGGTCGTGGCCTTGCTCCTGGGCCTCGGCGCGCTCCAGATCCTCGGCGCCGATCGCAGTCGGGCCGAAGCCCACGGCACCCCGGGTGAGGCCGAGGTCGCGCGCAGGTAGACGCCCGCAGGGCGGCGCCGCGGCTCGCGCCGCGTTCAGGGCTCGCGCCGCGTTCAGGGCTCGCGCCGCGCCTCGAAGCTGCCGCGGTCGAAGGGCCCCTTCGACGAGTAGCGCCCCTCGATGGTGTCGCCGGCGGCCGACAGCCGGCCCGTGAACGTGAGCACCTGATCGCCCTTGGCGGCGGTGAGCACCAGGGTCGCGTCCGCCTTCGCCTCCGGGTCGTAGCGGCCCTCGACGCGGTAGATGTCGTACTTGCCCGGGTGATAGAGGCTGTCCTCGGCGTAGCGCACGGTGGCGGTGCAGCTGAAGCTCTCGCCGACCGGGAAGGGATCGGGCAGCTCGGTCTGCAGCGTGCCGTGGAAGAGGCCGGCCAGGCTCGAGCTCCAGCTGCCCTCCCACCGGCGCGGGATCGGGCGGACCGGTGCGACCGCCGCGACGGGCCGGGCGTCCACGGGCAGGGCGTCCGCGGGCAGCGCTTGGACGGAAGGACCGCCCAGCGCCAGGTCCGCACTGGACTCAGCCGAATCCGCGGCGCGTCCCTCGCCGACGAAGTCGACGGACACCGCGATGGCCACGGCGGCCAGGAGCAGTAGGACCACGCGTCGCTTCATGGGCGCCCTCCGGAACAGCCCCACCGTAACGCCTCGACGTCCGCGCGAACCCGCCGTCACCAACCCGCCAATCCGCGACCCACCCGCGCCGCGGACCGCACCGCCGGCCGCACCGCCGGCCGGGTGGCCCCCGCGTGGACCGCCCCGCGACCCTCCGCGCGCCCTACAGCCCGTCGATGATGCCCGTGAGCTTCGCGACGGTCTCGGCGGGCCGCTTCTCGGGCGCGGTGATCACCGCGAACTGCGTCGCGTTGGCGATCGCCTCGTCGCGCGGAGCCGCCGCCACCCGCGGCAGCGCGGCCTTGAGCAGGTGCTTGGCGTGGTCCCCGTTGAGCGAGAGCGTCTCGAGCACCATCTGGATGTCGACGTCCTCGTGATCGGTGTGCCAGCAGTCGTAGTCGGTGACCATGCACACCAGCCCGTACTCGATGCCGGCCTCGCGCGCGAGCTTGGACTCGGGGATGGCCGACATGTTGATCAGCTGCGCGCCCCAGCTGCGGTACAGCTCCGACTCGGCGCGCGTGCTGAACAGCGGCCCCTCCATGCACACCAGCGTGCCGCCGTGATGCCGCGTGATGTCCAGCTCACCCATGGAGTCGTAGAGGATCCGCCCGATGTCGTTGGCGAAGGGGTCGGCGAAGGCCACGTGCCCGACGATGCCCTCGCCGAAGAACGTGTCGGGCCGGTGCCGCGTGCGGTCGATCAGCTGCGTCGGCACCGCGAAGTGGCGCGGCGCCATCTCCTCGCACAGGCTGCCCACGGCGCTGAAGCTGATGATCTTCCGCACGCCCATGAGCTTGAGCGCGGCGATGTTCGCGCGGCTCGGCACCTCGGTCGGCAGCAGGCGGTGTCCGCGACCGTGCCGCGGCAGGAACGCCAGGCGCACGCCATCCAGCGACGCGACCACGATCGAGTCCGACGGCTTGCCGAAGGGCGTGTCGGGGAAGACCTCCTGCACGTCGGTGAGGCCGTCGACCTCGTACAGGCCGCTACCGCCGATCACGCCGATGCTCACCGGGTCCATGCCGTCGCTCCGAAGCTGCTGGTGGGTGCGCGCTGGGGACGCGCGGCGCGCGAGCATGACCGGCTCCGGGCGAGTGCGCAACCGCGACGCCGGTAGGGCGACGCCGCTAGGGCGCCGGGCTGATCTTTCCCAGCACGGCCGCGCGACGCGCCCCGGTGACGGAGGGCAGCGCGGAGGGCACGCCGGCCAGGGTCGCGTCAGCCAGCAGCGCGAAGGCCACCGCCTCCTTGGCCAGCACCGGGAGGCCGAGGGTGGTCTCGCTGTCGGTCACGTCGATGTCGGGGAGGGCTTGGCGCAGGCCCCGCATCAGCGCGTGGTTGAGGGCGCCGCCGCCGGAGACGACCAGGTCGGCGGGCCGGGACGAGGCGAGCGACTCCGACGGGTGGGCAGGTGGCGCCCAGCGCTGAAGGGCTTCGGCCACGGTCCGCACGGTGTAGGCGGCCAGCGTGGCGAGCACATCGGGCAACTCGCGCGCAGCCAGGTCGGTGGCGTGCGCTTCGATCCAGGCCCGGCCGTAGCGCTCGCGTCCGGTGGACTTGGGCGGCGACAGGCGCAGGAATCCGTCGGCGGCCAGCAGCGCAGCCAGCCAGCCCTCGTCGATCCGGCCGGCGAGGGCCAGGGCTCCGCCGTCGTCGAAGCGCCGGCTACCTCCGCTCAGGTGCGCGAGCGCGCCGTCCATGAGCATGTTGCCGGGCCCGGTGTCGAAAGCGATCACATCGCCCTCGGGCGGCACCACGGTCAGGTTGGCGATGCCTCCCAGGTTCAGCGCCGCGCGGATCCGGGTGGCATCGTGCAACAGCAACCGGTCCGCGAACGGCACCAGCGGGGCGCCCTGCCCCCCCGCCGCCCGGTCCCGCGCGCGCAGGTCGGAGACCACGCGGCAGCCGCTGCGCTCGGCGATCACGTCGCCGTCGCCGAGGGCCAGGGTCGCGCCCTCGGCATCGGGACCGCGCGCGTCGGGATCGGGAGGCAGGTGCACGACGGTCACGCCCGCGCAGGCCACCGCGTGCACGTCGCCGGGCGAGAGTCCCTCGGCGCCCATGGCCGCGCGCGCCGCGTCACCGAAGCGCCGCCCGAGTTCGACGTGGAGCAGGGCCAGCTCGGGCGCGCGCGCGTCCGGCGCGGCGAGTACGCGTGCGCGGAACGCCTCGTCGAACGGGAGCTTACACAGCCGACCGACACGCAAGCTCGGCGGGTCGTCACCGGCGAGGAACACGGCGACCGCGTCGATGCCGTCAGCGGAAGTCCCGGACATGAGCCCGATGACGACGCGTTCGTCGTCCACGGGCTGCTCCTCGCGTCAGCGCTTCGCCGGGAGGCGCAACGTCTGGCCCGGGTAGATCCGCTCGGGCGATTCGAGACGCTCGCGGTTCAGGACCCAGATGTCATGGAACGTGGCGTCCGATCCGATCTCGCGCTTGGCGATCGCATCGAGCGTGTCACCCTCGCGGACCTCGTAGAAGCGGAAGTCACCCGTCGTCGCCTGCGTCGGCGCTTCGCCGCTGGGCTTCACGGTGCCGTCCAGCGACGCACCCGGCTGCGTGCCGGCCGCGGGCTGCGGCTTGGTGACCGGATCGGTGGGCGCGAGCAGCGGCCTGGTGACCACGCCGGCGGGCAGCGCCGAGGGGAGCTTCAGCACCTGCCCCGGCTGGATCAGATCGGCGGCGACCTCGGGGTTGGCCTCGAGGATCAGATCGACCATGCGGCCGACATCGCCATCGCCGTACGCCTGCTTGGCGATCTTCCAGAGCGTGTCGCCCTCCTTGACGACGGCCTGGTTGAAGGCGGGCCCGGCGGGCTGAGGCGGGGCCTGGCTGACCTCGGCGGGCCCCTGAGGCACCTGCCCGCGCCCCTGGACCGGGACGTCGTTGCTCAGCGAGGGGTTGCCCGCGCGGAAAGCGCCGGCGCCGGCAGCCGGCCCGCGCGGATCGGCGCGGTCGGTGCCCTGCGCGAGAGCTCCGCGCTCCGAACCGGGCTGACCCCCGCGACCGTCTGCGGCAGGTCCCGACGGGCGGCCCATGCCACCGCCGGGACCACGGTCACGCAGCAGCTCGTCGACTCCCTCGCGCTGACGCATCGCGATGTCATCACGTCGCGCCTGCGCTTCGGCGAGCTTGTCATCCACACCAGGGGGAATGACCGTCGGCCCGGACACATCGCGCGCCGACACCGTGTCGCTCAGCCCGCCGCCATCAGCCGGGCCCAGCATTCCGTCACCTCCTGCGCCCCACACCGCGATCCCGAGGATCGCAACGATGACCGCAAAGATGCCGACGACAATCGCGTTCTCGACAGACCCTGTCCGAGTCAAACTCACCCTCCCCGAAGCACCGCCACAGGCTTCGAAACCAACTGGGGGCGATCGTATGCGCGGGGCCCGCGCGATTCAATCGCGCGCGTGCGGGTCTTCCCCGACGACGTAACGGCGGAGCAGTCGACGGATCCAGAGCAGCACCGGGCGACGGCGGCGACCGCCGTAGCGAGCGACGAGAGCATCGCGGCGTGCCGGGTCGAGGGTCTGCGGCGCATAGCGAGCCCGGAACTTGTCGATCGCGCGTCGATCGATCCAGGCCAGCAGCGGGAACAGCGGGCGGCACCACCAGCGTGAACAGTCGAGGCCCTGCCCGAGATCGATGATCCAGGCCTCACCGGCTGCGTCGATCAGCACGTTGCGCTTCTGATGCAGGTCCAGGTGGGCGAAACGGCGGGCGTGCATCCCGGCGAGGCGCCGCTCGAAACTGTCCAAGCCCGCGGCCAGTCGGGCCGCCTCGACCTGCCGACCGAGATCCTGGCCCTCGATGAAAGCCACCGCGAAGGCGTTTCCGGGCCCGATCCGGTGCAGGCGTGGGATGCCGGGCACGTCCGCCAACAGGAGGTAGTGACGGCGCTCGCGGCGCTGATTGAGGTCGGCCCACCAGCGCAGCAGGCCGCCGCGCTCCGGCTCCCAGGTCTTGAACACCAGCGGGCCCTCGGGCGCCTCGATCCGTGACACGAGCGGATTGCGATCACCCTCGTCCTTCAGCACCTCCCGCGGCAGCTCGGCGAGCTCTTCCGCGGACAGGGGCAGCGGGCCACCCGGAGCCGGCCCCGGCGGCGGCGCATCGAGCGTATCTGCTTGTCTTGACAGGGTTTGAACGCCTTTCATAGGCTCGACGGCTTGGGCCGGAAGCCCGGCAAGACCCACTCCTGGGGCGCCTCCGGTCCACCGGGAGCCGCGCCTTGGCCGGCCCCATCCTACCGACTCCACCCGCGTCACCAGCTCCCGGAGAGTCTCGTGCTCGGCCATCCAGCTCCGCCCCGCTCGGCTACCGTCACACCCCGATCTGCCGGTCTACGTGCCGTCTTCATCCTGCTCACCGCCGTCACCCTGCCGCTGCTGGCAAGCTGCGCGTCGACCGGGACGCTGGGCACCGACCGCGTCGTCGTGGAACTCTACGACTCCCAGAACGACCTGCACCTCGCCCTGGCGAACGAGAGCCACCCGGACCACGCCGGCATGTCGTCGCGGCTGCGGGCCGATGCAACGCTGAAGCTGGCCCGGGACGAGGTCATCGGGGCCCTGCTCTCGGACCTCGACCGGCTGGGCTTCGCGGAGACGGCGCAGCCCGGCGCGCCCCCCCAACTGGCCCGCGGCTGGGTCAGCGTGAGCCGTGGAGACCTCCAGGCCTCGTTCGTCGTGCCGGTCACCGGCGCGACCGCGGACCAGATCATGCGGTTCGCCGACATGAAGCTGCTGCTCGACGACTACTACGGCGGCATCGGCGCGCTGCAGTATGTGGAGAACCCGGGAGGAGCACAGACCCTGCGCAACGCGTCCCGGAGGATCGTGGGCGGGGGGCGGCCGTGAGCCTTCGGGCCGTCGCCGTCCTGCCCGCACGCTTCGCCAGCTCCCGCCTGCCCGGCAAGCCGCTCCTGGCGGACACGGGCAGACCCCTGATCCGGCACGTCTGGGAGCAGGTCTCCCGCGCCCAGCGCCTCGAGCGCGTGATCGTGGCCACCGACGACATCCGCATCCACGACGCCGTGGTGGCCTTCGGCGGTGAGGCGGCCATGACTTCCGAGAACCACCGTTCCGGCTCGGACCGCGTGGCCGAGGTGGGCCGCGGCCTGCCCGGCATCGACGTCCTGCTCAACGTGCAGGGCGACGAGCCGGAGGTGGACCCGGCCGACCTCGATCGGCTCATCGCCCGCCTCGAGGCCGGCGACGAGGACCTGGCGACGCTCGCCCGGCCCTTCCGCGCCGAGGAGCAGGCGGCGTACCTGGACCAGAACAACGTCAAGGTGGTCCCCGGCGGCACGACGCCCGAGAGCCTGCGCGCGCTCTACTTCAGCCGGGCTCCGATCCCGCACGGGAGCGAGCCGCTCGGCGCACACCTGCACATCGGCGTGTACGGCTGGCGTCGCGACGCGCTCGAGCGCTTCACCGCGACGGCGCCCACCGCGCTGGAAGGCCGGGAGCGCCTCGAGCAACTGCGCGCGCTGGAACTGGGGCTGTCCATCGCCGTGGTCCTGACGGATCATGATGCCCTGGGAATCGATACACCCGACGACTACGCTCGCTTCGTGGAGCGCATCCGGGCGGAGAGCGAGTCTTGACCAAGCACATCTTCGTGACCGGTGGCGTGGTCAGCTCTCTGGGCAAGGGCCTCACGGCCGCCAGCATCGGCTGCCTGCTCGAGAAGAGCGGCCTGTCCGTGCGCATGCAGAAGCTGGATCCGTACATCAACGTCGATCCGGGCACGATGAACCCGTATCAGCACGGCGAGGTGTACGTGCTCGACGACGGGTCCGAGATGGACCTCGACCTCGGCCACTACGAGCGCTTCACGGACGCGCCGCTCACCGCGGACTGCAACTACACGACCGGGAAGATCTACCAGTCGATCATCGCCAAGGAGCGCGCCGGCGAGTACCTGGGCCAGACGGTGCAGGTCATCCCGCACGTCACCGACGAGATCAAGGCGGCCATCGACAAGCTGTCGACGCCCGACGTGGACGTGGTCATCACCGAGATCGGCGGCACGGTGGGCGACATCGAGTCACTGCCGTTCCTCGAGGCGATCCGGCAGTACGGCATCCAGCACCCCGCCGGCGATTGCCTGTTCATCCACCTCACGCTGCTCGTGTACCTGGCGGCGAGCGGCGAGCTGAAGACCAAGCCCACGCAGCAGTCGGTGGGCAAGCTGCGCGAGATCGGCATCCAGCCCGACCTGCTCATCTGCCGCACCACGGAACCGATGACCGAGGAGATGGGCCGCAAGATCTCGATGTTCTGCAACGTGCGCCCCGAGGGCGTGATCGAGGAGCGTGACGTCGAGCACTCGATCTACGAGGTGCCGCTCATGCTGCGGCGTCAGGGCCTGCACGCGCTGATCGGTCAACACCTCGGCCTGTCGATGCCCGAGCCGGACCTGTCCGACTGGGAGGCCATCGTCGACACCGTCGTGCGCGCGACCCGCGAGGTGGAGATCGCCGTCGTCGGCAAGTACATGGACCTGCACGACGCCTACAAGTCGGTCTACGAAGCCATCGCGCACGCGGGCATCGCCAACGAGGTGAAGATCAAGCTGCGCAAGGTGTCCAGCGACGACATCGACACGAGCAACGTGGACGCCACGCTCGGCGGCGTGCAGGGCATCTGCGTGCCGGGCGGTTTCGGCGGCCGCGGCATCGAGGGCAAGGTGCTCGCCGCGAAGTTCGCGCGCGAGCACGGCATCCCCTACCTGGGCCTCTGCTACGGCCTGCACATGGCGGTGATCGAGTTCGCCCGCAACGTGTGCGGCCTCGAGGACGCCAACAGCACCGAGGTCGATCCGACCACGCCGCATCCCGTGCTCAGCCTCCTCGACGCGCAACTCAAGGTCACCGACAAGGGCGGCACCATGCGCCTCGGCGCCCAGGTCTGCAGGCTGCGCGAGGGCCGCGCCCGGAGCGCGTACGGAACCGACCAGATCCAGGAGCGCCACCGTCACCGGTGGGAGTTCAACAACGAGTACCGCGCCACGTTCGAGCAGCACGGCATGACCTTCACCGGCCTGTCGCTGGACAAGGACCTGGTCGAGATCGTGGAGATCCCGGGTCACCCGTGGTACGTGGCGGTGCAGTTCCACCCCGAGTTCAAGAGCAAGCCGACCAGGGCGCACCCGCTCTTCCGCGACTTCGTGAAGGCGGCTTCAGGCGGCGGCGACGATCCGTTCCCGACACGGACGCCGGTCCGCGCCGGCCAGGCCAGCTAGACCGGCGGCACCGAAGCGCGCCGGCGACGTCGCGCACCGCCCCCAGGAGAACCGCACGTGTCCGACATCGATCCCGCCGAAGCCCCGACGCCGAGTTCGGACGCCGACTCCGATGCGCAGCTGCCGCCCATGCCGGCGCCGACGCTCCAGACGCACGTGTTCCACCTCGCTTCCCAGGTGGCCATGTCCCTCGGACACGTCGACAACCCGATCACCGGCAAGAAGGAACTCGACCTGCGCGCGGCGCGCTTCCTGGTCGACACCCTCGCGATGCTCGAGCAGAAGACCCGTGGCAACCGCACCGACGAGGAAGACACCTACGTCACGGGCGTTCTCGCGGACCTGCGCATGAAGGTGGTCAGCGCGTCGTCGTGACACCGAGGATCGGCTTCGACGTCACCAGCTGCGCCAAACCGCAGCGTGGCGGCATCGGCAACTACGGCGCGGAGCTGATCCGTGCCTGCGCCGTCGTCGAGCCGGACCTCGACATCGTCATGGCGCTGCGCCCGGGTCGGGTCTTCAAGCGCTCGCTCGTGGAGGACATCCTCCCGGGGCATTCGGCGCGGGTGATGTTCGAAGCGCGGCCGGAGTGGACCCTGGGACCGCTCGACGCCTTCCACGGCACGGGCACCCGGCTTCCGCGTGGCGGCCGCTTCGCCAAGACCTTCGCGCTGCACGACATCAACGTCTTCGAGTTCCCCGAGCTGTCCACCGAGGCGTGGCGCCGGACGCGCCGCGCCCGCATCCGGCAGACCATCGCGCGCGCCGACCTGATCATCGTCTCCAGCCGACAGGGCGGACAGGCCGCGGAAGAACACCTCGATCTGCCCGCGGAGCGGCTCCGGGTCGTGCCCCTGGGCGTGGACGTCGCGCGGTTCGCGCCGCGCGGCCCCGAACAGATCGCGGCGGCACGCGCGGTCCTCGGGCTCGGGGAGCGACCCTACGTGCTCCACGTCGGGGGCTACAGCAGGCGCAAGAACCAGGACGGGCTGCTCGAGGCCTTCGTGCGCGCGGCGCTTCCCGAGGAGTGGGTCCTGGTCCTCGGCGGCCCGCGCGACGACGACGCCGCACGCCTCGCCGCCCGCGCCGACGAGTTGGGCCTGCCCGCCGAGCGCGTGCTGCTTCCCGGCTGGGTCGATGACGAGCTCTACCCCGCGCTCCTCACCGGCGCGGGCCTGTATGTGTGCGCCTCGTTCCACGAGGGCTTCGGCCTGCCCGTGCTCGAGGCCCAGGGATGCGGCGCGCCCGTGCTCAGCAGCAACCGCGGCGCCCTGCCCGAAACCGGTGGAGACGCAGCCGACTTCTTCGATCCCGAGGACCTCGACGACTTCGCCGCGACCCTGGCGCGCCTGGTCGGAGACACCCACCGCCTCGAAGCCCTGCGGAGAAGGGGTCCCGAACGGGTCCGGGCCGAGTACGGCTGGGAGCAGGTGGCTCGCCGGACCCTGGCCGTCCTGCGCGAGGCTCTCGGAGCTCGCTGAGCCGACCTCCGCGCGTTTCCGCCCGACGGGGCCCACCCGCCCTCGCGCGCCGAGGGTAGGCCTGTGCGCACCGCGCCGCGGAATTGTTTCCAGGTCTTCGCAGAGATCCACCTCCGTGGGGCCAATCACCTGTGTCCACGCTGACCAACGCTCGCTCGGGGGTGAGCGCAGCGAGGACTGCGGTCGCCGGAGCATCCGACGGAGGCGCCCCTCCGTTCGGCGACCGCGGGGAAGAAGGGAAGAGAGAGAGAGACGACGGACGCCCCCCCACGGGCCCGCCCACCGAGGGCGGTCGAGGCTGGAGAGCCCTCGGCCGCCCTCCCTCTTTTCTCACGCGCCTCGCGGCCCCCTCGCGCACGTGCCGCGCCGTGCCGTGCCACGCACGTGCCGCACCGTGCAACGCCTGTAGGCATGGCACGCCACGCGCGCACTGCCGACGCACCGCCGTGCAGCGCGCCGTCCTGGGACCAGGCGACGGCCTGGGTGACCTGGATGTGACCCGCCCGTCTCTTGCTGCGGCCCGTTGGCCTTCGCCCCTTAAGGGAGAAGACGAGACGGCGAAGCCGCACGCGGGGTGAAGCGCGCAGCGCAGGTCGGGAACGAAGTCTTTTCAGTTCGGGTCAGAGACCGCGGCGACGTCGTGCCAAACACACTCGGAGCGCACGTCCGAGACGCACTTGAACGGCGCTCGCAAGAACCACTCGGGCCGCAGTGGCCCTAACAAGAACCAGGTACACCACAAAGGGGAGTAGACCCATGTTCAAGACCATCGCCAGCACGATCGTGATCGCCAGCCTGTTCGCCGCTTCCGCCGACGCCCAGAACATGTCGGGTTCCAGTGCCACCCAGGGTGGTTCCCCCGACCCCATCATCATCGTCGACGTCCTGCGTCCCTACGTCATGCCCTACGGCCGTGACGTCAAGTGGGGCGAGGGAGAAGTCACCGTGACCACGAGCAAGGGCAAGGTGAAGGCCGACCTCAAGTCCGGCGCCGTGACGTTCAGCGCCGGCGGCCTGTCCGCGGTGGTCGGTACCATCAGCGGCGGCGGCAACGACAACGGCCAGGGCAACGCCAGCATCACGATCCTCGACACCGCCCTGGGCATGGGCCCGGGCAACTTCACGGCGAGCCCCGACGTGATGGTCAAGCGCGCCGTCAAGCTGCAGGAGCTGCCGGGCTCGAAGAAGCAGAACACGCTCACCGCCGTGAGTGTCGCCATCATCGGGAGCCTGGCCGACATCGAGGTGTCGCTCCAGCGCTTCTCTCTGGCCAACAACACCACCGCCTCCACCTCGGCCGGCGCGTACTGAGCCGCCCGCTCCGAGACGCACACGGACAACCCCAGCCGGCCCGCCACGCGCACACCGTGGCGGGCCGGCTTGTCTTCTGTACAGTGGGCCGCCCCGAAGGGTTGCCGAGGAAGGAAGCCGACATGGAGTGGGTCACCACCTCCACCGTTCTCGAGAAGCTGCACGACTTCGCCGAGAACACCGCCTGGGAACTGCTCGCCGAGCACTACCGGGAGCCGATCGTGCGCTTCGGACGCCGCCGGGGACTGAACGCCGCGGACGCCGACGACGCCGCGCAGGAGACGTTGATCGCCTTCGCGCAGGCCTTCCGGCAAGGACGCTACGACCCGAGCAAGGGCCGCATGAAGAGCTGGCTCTTCGGCATCGCCAATCGCCAGATCCTCAACGCGCGCCGTCGCATCCTGAAGCGCGGTGAGCGCTCGCCGGCGGGGATGGAGACCGCCGCGTCGCTGTTCGAGCAGCTCGCGGTGAGCGACGACGAACTCGAGCAGTGGTGGGAACAGGAGTGGCGCCGCGCCGTCTTCGAGCGCTGCCTGAAGCGGGTCCAGGCGGAAGTGGACGAGGAGCAGTTCGCGATCTTCTCCGCCATGGCCTTCGGCGATCGGTCCGGCGAAGAGGTGGCCGAGGAGTTCGGCGTCGCTCGAGGCAAGGTCTACAACGTGAAGCACCGCATCACGAAGCGCATCGCCGAGCTGGCCAAGTCCTACGAGGACAGCTGACCGAGGTGGAAACGCGGGTTCCACGCCACCGGTCCGGGCCTGCACGGCGCGCCGGATCCGAGGCTCAACCCACCCCGGTGGTGTGTCGATAGGCGACTTCGGGTGCAAGGGCCGCTGGCCTTGCCGCCTGCCCCGTCCCCGGAGCGTCTCCCCATGCCGCGCCTGTGCCTCGTCGTCGCCACCCTGGTCCTCTTGTCCGCCTCCCCCGCTGCCCAGACCGGCCGTGCCGGAGGAGGCCCCGTCGGAGCGCCGGACGACGACCGCTTCGAGCGCTCGCGTCAGGCCGTCGCTCGAGCCAAGGCCGCGGGTCTGATCGTGCAGCAGGGTGACGGCGAGGAGCTCGCGCGCTCCATGCGCGGTCGTGTGCGCATGCCCGGTGACGATGCGCGCGCGCGCAGCCGCGCCTTCCTGGATGCCTTCGGTGAGGCGTTCGGCGTGACTCGCGACGTCGAGTTGGACGATGCGCGGGACCTCAGCCGCCGTGCTGATGGCAGCACGCGCCACGCGCGCATGGGCCAGCGCGTGCACGGCTTCGAGTTCGAGGGTCACGGCATGACCCTGCGTTACGACGAGCAAGGCGACATCCTCTCGGCCCGCGGTTTCGTCTCCGACGACGCCGCGCGCCTGCCCCCGCCCGTGCTCGACGAGGGCGCCGGCCGGACCGCCGCCCTCGCGGGCCTCGGCGCCCTGGGCCTGACCGAGTTCCGCACCGACCCGGTCCTGAACCGCGTCGGCCGCCTGGTGGACGGCAGCCCGCGCCTGCTCTACCGCATCGACGCCATTCCCGCCGGGAGCATGGTCCCGATCAGCGTCGAGGTCGACGCCGCCGACGGCTCGGTCGTGCGCGTCTTCGAGAACGTGACCCACGGCAGCGGCACCTTCCTCTACGACGAGGACGGCGCCGGGCCGCTGCCGCTCGAGCACGAGTTCAAGACCGGCACGGGCAAGGGCAGCGCCTACAAGAACCCCGCGGCTGCGCTCGCCGCGAAGGACGGCCTGACCTCGTTCAAGGACCTGGGCAAGAGCGACATCGTCCCCGGCATCGCCATCGACGGCATGCTCAACGGTCGCTGGGGCCAGGTCGTCGACGCGCCCGACGGCGGCCCGATCCCGGTCGCCTTCGCACCGGACTACGTGTTCGAGTACGGCGACGACGACCCGACGACCACCGGCCTCATCGAGGTCTACAACCTGTTCGACCACACCAACACCTACTACTGGGTGCAGGCCGCCGGCCGGTACATGGGCAAGGTCTACGGCAGCAGCCCGATCGACTACTCGATGCCGGTGTTCGTGAACTTCGACGACGCGGGCGACGGCTACGTGAACGCCTTCTTCACCAGCGTCGATGCCGACGAGGGCGACACGGGGTTCCCGCCCGGCTACCTGCTGTTCGGCGAGTTCACCGAGATCTCGTTCGACGTCATGGACGACCTGTCCCGCGACCCGAGCGTCGTGATCCACGAGTACACCCACGCGCTGGTGCATGGCGCGGGCGGCGTGTTCGGCGCCGGCGACCTCGACTCGCCCGAGCGCGCGGTCAACGAGGCCCTGGCGGACTACGGCGCGTCCACGCTGCTGCGCGACCCGCTCGTGGGCGAGGTGTTCGCGTTCCATTCGGGCCCGGACATCGCCCTCTTCGACGAGGCCCTGCGCGACCTCGAATCCGCGGTCACCCTGCAGGACAACCTGTTCGACACGCCCGGCTTCCTGCCCGGGTGGCCCGAGGAGCACGACGCCGGCGAGATCTTCGGCGCGTTCACCTGGCGCTCGCGCACGGCGCTGAAGAACAAGTTCACCGACCCGCTCTTCCTGGTCGACATGCTCGACTGGCCGCAGAGCAGCGCCGAGGTCGGCTTCCCGGTCCTCAACGCGGGCAACATCCAGGCCGCCTACGAGGCCTTCTACTCCGCCTGCGTCGACTCGATCCTGGCCGGCATCCTGACCGCGCCGGGCAACCTGAAGAAGAACACCAAGAACGCGGGCAAGCTGCTCGGCGCCGCCATGGCCCACGGACTCAAGGGCGCGCCCGAGACCGGCAACCATCGCTTCACGGTGCTCGAGGGCGAGAAGCTGGCCCTGGCCTTCAACTCCGAGTTCCTGGGCAGCCTGGACGAACACCAGATCGAGTTCGAGCTCGCCGCCGGCCAGCAGCTCAGCGTCTCGATCAAGGGCGACAAGCAGGACGCCACCCAGGTGGACTTCGCCTTCGACGACGACCTGGACGACTTCGTCTACGGCAAGGACAAGAAGGTGAACGCCAAGGGTACGCTGGCCAGCCAGACCAAGATCGAGGTGGCCGTGGCCGACGTGTACACGCTGAGCCTCTCGAACGTCGATGCGAACGGCGGGCGCTACAAGCTGGTCTTCAAGGTGAAGTGAGCGCCCGCGCCGCCGGCTGACCGGCACCGCGCCCCCGCATCCGCCTCGGGCGGAGCCCCCCCCCGCCGCCCCCTCCCCGACCCGCGATCGCTCCGGCGCTCGCGGGTCGTGGCCGTTCCGGCGCCCACTCCGGCGCTCCCTTTTCTTCCTCCCGGTGTCCACGGTGCCGACCGGGCTGCGAACCCGTGTCCACCACGAGACCCGCGGGGCCCACCGCCCCGCCTGGAGGAAGAGAGATGCGGATCCACCGTTCCGACCCGGCCCCACGCCGGCACCACACGTTCGCGGCCTGTGGCCTCGCTGCAGCCCTGACCTGCGCCCTCGGCGCGCCCACCGCAGCCCAGGCCGACGGCACGCCGCCGCCGCCCGTGCGCATCTTCGGCATCGACGCGGCGTCGATCGACAACGCCGTGCTCACCGAGGGGCTCACGCCCGAAGGCAAGAACAAGCTGATCATCAGCAACCTCGGCTCGTCCGGATGCGACGGGTTCAGCATCGATCTCGGCGAAGGCACCGACGGTGTCGAGCTGGAACTCGAGGAAGCGTTCCCGCTCGGTGCACCGGGCGCGACCATGACCGGCAAGGTCTACGGCACGGTGGACGGTGGCGTGTCCCAGCTGCTCGGCACCCTCTCCGTCGAGCAGGCCTTCGACCCGGTCCACGGCGCGGTGGCCCTGGTCAGCGCGGACTACTCACCGATCGGGGCGACCGGCTACACCTTCCGCGCCTTCGACGCGGCCACGCCGTACCTCTACCCGGCCGTGCTCGACCCGGACGACGACGACATCATCCTGCCCTTCGGCCCCAAGTACATCTACTACGTCGAAGGCATCGACACCGACGAGCCGGTGTACTGCTGCCTGGGATTCTTCCCGGTCTTCGAGATCGTCGGCATCAGCGGGCCGGGCGGCGGCCCCGATCCGATCCCCGCCTGCGACCTGATCGAGCTGCTTCCCGTCGGCGCGACCGGCGACGTGGTCGTGACCCGCATGGAGCTCATGTTCGGCGACACCGGCGACGTGTCGATCGTGCACCTCGGTCAGATGGCGCTCGGTGCCAGCGTGACCGGCACCGACGACGCGCGGGTCGAGAAGCAGGGCGGCAAGCTCAAGATCAGCAACCTGGGCTCGTCCGGCTGCGACGGCTTCTCGGTCGATCTCGGCGGTGACCACGGCACACACATCCAAAGCGGCTCGGTCGCCGTGGATCCGCCCGGCAGCGGAGGCGGCGGCGCGGGCGCGCCCCCCACGCTCACCGTGAGCGGCCAGGCGATCGTCGGCGGCGAGCTGCACGAGGACTTCGCCACGATCACGGCCACGGACAACGGGCCGGGCCTGCCGGCCTCGATCGACTTCGGCTGCGATCCCAAGATGCTCGGCACGATCTGGTACTACGAAGGCTGCGTGGCCGGCAGCGTCGTGGTCACCGGCGATCCGAGCTTCGGTGGCCCGTACGGCATCGACTCGTTCTTCGACGTCTCGCACTGCTGGGAATACCGCACGACCGGAGGCGGACACTCCGATCCGGGCAGCACCGGCATCGCGGTGCAGTTCTCGCAGCCCACGACGTTCACCGTCGGTCCCACGGCCCACACCATCGATGAGCTGCGTCTGCTGGCACCGGCGCTCGACTCGGCGCAGGTGAGCGACCGCCCGGGCCTGACCTTCACCTGCGAAGGCATCCCGGAGATGTTCATCACGGCCACGACCGACGAACCCACACCGTACACGAACAAGGGCGACAAGAACAAGGGCAACTACGTCGGCCACGTCACGCTGATCAAGGAGCCCTTGTCGGGCGGCGGGCCGCTGGTCCTGCCCACCGCGCCGGCTTTGCTCATGCTGCGCGACTCGCCGCCACTGAGCACGGCCGTCCTGTTCATCGGCCTGACGTACGACCCGGTGCCGTTCAAGGGCGGCGAGCTCGCGCCCGTGCCGGTGCTGCTCCAGGTCGGTCTGTTCACCAACGCCGAAGGTTCGATCGACCTGCCGTACCTGTGGCCCGCGGGCATCCCCGCCGGCTTCGAGCTGTTCATGCAGTCGGCGGTGGCCGACGCGCTCGCGCCGCAGGGTGTGTGGCTCAGCAACACGCTGCAGATCACGGCACCCTGACGCTCGACGTGCTTCTGTTCCCCGCCCGGAGCCCCCGAGCTTCCCGGCGGTCTCGTGGGGGAGCCCCCGGGTCCGACGATGGGCCCGGGGGCCTCTTGTCCCCCGCACTCTCGATCGGCCTCGATGGCGCCCCCGCCCCGGCCCGCATAAGGTGAGCCCGTGGATCCCGCCGAACTCGACACGGCGTCGCACGTCTTCGACTTCGTCGAGCTGTTCCTGAGGGACCGGCGCGAAGGGCGGCAGCGCACGCTGCAGGACTACCTCGCGCGCTTCCCCGGATACGAGGACGACGTGGCCGCCGAGCACGTGCGGCTGCTCGCGGCCGAGAGCGCGTCGATGTTCCCGGAGAGCGCCGACATCGAGCCTCCGACGCCGCCGGAGATTCCCGGGTTCACGATCGAGCGCGAACTGGGCCGCGGTGGCCAGGGCACCGTGTACCTGGCGCGAGAGACGGCCCTCGGACGTGACGTGGCGCTCAAGATCATCCGCACGCCGGCCGGCGTCCTGTCGAGCGCGCGGCGTGCACGGCTGCGGCGAGAAGTCGAGATCGTCGCACGACTCGACCACCCGGGGCTGTGCGCCGTGCATCGCGCCGACCTGCATGCGGACCCGCCCTGGGTGGCCATGCGCGCGGTCGAGGGCGAGACCCTCGCCGAACTCGTCAAGCGTGCCCGACGCGCCCAGCAGGGTCACCACCCGGCGGCGGATTCGGCGACCGAGTCTTCGACGCCAGCATCCACCAGCATCGCGGGCGGAGGCCCCGGATCGACCGTCGCCGCGGACACGCCGGGCGGCGTCGTCTGCGGTCCGGGCGATCCCGTCGGCGTGCGTCGCCTGCTGGCCGTGTTCGAACGTGCCGCCCGGGCGCTGCACGCCGCTCACGAAGCCGGCGTCATCCACCGCGACGTCAAACCCGCCAACCTGATGGTCGACCAGCGCGGGGAGCCCGTGATCCTCGACTTCGGGCTGGCACGCCCTACCGAGGACGGCACCCCGACGCTGACCCGCTCCGGGGAGGCCTTCGGCACGCCCGCGTACATGAGCCCCGAGCAGATCCTCGGCGATGGTCGCGAGCTCGATGCGCGCACCGACGTCTACTCGCTCGCGGTCACGCTCTACGAGTGCCTCACGCTCCAGCGTCCCTTCTCCGGTTCGGGAAACCGGCTCGAGCAGGCCATCTGCAACGAGGAGCCCGTCTCACCCGCGCGCCTGAGCCCGGCGGCGCCCGCGGACCTCGTCGTCGTCCTCGCCGTGGCCATGGACAAGGACCGCCAGCGCCGCTACGGCAACGCGCTCGAGCTGGCCGAAGACCTGCGTCGCGTGCGTCTGTACGAACCGATCACCGCGCGCCGCTCGGGTCCCCTCGTGCATCTGCGGCGTTGGGTCCAGCGCAATCCCGCCCTGGCGATGTCCGGGCTGTTGCTCGTCGTCGTGCTCGGCATCGGGCTCGGAGTGACGCTCGCGCTGCTCGCCGACGTGCGCACCGAGAGCGACGAGAAGGAGCAGGCGCTGTCTCGCGCTCGCGGGCAGGCCATCGCCAACCTGGCCATGATCGTGGCCGAGGACAACCCGACGGCGGCCTTGACGATGGCGCTGGAGGCCGCGTCGCTGAGCCCGGGATTCGAGTCCAACAACGCCCTGCTCGCCGCGCTGCAGCGAAGCCGACTCGAGCACCGGATCAAGGTCCGCGGCTCTCCTGGACGGGGGATGGACCTGTCCCTGTTCGGTGAGCGCATGCTGGTCTGTCGCAACGGCCTGAACCTGTACGACCTGGCTTCGGGCGAGTCGGTGTTCTCTCTGGAATTCTCGGGTGCCCGGAAGGCCGACCTCGACCCGACCGGCAGCTGGATCGTGACCGGCGACGAGAGTGGCGTGGTGCGACTGCACCGCGCGTCGACCGGCGACGTCGCCTTCGAATACGAGGCCCACGAGGACTCCGTACGCGACGTGGCCTTCGCTCCGGATGGCGAGCACTTCGCCACCGCCGGCAACGACGGCACCGCGCGCCTGTGGACCAGCGGCGGCGACGGCCTCGGCCTGCTCCTGTCCGACCACCTGGGCGCCGTGAGCGACGTGCTGTTCGACGAGACCGGTGATCTCCTCGTCACCATCTCGGGCACACCGGGCAGCGACGACGCACCCGCCACCGCTGGCGCCGGCCTCTGGTCCGTTCCCGAGGGCACCCTCCTGGCCTCGTTCGGCGGCCACGCGGACCTCATCACCACCGCCGCCTTCGCTCCGGACGGAACCCGCCTCGCCACCGCCTCGCGCGACGGCACGGTGGCCATGCACGACCTGTCGGACGGCACGACCCGGTTCGTCCTGGAACACACGGGCATCGTGCACTCGGTGACCTTCGACCCGACCGGCACCCGGATCGTGACCACCTGCGACCCGGGCGACATCACCACACCGCATCCTTCGCCGTCGTCGGTCTGGGATGCCCACACGGGCGAGCGCCTGATCGAGTTGCCCGACCAGGGTTCGCGCGCCGTGTACTGCGCGGACTACTCACCCGATGGAAGCCGTCTCGCGACCGGCAGCTACGACCGCGTCGTGCGCATCCACGATGCCGTCACCGGTGAGCTGGTCGAGGTCCTGCGCGGCTCCTCCGGCATGATCTTCGGAGTGCACTGGACCGGCGACGGCACGCGCCTGATCAGCCAGGGCGGTGATAGCTGGGCGGACGTGTGGTACCTCCCCGACCGCCCCGGCCTGCTCGAGCTCCGGGGGCACACCGGTCCGGTCCGGGATGTCGCCTTCGCACCCGACGGGCGGTCCGTGCTGACCGCATCGTCCGACGGTACGGCGAGGTTGTGGAATACGGCCGATGGCTCGCCGCGCGCGACGCTCGATCACCAGAGCCGGGTGGTCGCCGGCGTCTACGTCGACGGCGGCGCCTCGGTGACCACGGCCTCGGCCGACGGGGCCGTCAGGCTGTGGGACACGTCCACCGGAGCACCCCGCCCGCCCGCGCGGTCTCACGACGCCGAGGTCACGGTCCTCAGCGCATCCCCCGACGGGCGCTGGTTGCTCAGCGGTGACCTGGCCGGCGGGCTGCTGCTGCGGGACGCTTCGACGGGAGCGGTCCGTCGGGAGCTCACGGGCCACGGCGCGGACATCGCCTGCGTGGCCTGGACGCCCGACAGCCGCCTGGTCGTGACCGGCGCCTCCGACCGCAGCATCCGCGTCTGGGACACGGCCAGCGGAGACGCACGCCACGTCCTCGAACGCTGGGCGGAGACCGCCGTTTCGCACGCGCAGCACACGATCTACGACGTCGACGTCTCCGCGGATGGCCAGGTCCTGGTCGCCGTGAGCCAGGACACCAAGATCCGCTGGTGGAATCTCGACGACGGTTCCCTGCTGGCCGAGCAGCCGACGACCACTCTCGGCACGGTGCGCTTCACGGGTCGTGGGCGCGAGGTGCTGGTCACCGCGCGCTGGAACCCGACCGTGCTCTTGCAGGACCCCGCGTCGAACAACATCTACAACAGCGCCGGCCACCACAGTGACCGCACGACGACCCTCGATCGCCAGCCGGGCGGAGACCTGTACGTCACCGCGAGCTACGACGGTTCGGCGCTGATCTGGGAGCCGCGGGACAAACGCTTCATCGTGCGCCTGACCGGGCATGAGGGTCCGGTGCATCGCGCGCGGTTCAGCCCAGACGGGCGCTTCGTCGTGACCGCCGGTCAGGACGGAACAGCACGGGTCTGGCCGGTGGACCTGGTGAGCGTGGCCCGCGAGCGCGCTGCCATCGACGAGCTGCCGGACTGGGTCGACGCGTACGGACGCTGAGTGCCGCCCGGCCTCATGCGCCCGGCTCGAACATGCCCTCGGGCCAGCCGTGCTCCGCAAGCCGCGCGCGCAATCGTTGCCAGCGCTTCTGCGCGGCGGCCTTCTCCAGACCGAGGCGCTCGGCGGCCTGGCCCAGGCTGAGACCCTCGAGTCCGTGGTGCACGAGCAGGTCGCGGTCCTCCTCGGGCAGGGTCTCGACGTGCGCGAGGAACGCGGCCACGTCGTCGCGGCGGGCCACGCGCTGGCTGACCGCGGTGGCGTCGTCGGGAACCTGGGAGAGCCGCGCGCCGCCGCCGGCGTCCGAACCTCCGTCGGGCGCGGGCTCCTGGCGCGGCTGCACGCGCACGCGCCCTCGACGCAGCGCATCGAGCAGCGTGTACTTGGCCACCTGGAACAACCACGGGCGCAGCGGTCCGCGATCGGCGTCGTAGCTCCCGAAGGCCGACAACGCGCGCAGCCACACGTCCTGCATCAGGTCCTCGGGCTGCAGGCGCGCGCGCAGCTCGGGCGGGATGCGCAGCACCGACCAGCCGTAGAGCGCCGGGGCGAGGCGTTCGCACAGCGCGGAGAAGCGCGCCTCGTCGCCGGCCTGGGCACCGCGGGCGAGGTGACGCGTGACCGACTCGTCGTCCGGGTCAGGGGGCGGCGGGTCCGCGGGAGTGGGGTCGGGGGGGCGGGCGTCCGTGTCCATGTGGGCTCCCCCGCCGCGCTCAGTCGGCCTGCGCGTCGTCCGGCGCCACCGCGGCGTCGGGCCCCCCGGCGTCGGGCCCACCGGTGCCGGATGCCGAGCGACTCTGCTTGTCGCTCGAGCCCCCGCCCTTGGGCTTGAAGGTCCGGGTCAGCTTGCGCGGCTTGAGCTTCTGCGCCAGGAACTCGGCCCGCAACCCCAGCGTCGGCTCGAACCCCGAGAGCTCGTACCCGAGTTCAGCAAGCTCCTTGCCCGCCATGCCCTCGACCCGCATCACGAACTCGCGCGGCACGTCGCGGCGCCAGCGTTCGACGCGCTTGCGGTCGACCTCGCCGTGGGTGCGCTTGTGGAACGACTGCTCGCCGCGCGAAAGCTTGCCCTGGGCGCCGCGGTGGAAGTCCATCATCTCGGGCACGAAGTCCTCGTGCAGGAAGTCGCACAGCGCGTGGACCAGCCGCTCGGGCTCGGCGGTCAGGTCCTCGTAGCGGAACTCCGTGTAGCGCTGCGGGCCCAGCGCCTGGGCCGCCCTGCGGCCGCGGTGCACGGCGTCGCGCCAGCGCAGGGCGACCTCGTACTCGTTGCCCTTGTCGTACCGATCCGAGAAGGGTGGCGTCAGGCAGCTCACGGCCACGTCCCGCGCGTCGCGCACGATGTGCACGACCTGCGCCTTCGGGAACCAGCCGGTCACGTCCTCGATGTAGCGGTAGTTGCCCGGCGTCTTCTCGCCCCAGCGCGGCTTGCCCGACTGCTCGGTCCAGAGCGACATGAGCGAGGCGAAGATGCCGGCCGGGCTGTGCTCGCCCTGCAGGCAGACGTCGATGATCTGGTCCGGCGTGAAGCCCCACTCCTTCTGGCGGTCCTTGTGGGCGAGCCGGTCGATGGCCCGCTCGAAGGCGTCGTCGTCACTCATCGGGCCGTACTTCTGCTCGCAGCGACGCAGGAAGCTGACCACGTGCCCCTCCGGCGGGATCACGATGCGCGGGTGGGCGTTGAGGATCAGCCGCAGCAGCGTGGTCCCCGAGCGCGGGTGACCGACCACGAAGACGGGAGCGTCGGAGCCGGGAGCGGCCATGGCGGGAGCAGGGTCCGGAGGGCCGGAGAAGCGTGCGCGGGCCGCGGGGGCCCACGGATCACGGTTCAGGATACTAGCGGTTCGCCGTCGCCGGGTCTCGGCGGGCCGTCCCGCGCGCTCACGACACTGCCGGGGGCGTTCTCTACGATGGCCGCATGCCGGTCGTCGCCTTCCGCGCCAAGCGTCCCATGAACTACGAGGTCTTCCGGCCGCTCCATCGCGGGCTGCTGGCGGCCGGCGGCTGGGACGTGCACCTGTACGGCAAGGAGCACGGGTCCTCGAGCACGACGCTGTTCGACAAGGTCGGCGCGCTCCCCGCCAAACGACGCCCCAACTGGCGCGCCAAGTTCGCGCGGCCGGACGTGCTCGTGTCCGCCGACTGGATCCTGGCCACGCGCCACGCCAAGGCGACGGTGCAGATCTTCCACGGCATCTCGGGCAAGGGCCACAACATGAACCGGCGCGTGGCCGACTACGACCACGTGTTCCTGATCGGCCCGTGGCTGCGGCGCCGGCTGATCGAGCGCGGCCTCGTGCAAGCGGGCGACCCGGGCCTGCACGAGATCGGGTTCCCGAAGACCGATCGGCTCACCGACGGTTCCCTCGACCGCACCGCGACCCTGCGCGAGCACGGCCTCGATCCGGACAAGCCCACCGTGCTCTACGCGCCGACCTGGGGCCACGAGTCGTCGCTCGAGAAGATGGGCGAGGAGATCCTCGCGGCGCTGTCCGGGCTCACGGCGTCGGGCGAGGCCGGCACGCGGACCGGCCTCGACCTCAACGTGATCTGCAAGCCCCACGACAACTCGCTCGACCCGCGCTACGGCCGTCTCGACTGGCGCTCGGTGCTGGACGCGCACGCGCGGTCGCACGCGCACTTCGCCACGCCCGCGGTCTGGGACGTGGTCCCGCTCATGCACGCCGCGGACCTGCTCATCACCGATCTGTCGTCGGTGGCCTTCGAGTGGCTGCACCTCGACCGCCCGGCGATCTTCATGACCTTCGAGGGCCAGCTCGACCAGCGCGCCGGCGAGGCCGACGTGACCACCTGGCGCACGCGCATCGGCACCGCTTGCAGCGATCCCCGCGCCCTGCCCGAGCTGATCGCCGCCGAACTGGCCGATCCGGAGGCCCGGAGCGAAGATCGACGAGCGGCGCTGCACGACGTCTACTACCATCCGGGCCACGCCACCGCGGCTGCGCTGGCCGCGCTGCACCGCATCGCGGGGCTGCCCGAGCCGGCCGTGCGATCCGACGTCTCGCTGACCCGCCCTCCATGACGCCCACCGAAGACAGCTCGCCCGGCACCGCGCCCGACACCGCGCCCGACACCCCGCCCGCGACGTCCGCGACGCACCCGGTCGTGTGCATCCTCGCTGCCGGGCGCGGGTCGCGGCTGGGATCCTTGACGGACGCGTTGCCCAAGAGCCTGCTGCAGGTGGCCGGCCGCTCGATCCTGTCGCGCCAGCTCGACGCGCTCGCCGCCGCCGGCATCCCGGGCCGCGACATCCGCGTGGTCAGCGGCCACGCCGTCGAGGCGCTGGAGCGCGAGCACCCCGACGTCGCGCGCATCCACAACCCGCTGTGGGACGTGCACAACAACGTCTATTCGGTGCACCTGCTGGCAGGCCACGTGCCCGACGACCTGCTGTTGATCAACGGCGACACGCTCTTCCACCCGCAGATCCTCACCACGCTCCTGTCCACCGACGGCGACGCCCTGCTCACCATCGACGACACCTGCGCCCTGGCCGAGGAGCAGATGAAAGTCGTCTACGCCGATGGACGCCTGCGCCGCATCGGCAAGGATCTCGACCCGGCGGCGAGCCACGGCGAGTACATCGGCATGCTGCGTTTCCGCGGCGCCGCGCTGGCGGCATACTACCGCAGCCTCGCGCGCATGATCGACGCGGGCCAGACCGACGACTGGTACGAGGGCGCGTTGAACGGCATCGTCGACGAGGTGGTGATCGGCAAGTGCTCCACGGGCGGCCGGCCCTGGACCGAGGTCGACACGCCGGAGGACCTGGCCGAGGCCGGGAGGATCGCCGCGGGCTTCGACGCCGCGGCGGTTGCGGGCGGCGCGAACAGCGCGGGCAGCGCGGGCGCCGCGCCGACGTGCGGGAACGCCGGGTAGCACGGGGAGACGACCATGGGCACGCTGCTCCAGACCGTCCACTTGCCGCTGGTGACCCGCGTGAGCGCGGGGGCCTTCGACGACGTGCCCGAGGCGCTCGCCGCCTGCAACCTCTCCTTCGCCCGCGCGCTCGTGATCATGGGCGACGGGCCCACGCAGCCGCCGGCGCACCGCGTGGCCACCGCGCTCGAGGCCGCCGGCGTGACCGTGCGCGTCGAGGAGGTGTTCGGCGGCACCTTCGCCGAGGCGGACCGCGTGAAGAACGCGCTGATCGAGGGCTTCTTCCCGCAGGTGGTGCTCGCCGTGGGCGGGGGCTCGGTGATCGACGTGGCCAAGCTCGCCGCGTCCGAGAAGCGTCTGCCGTGGATCTCGCTGCCGACGGCGGCGAGCAACGACGGCTTCGGTTCCCCCGTCGCCGTGCTCGCCACCGACGGCAAGCGCCGCAGCGTGGGCGCGACCATGCCGTCGGGCGTGATCATCGACCTCGACGTGCTCGCGGGCGCGCCCAGGCGCCTGCGTCTGGCCGGCGTCGGCGACCTGCTCAGCAATCTCACGGCCTGCCGCGACTGGGATCGCGCCGCCGCTGCCGACAAGGCCCTGGTGGACGGCATGGCGCGCACCTTCGCGCTGGGCGCCGCGCGTCAGGTGGTCGATGCGCCGAAGCCCGACATCGACGACCCCGCGTTCCTGGAGCGCGTGGTCGAGGGCCTGCTGCTCAGCGGCGTGGCCATGGAGATCAGCGGCAACAGCCGCCCGTGCAGCGGCAGCGAACACCTGATCAGCCACCAGCTCGACCGCATGGACATCGAGGGTGGCCTCCACGGCGAGCAGGTCGGCGTCGCCACGATCTTCTGCACCGCGCTGCAGGGTGAGGACCCGGCACCGCTGCGGAGCTTCGGCGAGGCGATCGGGATGATCACCATGCCCGAGGGACTCGGCATCGATCGCGCGACGTTCCTCGACGCCGCGCGTCAGGCGCCGGACACGCGGCCGGGGCGCTGGACGACGCTGACGGAGTGCGCAACCGACGGGCGCACGCTGCGGGCGACGTATGAGGCCGCCTTCGGGGCGTGATCGAGGGCCCGCGTTCCTCGAGCGCGTCGTTCCGTCACGGGTGGCTGCCCGCTCGCCCAGCACGGGCGTATCATCGAGCCCGGCACCCCAGGAGGACGCCTGATGATCAGGACGCTCGGGCTCGCGGGGGTCGCCCTGGCTCTCTGGGATCCGGGCGAAGGCAGCCGTGTCCTGATGGGGGATGCACTGGATGAGCGCTCACCGGCTCCTGACGCCCGTGCTGATGGTCGCGTTGGCGACCGTGGGTACGCGCGCGCCGGACGATCCGCCACCGGACGAGTTGCGGCGCGCGCTCGAGCTCCTCTCCGAGATCCCCGGCGACGAGGCGCTCGACGCGCTCGGCCAGCTCCATGGTCGAGCCGCTCAGGCAGGACGCTCGGACGTCGCTCGGGAGACGATGGTCGTGATCGCCACGCGCATCGACGCGAGCAACGCTCAACAGCGTGATCGCTCCCTGCGCGCCAACGACTTCGCGCGGATGGCGCTGCAGCGGGGAGACCTGATCTCGGCCGCGGTCCTCGGCCGTCTGTCCCTCGAACTGGCCGAAGCGGGAACGGATCCGGACGCAGGCATCATCGCCGGCCGGGCCAACGACCTCGCCACCATGCTGCACCAGGGCGGTGCCTGGGCCGAAGCGCGAAGCATGTACGAACGGGCGCTCGCGATCCGTGAGTCCGCGGAGCCTCGCGATCCCATGAAGCTCGCCGCCACCCTCACGAACCTCGGCATCCTGCTCACGGACACCGGCGACCTCGCACGGGCACGGGAGAGACTGCAGGCGGCTCTCGAGCTGAGAGAGGACCTCACCGGGGCGAGCGCGCTCACGGCGGCCTCGCTGGCCAACCTCGCACGAGCGCGGCGAGCGGGCGGGGACGCGAAGGGTGCGCTGCGTCTGTTGGAACGCTCATGGACGATGTTCGTGGACGTCCACGGCGCCGACCACCTCGACACCGCCCGGGCGGCAACGAGCCTCGCCGCCGCTCTGGAAGAGGTCGGCCGGATTCCGGAAGCGCGGCATCATCGAGAACAGGCCCTGGCCGTCATCCAGGACGAGCTGGGCGGTCGCCATCCCCGCGTGGGGCTCGCCCTGTTCCACCTCGGACAGTTCCACGAGGGCGTGGGGCAGGACACGGTGGCGCGCACCTATCACCAGCGGGCCCTGGAGATCCAGTCGACCGCTCTCGCTCCGGGGACTCCCGCGTTGCTGGACACCCAGGCCGCCCTGGCGGGAGTGTTGAGTCGGCTGGGCGAGACCACGGCTTCCCTGGAGCTTCTCGACGGTGTCGTCTCTGCACGCGTCCTGCAAGCCGGACCCGACCACCCCGTGCTCGCCAAGGACCTCGGCCGGCGTGCGCGGGCCCTGGGGCAGGCAGGGCGTCACGCCGAGGCGGTCGATGACCTCAGGCGCGCCCTGTCGATCGTCGAAGCCGCCCATGCGGGAGACCATCCCGACATCGCACTGGCCCTCAACAACCTGGCCGTCACTCTCGCCGAGAGCGGTGATCCGGAAGCCGCCGTGGCTCTGCTCCGGCGCTCCGTCGACATGTCGCGGGCGACTGTCGGTGCCGATCATCCGCTCACGCTCGAGCGTGTCGGCAACCTGGCCCAACGGTTCATCGAGCTCGGGCAATCCGAGCAGGCCTGGGACCTCACGTGGTCAACGATCGAGCCGCTCGACAGGCACCTCGAGTTGACCCTCGCGGCGTTCTCCGAGCCCGAGGCGCTCGACTTCATCGGGGCCTACCGGTCCCATCTCGACCTGTTGATCGGACTGTCGTCGGAGCTCGACCGGGAGGACGAGGTGCACCGGGCGATCCTGCTGTGGAAGGGGAGGCTCGCCCGCTACCAGCTCGCGGGCCGTCGGGCGCTCCATGACCAGCAGGACGAAGACCTGACGCCATCCCTCGACCGGCTGCGCGAGGTCCAGGCGGGCCTCTCGGTCATGGCGACTCGGATGTCGGCGTCACCGGAGCAGCTCGAAGCGCTGACGCGAGAACGCGACGAGCTGGAGCGGAGACTGGGGGCGACCGGCTTGCCGACACCTCGGAATCGGCTGCCGACGCCCACGCTTCCGGAAGGGACCGCGCTCGCGGATCTCCTGATCTGGCGACCCTACGACACCGACCGGGCGGCAGCCGGACCCGGCCACTGGGCTTCACCGCGCGTCAGCGCCTGGATCCGCCGGGGCGGTCGCGATGGCGTGCGCCGGATCGATCTCGGGGACCTCTCCGTACTGGAAGCCGACGTCCGGGACTTCCTCGCCGAGATCCTGTCCGTCGATCGAGCAACGGGTCGGACAGGGCCGGCCAACAATCGACTGCGCGCAAGTCTGTGGGAACCTCTCGCATCACACCTGGACGGGGTGGGGCGCCTCCAGATCTCTCCCGACGGAATCGTGGGCATGGTGCCCTGGGGCGCCATCCTGCTCGAGGATGAGCGCTACCTGCTGGAGTCCCATGACGTCGTGCTCGTCGACCCCGCTACCAAGGAGCCCCTGCCCTCCTCCGGTTCTTCGTCGCTGGTCAGCGTGGGGGACGTGCGCTTCGATGGCACCGGAGAGGCGACGCCCCGTACCCCCGGTGGAGGGGGAGGCAAGCGTTGGGCTCCCCTGCCAGCCACGGCCTACGAATCCCGGGTGGTGCTCGACCTTCATGCCGAGAAGTTCGGAGAGCAGGCCCCACGCGTGCTGTTGACGGGGGCTGGCGCCACGAAGGCCCGCGTCCGGGACGAGATGTCGCGCGCGAAGGTGTTGCACCTCGCGACGCACGCGTTCTTCGAGCCTCCGATCGAGACCGACGTGAGCGCCGCCGACGCGAACGCCGCTGACCTGCTGCGCCACCGTTTCCCCGGCCTGGCCGCGGGGCTCGTGTGCGCCGGTGCCAACGCTGATCCCGACGCCCACCTCACGGCCGCAGAGGTGGCCTGGCTCGATCTGTCCGCGACCGAACTCGTCGTGCTCAGCGCGTGCGGAACGGGTCTCGGCGAGCCACGCGCCGGCGAGGGGCTGATCGGACTGCGGCGGGCCTTCCACCTCGCTGGTGCCCGGACCCTGATCGCGTCGCTGTGGGCCGTGGATGACGGCTCGACCGCCGCGTTGATGGAGCGCTTCTATCGAGCCCTCTGGATCGACGGGCTCGGTCGCGCCGAAGCCCTGCGTCGAGCGCAACTCGAGATGCTCGAGCTCCAGCGGCGCCGCCACGGCGAGGGTCGGCCGGCGACCTGGGCTGCCTTCGTGTTGAGTGGTGCGTGGTCCTAGCGTTCGTGGCGGAAGTCATGCGCGCCGAGAGTGGCCCGGTACGACGACGGCCCGGTCGGGTTGCAACCCGACCGGGCCTGGCATCGTCGTCGGCGCGGAGACTCAGTTCGTGACGGTCCAGGCCATCGAGCCCGAGCCGTCGATCTGGGCCGTGGAGCCGTTGATGCCGAACAGCGTCCCGGAGAAGGTGAGGTCGAATTCACCGCCGGCGTTCTGCGTGATCTCCACCTCGACCGAGAGGGCCGCCGTGGATCCACCCATGCTGAAGGGCGGCGGCAGGAAGCCACCCGGGGCGCCCAGGGGTTGCCAGTTGAAGCTGTGCAGGCTGCCCGTGAAGGGCGCCGCGAACACCTTGCTGTTGAACACCTGGGCACCCTCGGTCAACGGGTCGTACCCCAGTTGCATGCTGAGCACGCCGTTCGGGCCCGTGGCCGAGATGAAGGTGAAGCCCGAGGACACCTGGTACTCGGCCGTCACGTCGGCGCCCGACGCGCTCAGGCTCTCGGTGAAGCCCGTGCCGTAGACGAAGTCGGCCTGGAGCGTGGCGTTCCCCGTGCCGCCACCGCCGCCGCCACCGGACGGGGTCACGTCGGGCTTGACCAGGGCTGGCAGCGGGAGGTGCGCGATGCGCGTGGCCTTGAAGCCGCGAAAGTTGTAGCCGGTCGCCGTGAGCCGCTCGAGCGCTTTTTGCAGCAGGCACACGTACTTCTTGATGAACTTCACGCTGCCCTTGTCCGCGCCCTTCTGGGCGGCAACGAGGTTCTTGGACACGACCTTCAGGTTCTTCATCGCGAGCTTCTTCTGGACCGTCTCGGCGAGCGGCCCGGGCGCCACATCCGCCCCGCCGACGCCGGACGCACCCGAAACCGTGGACCCATCGAGAGCCAGCAGCAGGGCCTCGGTGCGATCGCGGAGGTCGCCGATCTGGGCGGCGCCGTCCGCCAGGGCGACCTGCTGCCCCGGAGCGTCGTTCGCGTCAGCGGCCTGCGTCTGCAGGTCACGGAGGTCGGCCTGGATCGCGGTGACCTCGGTGAAGAAGTCATGCTGGAACAACCCGCTCAGCAAATCCGCTTCGGTCCACAGCTGGTTGAAGACCACCCGCGTCTCCTTCTTGCTCAGGCCGGAGGCCCCCACCAGGTAGGCGAACTGACCCTGGAGCAGCTTCGAGAGCTGGTGGAGTTCCTCCTCGGTCTCCTCATCGAGGTCGTCGTCGTCCCCGTCGGCGCTCCCGTCGGCGCCGGCGTCCAGCGGGTAGGTCCCGATGTCAACCCAGGCTCCCAGGACCGGCTCGGCGTCTCCGTTGCAGGGTCCGACCGCCCGCGCCCGTGCCGCCACTTCGGTCTCGAACAGGACGAGCTCCAGGTCACACGCGCTCGCACCGGGGAGACCCAGATCAAAGAGCGGAGAGACGGCCTCGCTGTCGGCCGCGAGGAACGCTCCGATTCCGCCGGGCGTCTTCACCGCGAACAGGTAGTAGTCGTGGTCGACCGTGGCGATGCGAATCGCGCCGCGGGTCTCGAGGGCGAGCAGCGAGTCGTCGTCTCCGACCAGGTAACAGCGGGAACGGAACGTCCCGAGTCCTTCGGAGAAGTGGTTCAGCAGCAGCGAACCCCAGCCCCCTTCCTGCTTGCCCTCGAAGGCGATGCCTCTCCCGAGTTGCTTGCAGTCCTTGTCGATCCAGGTGACGCGGATGCGGGAGTCGACCTCCGTCTGGGTGGTCGGCATCCGGGAGAGGTGCTTCTTGTTCTCGAAGTCCCAGACCTGTTCGTCGGAGAGCAGCTGGGGGGCCGCGGGGGCGGCCAGGCTGGCGAGAACGAGGCCGGCGTTGATCAGGGTCCTGGTGAACATCTTCGTTTCCTCCGGTTCGTGGCCGAGGAAGCCCTCGTGGCTCCGCTCGCCCCCGACATGGGAGGCGGGCCGCTCGACCGAAGGGACGACCTCCAGAAAACCCGGGATCCAGGCCCGACCGCTCCGGCTACCTTCGCTCACGGCTGGCGGTGCCCATAGGATGGGAAGCCGCAACCCGGCGCCTGGAGGCGCAGACGCGATGACGAATCCGACTCTCCCCGACCCCGCGGGTGCCGGCTCGCCCGACCGGCTCGCTGCGCTCTACCTGAAAGCGCTCGAGGGTGGTGATCCCGGGGACATGGACGTCTGGGCCGCGAGGCTCGGTCTCGACGAGGCCGTCGTCTTCCGGCAGCTGGTCGCCGACGCGCAGGGTGCGCGCGCCCTGATCGAGTCCTCCGTCGTGACCGCGCCGACCCCGCACCCACTCCGGCCCGCGGCCGGTCCCGGTGCGATCCTCGTGGATCGGTATCGCCTCGTCCGCGAGATCGGTGCCGGCGGCATGGGCCGCGTCTTCGAAGCGCACGACCTGCAGCTCGACCGGCTCGTCGCCCTGAAGATCGTGACGGCGGAACAAGCCGAGGGCAGCGCGTTCTCCCCGCAGGAGCGTTTCCAACAGGAGTGTCGTGCGCTCGCATCGCTTCAGCACCCCGGCGTGGTGGCCATCCACGAGGCCGGCTGGAGCGCGTTCGGCCCCTTCCTGGTCATGGACCTGATCGAGGGCCGAGGATTGGACGAAGTGCTCGAGCGCGTGCGCGCGTCGCTCAAGACCTCGGCCGACGGGCGGCGGCGAGCACCCACGTCGGGAAGGGCCCTGCTGGCCGCCGTGGACAAGCCGTTGCCGAAGGGTCACGAGCACCCGGTCGACAGCGGCTCGTGGTGGTGCACCGTTTCCGGCTTCGCGCGCGGTCTGGCGGCAACACTCGAGGCCACGCACGGTGCCGGCATCCTGCACCGCGACCTGAAGCCGTCCAACGTGCTGGTGCGCGGAGACGGCACGCCCGTCGTCCTCGACTTCGGTCTGGCCGCCACCTTCGGCAGCGGCGTGGGCGCCGTGACCCGGGGCCTGGTCGGCACACCCCCGTACCTGTCGCCGGAACAGGTGCGCCGCAAGACTGTCGGGGCCGACCCGAGAACCGATGTGTACCAGCTCGGCGTGATCCTCTACGAGTTGCTGACACTGGATCGGGCCTACTCCGGGGACAGCGTCAGCGTCGTCATGGATCGGATCGTGGCCGGAGACCTGCGCACGCCGAGCGAAGTCGATCCGACGGTGCCGGCCGCCCTCGACGCCATCTGCCTCAAGGCCATGCACGCCGACACCACCCGGCGCTATGCCAGCGCACGCGACCTGCGTGACGATCTGGATCGATACCTCGGCGGGACAGAAGTCCCGGTCGCGCTCCTGGAGCGCGGTGCGGGTCCGCTCACGCGGCTCGTGGCACTGGCGCGGCGACGCCGTCACGTCTTCGCTGCACTGGCCGCAGGGCTGCTCGTGGTGGTGGCCTGGTGGATGAACACCCGGACGCCCGGTGCCGCGGTCCTGCTCACGGCTGCGCGGTACGACGGCCATCGACTCGTGCCTCTCGATACCGAGCTGGACGACATCGCTCGCGCCGGCGACATCCTGGGTGTCCGCATCCAGGCCGAGGCCCCGGTCCACGTCTACGTCCTCTCGGTCCTCGGTCGACAGCGCAGCGCCGACTGGATCCTGCCCCGCAAGCCGGTCCTGCTGCTGCCGACCGAAGCGCCGGAGGCGTCGGACTGGGACCTGCTCGTGGAACCCGCAGCCGGTGCGGTGCATGTCGGGGGCGCGACGGTGGGCGAGCCCGTGGCCGAGGTCGGCTACGAAGGGCTCTGGGTCTTCGCCACCGCCAGACCCGCAGCGGAGCTGGCGGAGTGGCTGGACGCCCTGGCGCGCGAGGCGTATCTCCTTCCAGCCGGATCGCCCGGTGTCGGGATCGACCGGGCTCGCGAACTGCTCGAAGCCGCCCCATCGAATCGCGGTGGCGCCGTCGCCGTCACGGACACGCAGCGCCGGAACCTGGCCGAGGCCCTGGCCACGGAAGCCTCCGCTCCCGAGCACGATGCGTGGCCCGAGGACCTGCATCGCTTCGTGTGCTGGTTCGCGGTCCAGCCCGCCCCGGCAGAGCCCGCGTTGGACGGAGCGGAGGACGGAGCGGAGGACGACGTATGATGGGTTCCCAGCGGCCACGCCGCTCTCTCAGCCATGGACGCAGACGTCACCCGCTCGCTCGATCTCGTGCAACGCGCCCAGGCCGGGGACGCGGCCGCCCTCGACGCGCTCTGCGCCCGCTACTACGAACGCGTGCGCAAGGTCGTGCGTGCGCGGCTCGGTGCCGCACTCCGACGCCGGGTGGACAGTGCCGACATCCTGCAGGAGACCTTCCTGGAGGCGGTCCGGTCCTTCGAGCGATTCGAAGTCCGGGATGAAGCCAGCCTGATCAAGTGGCTCGCGACGCTGGCCGAGCGACAGGTCTACGCGGCCGCGGATCGGCACGGGGCAGCCAAGCGGGACGCCCGGCGCGAGCAGCGCCTGGTCGCGCCCGGAGCCAGCGGGACCATCGGCGTGGATCCGACCGCGAACGTGACTCTCCCCGTCGAGCGAGCCGCCGCGGACGAACAGGCGGCACTCCTGGAGGCGGCACTCGACGAACTCACGGCCGAACATCGCGACCTGATCGTGATGCGGCTCTACGTGGGCGAGTCCTGGGCGTCCATCGCCGAGCAGACCGGCCGCCCGAGTTCGGACGCCGCGCGCATGATGCACGCCCAGGCCCTGGTCGAACTGGGCAAGGTCCTCCGCCGGAGGCAGGCGCCGGGATGAGTGATACCGTTGGTCCTCATTCGGGTCCCGGGAGGACAACGCATGTTCCGCGCCAGCAGCTTGTCGCTCGTGCTCATGCTCGCCGCCGTCTGCGGTCTCGACGTACCGGCGAGTGCCCAGACGCTTCCCCCGGGGTTCGAACTCGTGCCCGTGCCCGGCGCGTTCGACGATCCCACCGGGATGAAGTTCGCGCCGGACGGCACCATGCTGATCCTGCAGAAGGGCGGCGTCGTCCTGGTGCACGACGGCAGCGCGGTGCAGCCGCTGCCGTTCATCGACCTGTCCACCGAGATCAACAGCGACTGGGATCGCGGCCTGCTCGGCTTGGCCTTCCATCCCGGGTGGGCGGCGGACGACGGAGCCACGAGCTGGGTCTACCTGCTCTACCCGGTGTCGTCGCAGCCGGGCAACGACCCGGCCTACGGGCCCTCGAACTCGTTCGGCTTCTCGCGCCTCGCGCGCTACAAGGCGACGCTGTCCGCCGGCCAGCTCGTCGCGGACCTCGCCAGCCGTGAGGTGCTCATCGGGCACCCACTGCCGGACGGCGCCGTCCCGGACGCGATCGCCTCGCTGCACAACAGCCACAGCAACGGTTCGTTGATCTTCGCGTCGGACGGCACGCTGTTCGTCACCGCCGGCGACGGCGCGCACTGGGACCTGACCGACAATGGCGGGAACGACGACGCCGGCTTCGACGACTTCGTGCACCCGGTCTCGGGCCAGAAGGGGCCGACACCCGCCGCGCAGGACGCCGGCGCGTTCCGCTCGCAGCAGCTCGAGAGCATGGCCGGCAAGGTGCTGCGCATCGATCCCGCGACCGGACTCGGCCTGCCGGGCAATCCGTTCTACGACGGGGACCCGGCCAGCAACCCGAGCCGTGTGTGGGCGCTGGGCCTGCGCAACCCGTTCCGCGTGGCGCTCGCGCCGGCCGGCACGCTGGACGGCAGCTCGGACGTGCTCGCCATCGGCGACGTGGGCTGGTTCCTGCGCGAGGAGCTCAACCTCTGCCAGGGCGGCGAGAACTTCGGCTGGCCGTGCCAGGAAGGCTTCGCGCAGGTCGGGTCCTACCAGGGCTTCAACCCGCCGGGCCCGACCTTCCCCAACTGCAACACGGCGCAGGCAGGCACGCCGACGAACCCGGCACTCGCGTGGCACCACTTCCAGGCCTCGGACCTGAAGCCGGCCGGCGTCCACCTCGACACCAACGGCGCGCCGGGCAACGGTTTCGTCGGATCCTGCGCGGTGGGCGGGACGTTCTATCCGGGCGGCAGCTATCCGGCGGAGCACGACGGCCGCCTGTTCATCGGCGACTGGACCGGCGGCTGGATCAAGACGGTCGAGTTCGCCGGCGGATCGGCGACGGCGGCGCAGGACTTCGCGTCGGGCCTGGGCTTCCTCGTCGCGCTGGAGAGCCACCCCGTCACGGGTGACGTCCACTGCGTCGTCATCTACGACGGTGGCGGCATCGGCCGGGTGCACAAGCTGCGTTTCGCGGCCGGGCTGGATCCCTGGGTCGACCTCGGCAACGCGCTGGCGGGCGCGACCGGCGAGCCCGTGCTCGGAGCGGACGGCACGCTGCTGGCCGACGACCCGGTGAACTTCGCGCTCGCGTCCGCCGCGGCGTCGAGCGCCGCCTGGATGGTGATCGGGTCCTCGGTGGCCGCGCTGCCGTTCAAGGGCGGCATCCTGACCCCGTCGCCGGACATCGTCGTCGGCGGCCTGATGACGGACGCCGCCGGTGGCTGGCAACTCTCGGCCCCCTGGCCGTCCGGCGTGCCGGCCGCGCTGACGCTCCACTACCAGGTGTGGATCGCCGACGCGACGGGCCCGGCGGGCTTCGCGGCGAGCAACGCGCTGAGCGGCACGACGCCGTGAGCTGGCGTGTGCTCGAACCCGGATGCGCGGAGGAGAACCCCATGATGAAGACGCTGAGGCTCACTGCGGTCGCACTGATGCTGACGGGCGTGTCCGCCCTCACCGCGATCCAGGACACACCCACGCCGACGCCCGCGCAGCCCGCGGGCAACGACCCGCAACCGTGGGTCACGAAGCACCGCCTCTCCCCCGCGCCGAAAGGCGCCGTGGTCGAGTCGTTCATCTCGGTGACCGAGCCGTGCATGCCGGACCTGTCGCCGGGCCCCGCGCGCATCGTGTCCGTCGTCCACTCGGTGAAGCTCGGTCAGGTCGTGCTCGGCACGCTGTGGACCCACCAGACGCGGGAACTCGGGTCCACCGAGCCCGTCGTACAGACGGCGTCGGACATCCACCTCGAGAACGCCAGGTTCTTCGCCGCGCTACTCCTCGGTCAGGAGCAGCCCAAAGGGCGCGCCACGACGATCAGCTTCGTGGTGAAGGTGCAGCCCGCGGAGGGCCTCACCTGGGGCGACGTGGGCACCGCGGCCGACGTGCAGATCGTGATCGAGCCGCTCTAGGCACTCGATCGTCGCGGCCGTCGCGGCGTGTCACCCGCACGGCTCACGCCAGCCCCGACCTCTACGGGAAGCCGAACTGCAGCGCGTTGCTCAGCGACGCGTTCGCGCTGGCCACGGCGTCGCTGATGGCCCACTGGCCGACCACGCTGCCACCGCTGAGACCGCCCGGCGTGACGAACGGGATGGCCGCGCTGCCGGTGGCGTCGGTCGTGAGCGCGACCCCGAACAGCACCGGCACCGCCTTGAGCGTGCCTCCCTTGAACGGTGCGCCGGCTCCACCCGGGCCGAACGCGACGAAGAACATCGCCGGCGCGGAGGGTGCGGCGCTCGACAGGAGCAAGCTCGCCGCCGAGCCCGCCGTGAGCGGGCCGGCCCCCGAGAAGAGCGGGGCTCCCGTCACCCCGGCGTCGGCGCACCCGAGTTCCGTGAACGCACCGCCGAGGTCCTGCACGTTCGAGATGCCGATGTTGCCGGCCAGGTCCGTCGCGTGGATCACGAAGCTGGTCGCGCTCGCGGGGATCTCGGCGCGGAACTGCTGGCTGCCCTGGCTGAACATGTCGACGGAGACGTCGCCCGGCTGGTGCACGAGCACGACGTCGTAGAGGCGGATCAGATCGCTCGGGGCGTTGTCGCGCAGCTGCACGTTGACCACGACGCCGCCGCCGGACCCGACCGCGAGACCGACCGCGATGCGCTCGTCCAGCGCCTCGGGGGCGTGGGTGTCGGGGACGCCCAGGACGTTGTCCCAGCGGTCGTTGTCCTGGTTGGCGTCATTCGCGATCAGGTAGTCGGTGTCACCGTCGTTGTCGAGGTCGCCGGCTTCACCGTCCCTCGCCGTCCCGCTGTTCCCAAAGCCCGGAGTCTCGATCTGCGGATAGAGGCTGGTCCCCTGCCCGGTCGTGTTGTGGTACTGGCCCGCCAAGCCCTGCGCGTTCCCACCCACGTAGACATGGTTCGTGCCGCTGAAGTTCGCGGCCATCACGTCCAGGTCACCGTCTCCATCGAAGTCGATGGCGTTCACCTCCAAGTCGAGGCTGAAGGGATCGCCGTGGATCAGGACGGGCCCGGGACCGTTCGACTCCTGGAACACCACGGCCCCGTTCGCATCGAGGCCCTTGTTCAGGAGGATCTTGTCGCGATAGTCCCCGAAGTAGTCGCCCATCCAGGCGTCGAAGTCGCCGTCGCCGTCGAAGTCCGCGACCTCGGTCTCGTAGTTGGAGAATCCGCTTGCGGTCGATCCCGTCGCGAAGAGCGACGCTTCCGTCGTGTCCGTGTAGAGCTGCGTCGAGCCGGTCGTCGGGCTGTAGAGGTTGCTGATGAAGATGCGGGCCTGGCTGTCGCGACTCGCGTTGACGATGTCGAGATCGAAGTCGCCGTCCAGGTCCATCAGCGCCAGCTCCCGTGTGTGCAGCATGATGTCGGCGCCGGGGTCCACCCACGGAAACAGCTCGTCGAAGACCCCGGCCCCGTCGTTGAGGAAGATGCGACTCGGTCGGCTCCCATTCATCGAGGGCCCGTACGAGCTGTGGAAGAGGTCCAGGTCGCCGTCGTTGTCGAGGTCGGCGAACTCACACTCGCAGGACCAGTCCTCCCAGGGACCGGCGTCGCCTCCGAACACCTGGTCAGCTTGCGGAACGTCCAGCAGCGCGCCCCAACGGTTGTTCGTGTCCTCGCCAAAGAACCCGAGTGCACCCGCCTGGAGCCCACCCTGGTTCACGTAGAAGCGGCTGACCTGCCCGGCGCTGTTGTGACCCCGGTTGGCCACGAAGACGTCGAGATCGCCGTCACCGTCGATGTCCGCGAAGTCGATGTCGCGACTCGCGTCGTCGGGCACGCCTGCGAAACGCGTCGCGGTCTCCTCGTTGAACACGCCGACGGTCCCGCCCTGGAGTCCGCCCGCGTTGATGAAGATGCGGTTGGGCTCGTTGCCGAAGTCGCCGCCGTTGGCGACGATCACGTCGAGGTCGCCATCGTTGTCCACATCGCCGACGTCGATGTTCTCGGAACGGTTCTTGCCGAACTCATGCGTGGGCGGCGCGAAGTTGGGGCCGGGCTGCAGGTCGGTGAACTGCGCGTGCGATGGGACAACCGACGCGAGCAGGAACACGGGCACGAGTGCGAGAGCGATCTGGCGCATGGCTTCCCTCCATGGCGCGCCGCACCGTGGACCGAGGGCGCTGAAACCAGCGTACCCCTCCCCTCGGATTCGGGGAGTGCGAAGCGCAACCGGCACTCTCAGCCCCTCTCAGCCGCGCCCCAGCCCCCGCGCACGCTTCCGCTCACGCCGCGCATGCCGCGCCGCGTTGGCCTCCATCGCCAGCCTGCGCAACCCGCCGCCACCCGCGTCCGTCGACAACTCGTAGCCCCACGCAGCCATGCGCTTGCCGAGCAGTGACTCCAGCAGCGCGACGTCCGCCGGGTCCAGCGACTGCTCCCAGCGCCGCAGCGAGTGGTCGCTGATGCCGGCGGCCTTGTCGCCGAAGGAGGAGTTGCCGCCCCAGGGCTCGCCGCCGCGGGTGGGCGTGACCAGGATCGGGTCCCAGTCGAGGCCGAGCGCGTCGGCGATGCGGCGCATGTGCGGTTCGGTGTCGAGCACCAGGTCCTCGTAGCGCACGACCAGCGCGGCGGGCAGCTCGGCCTGGTACTGCGCGACCAGCCGATCGGCCGTGGCCCAGCGCCGCGCGAAGGTGCGGACGGCGGCGGCGCCGCCCCGGCTCCAGCGTTTCTGCTGGCTGGACATGGTGCCGCGCGGATCGCGCACCACGACCACGCCGCGCGCGCGGTCGCCGAACGTGGACAGCAGCGCCGGGAGCACGCGCAGGTGGCGCGGCGTCTTCTCGACCCACACCCGCGAGCCGGGCGGCGGCGGCCACAGCTCGGCGCCGGCCTCGTAGAGCGCGATCAGCGCGCCGCGCAGATCGGTCGGGCCGGTGAGCCTGGCGCGCAGCTTCTGTTCCAGCGCGAGATAGATCCCGCTGCCCGGCTCGAAGAACTTGGTGAAGTTGCTGCCCGCGAGGAAGCCCGCCACCGGATCCGCCGCGTCGTGCCAGTCCGCGGCGAAGGACTCGCCCGGCAGCAGCATCACCTGCGGATGCCCGTCGAGCAGGCCCTTGAGCAACGACGTGCCGGACCGCGCGACCCCGCACACGAAGCATGGATGCATCGACGCGAAGTCGAAGGGCGCTTCCGCTGCACCACGAGCACCGGACGCCGCTCGACCAGCGCCTCCGCCCGCCCCGCGCTCCTCCGCGCCGTCCGTCAACGCTCCGCTCCGCCCGCGCCCGCTACTCGAACGCCGCGATGCCCGTGACGTCCTGGCCCAGGATCAGCGTGTGGATGCTGTGCGTGCCCTCGTAGGTGTAGACCGACTCGAGGTTGCACATGTGGCGCATGCACTGGTACTCGGCCGTGATGCCGTTGGCGCCCAGCATGTCGCGCGCGACCCGGGCGATGTCCAGGGCCATGGCGACGTTGTTGCGCTTGGCCAGGCTCACGTGCTGCGGGCGGATCTTGCCGGCCTCCTTGAGCTTGGCCAGGCGCCAGCAGATCAGCTGCGCCTTGGTGATCTCGGTGACCATCTCGGCCAGCTTGGCCTGGATCAGCTGGAAGCCGGCCAGGGGCTTGCCGAACTGCTCCCGGCCCAGGGTGTACTGCAGCGCCTCGTCGTAGCAGGCCATGGCCGCGCCGATCGCGCCCCAGGCGATGCCGTAGCGCGCCTGGCTCAGGCAACCGAGCGGACCCTTGAGCCCCTTCACGTTGGGGAAGCGCGCGCTGTCCGGCACGCGCACGTCGTCGAAGACCAGCTCACTGGTCACGCTGGCGCGCAGGCTGTACTTGCGCTTCTGCTCGGGCGCCGTGAAACCCGGCGTGCCGGCCTCGACCAGGAAGCCCTGGATGCCGTCCTCGGTCTGCGCCCAGACCACGGCCACGTCGGCGATGGTGCCGTTCGTGATCCACATCTTGGCGCCGTTGAGGATCCAGTCGGCGCCGTCCTTCTTGGCGTTCGTGATCATGCCGCCGGGATCACTGCCGTGGTCGGGCTCGGTCAGGCCGAAGCAACCGATCTTGTTGCCCTTGGCCATCTCGGGCAGCCACCTGCGCTTCTGCTCCTCGCTGCCGTACGCGAAGATCGGCCACATGACCAGCGAGCCCTGCACGCTCACGAACGAGCGCAGGCCGGAGTCGCCGCGCTCCAGCTCCTGGCAGATGATGCCGTAGGCCGTCGGGCCCATGCCGGCGCAGCCGTACTCCTCGGGCAGGTTCGCGCCGAGCAGACCCAGCTCGCCGATCTGCGGCACGAGGTGCCGCGGGAACACCGCGTTCTCGTAGGCCTCGTCGATGATCGGCATGACCGCGTCGGACACCCAGTCGCGCGTCATGTCGCGGACCATCCGGTCCTCTTCGGAGAGCAGCTCGTCGAGGTCGTAGTAGTCGAGACCCTTGAAGGCCATGGCGGTGATCCGGGCGCCGGTCCGGTGCGTGGGGACCAGCTCTTGAGGAGGGCTGCGAGTGAGAGCGACAGGTCGGGGCGACAGCTCGGGGCAACAGCGAGGGGCTAGCGAGGCGCGCGGGAAACGTCCAGGTCGAGGCGCCCCGGGAGTGGCGCTTTCGCGGCCGCCGCGGAACGCCGGATCCTAGCAGACGGGCGGGACGCGGCGCCGGTCCTGTGGTACGCAAGGGACCATGTCGCCCCCGCCTCCGCCCTCGAGTCAGCCCTCTCCGCCCGGCCCCGGCGAGCGCCCTCCGTCACCGCCCCCGGGGTTCGTGCCGGGGGGCTCGTCCAGGGCGGCGGGCGGCCGCCACCAGCCCCGCCCGGCGGGCACGCGCTGCTGGAACTGCGGCTTCCTGCCCGACCCCGGGCAGTCGATGCGCCCCTGCACGCGCTGCCTCAACGAGGCCACGCCGCCACCCATGCCCAGCCGGCTGCCCAGCTTCGTGCGCGGTCTCGGCGCGACGCTGCGCGGCATCCGCTTCGTGCTGGACCACCCGCGGCTGTGGTCGTGGATCATCGCCCCCTTGATCCTGAACGTGCTCGTCACCGGCGTCATGATCACCGCCGGGCTGACCTGGCTCGACGCGCTGACGCCGGACCTGACCGAGGCCTGGCCGGCGTGGATCGACTGGCTGCGCGTGGCCATCGACTGGATCCTCGCCCCGATCTTCGGCGTGCTCGTGGTGCTCGTCGCGCTGGTGCTCGCGGTCATGCTGCAGGGCGTGTTCAACGCGCCCTTCTACGATTTCCTGAGCGAGAAGACCGAGAACGAGCGCTTCGGCCTGAAGGACCCCGGGCGGCCGCTGCGCGCGATGATCCCCGACAGCCTGCGCGCGCTGAAGGCCGCGCTGTACCTGCTCGCGCGGCAGCTGCTGGTCATGTCGATCCTCTTCGTGCTCAGCTTCACGGCCATCGGCGCGCCGTTCCTGGTGATCGCCGGCGCGTTCTACTCGGGCGCCGCCCTGCTCGACATCACGCTGTCGCGCAAGCGCTACCCCGGTCGCGTGCGCGCCGCGTGGGGACGTCGGCACTGGGACCTGCTGCTCGGCCTGGGCGTGCCCGTCAACCTGGTCCCGGTGCTCGCGCCCTTCGGCGTGGTCGGCGCGACGCTCGTGTTCCTGGATCACCCGGACAAGGGATGAGGCGCGGTCGTGGACTCGCCGTGAGCCCCGCGCGGCTGCGAGCCGTCGCGCTCGTGTCGTGCCTGCTCTCCTCGGGGGCCGCGTCGCCCGTCGCGGCGTCAACCGTTGCAGCGTCACCTGTTGCCGCGGCGCCCCTCGCGGCGTCGCCCCTCGCGCCGTCACCCCGCGCGGCGCCGCCCGCCGCGACCCGGCCCGCCCACGACGGCCTGCCGGCGCGGCTCGTCCGGGCCGAGGAGCGCGCGACCGAAGCTCCCGGAGACGTCGCGGCCTGGATCGACCTGGCCGAGCTGCGCCTCGACCTCGACGACTGGGCCGGCACGCTTACGGCCCTCGACCACGCCGAGACGCTGCAGGCCGGTCGCGCCGACGCCGCGCTGCTGCGGGCCCGCCTGCACGTCGCGCTGGGCTGGCACGACACGGCCGAGGACCAGCTCGACACCCTGCTCGGCCGCGCGCCGGACCTCGCCGCGGCGTGGCTGTTGCGCGCGGACCTGTTCGAGGAACTCGGGCGGTCGTGGGAGGCCGCCGACGACCTCGCGCGGGCCCTCGCTCACGGCGGCCCGTCGGCCGAGCTGTCCCTGCGGCGGGCGCGGCTGCTGGCGGAGCCCGACGCCGAGGCGGCGCTGGCCGCGCTCGACGAGGCCCTGGCCGCGGCCGGCCCGTCCCCCGCCCTGGTCCGCGAGGCGCTGGTGCTCGAGCAACGCCTCGGCCGCCACGACGCCGCCCTGGCGCGTCACGCCGCCGCGAGGCCTGCGCCCGTCGCCTCCGCAGCGGGACCCGCAGCGGGACCTGCGGCAGAACCTGCGGCGGGGCCCGCCCCCGTCGGGCCCCCGGCAGCGCGCCTCGAGAGCTGGTGGGTCACGCAGGGCGACCTGTTGCTCGCCGCGGGCCGCCCGCGTGAAGGCGCCGACGCCTACCGCGCGTGCCTCGCCGCCTGGGAACGCCTGCCCGCGCGCCGACGCCAGAGCGCCGCCCTGCTCACCCTGCGCCAGCGCGCGCGCGACGGACTCGCCGCCTGCGCCGCGCCGCCGCCCGCGCAGGCCTCGCACCCGCCCTGCGTCGCGCCGACACCCGGAGACTCCCCGTGATCCGCACCGTGTTGCTCCCGCTCCCCTGCGTCGCGCTGCTCGCGCTGCTCGTCCCCGCGCCCGCCGCGCAGACCACGCTCACCGACGTGGTGCTCCCGCGACACTCGACCTGGAAGTACCTCGACGACGGCAGCGATCAGGGCACCGCCTGGATCCTCCCCGGCTTCGACGATTCGGTCTGGCTCAGCGGGCCGGCGCACCTCGGCTACGGCGACGGCGACGAGGCCACCGAGGTCGGCTTCGGTCCCAGCTCCACCGACAAGTTCCCAACCACCTACTTCCGCACGACCTTCGAGGTCGCCGACCCGTCGCCCTACACCAACGGCCGGCTGGAGCTGGTGCGCGACGACGGCGCCATCGTCTACCTCAACGGCACCGAGATCGCGCGCTCGGAGATGGCGGCCCTCGGCGTGGACTACCTGAGCCTCGCGACCTCGACCGCGAACGGCAGCGAGGAGGACGTGGTGGTCATCTTCAGCGTGGACCCTGCGCTGCTCGTGACCGGCACGAACACGCTCGCCGCCGAAGTGCACCAGCGCGCGCCGGACAGCTCGGACATCAGCTTCGACCTGGAGCTGACCATGGCCGAGAACGAGATCGTGATCCGCGGGCCCTACCTCCAGCGCACGCGCCCCGACGCGGTCACGCTCCGCTGGCGCACCGACAGCCAGACCCTCGGGCGGCTGCGCTGGGGCGCCGCCCCCGGCTCGCTGACCAACACGGTCGACGACAACGTCGACACCTTCGACCACGAGATCACGCTCACCGGCCTGTCGCCCGCCACGCAGTACTACTACGACATCGGCACGCCGACCCACGTCTTCGAGGGCGGCGATGTCGCGCACACCTTCACCACGGCGCCGCCGATCGGCAGCACCGACCCCTTCCGCGTGTGGGTCGTCGGGGACTCGGGCAGCTCCGACTCGCTGGCCGCGTCGGTGCGCGACGCCTTCCTGGCCTTCAACGGCGGCGTCCCCGACTTCTGGCTGATGCTCGGCGACAACGCCTACGACGCGGGCAGCGACGCCGAGTACGAGTCGGCGCTCTTCGACCAGTACGCCGACGTGCTGCAGGCCTCCCCCGCGTGGCCCACCCGCGGCAACCACGACGACAGCCTGTTCACCTACTGGACGCTGTTCACGCTGCCGACGCTGGGCGAGGCCGGCGGCGTCGCCAGCAACACCGAGAGCTACTACTCGTTCGACTGGGGCAACGTGCACTTCCTGTGCCTCGACAGCGAGGGCAGCAGCAGCGCGCCCGGCGGCGTCATGTGGAGCTGGGCCGAGGCCGATCTGCTGGCCACCACGCAGGAGTGGATCGTCGCCTACTGGCACCACCCGCCGTACAGCAAGGGCAGCCACGACAGCGACCTGGAAGACGACCTGATCGACATGCGCGAGAACATCCTGCCGCTGCTCGAGGATCACGGCGTGGACCTGGTGCTCAACGGGCACAGCCACAGCTATGAGCGGTCGATGCTCATCGACGGTCACTACGAGGGCGGCTTCACCTTCGAGCCGTGCATGGTCGTGGACGACGGCGACGGCGACCCGGCCGGCGACGGCGCCTACCGCACGCCCGTCGGCCCGCACAACGGCACCGTCTACGCCGTGGCCGGCAGCTCGGGCAAGCTCACCGACGAGGGACCGCTCAACCACCCCGTCATGGTCACCAGCCTGCTCACCCTGGGCTCGCTGGTGCTCGACGTGGACGACCGGCAGCTCGACGTGTCGTTCCTCGATGCGACCGGCGTGATCCTGGACACCTTCCGGCTCGAGCACGTCGACCACGATCCGTGGACCGAACTCGGCAACGGCCTGCCCGGTCTCTTCGCGCCGAAGCTCTCCGGGTCGGGCACGCTCGAGCCGCTCTCGGACCTGCGCCTCGCCGCGTGCGACACCTTCCCCTTCTCCACGCTCTCCCTGGTGGTCGGATTCTCCGACGTGAACGCGCCGTTCAAGGGCGGCGTGCTCGTGCCCGCGCCCGACCTCGTCGTCGGCCTGCCGACCAACGGGCTCGGGCAGGTCGTGCTGCCCACGATCTGGCCCTCAGGCGTGCCCTCGGGCATCTCGCTGTGGTTCCAGGGCTGGGCGCCCGACTTCGCCGCGCCGCACGGCCTGGCCGCCACCGGGGCCCTGCGCGCGACCACGCCCTGAGGCCGGTCACCGTCGCTGCCTCGACGACGTATGGGAAAGCGCATTCCCCGGTCCCTACACGATCCAGGTGTAGGCCCGTCGCGCTTCCAGGGTCGGGATAGACTCAGCGCAACGCGGGAATGGCGGTGGGTGGGGTTCATGGAGAGCGCGGATGTCAGGCGCCGACGCAGTCAGGTCCCTCCCCGAGGGGCCGGGACTCGAAGAACGGTACTTCGCGGCCATCGCGAGCTTCGTCGAATTCAAGGAGCTCACGGGCTGCAACAACCAGTGGCTCGCCGACCAGGTCGGCGTCAGCTGCTCGAGCATCACCAACTTCCTGAACCGCAAGCCGGGCTACGAGCCGCGGCGGACCCGGTCCAAGATGATGGGCATCCTCGCGATCATCGAGGGTCTGGAGGGACGCCCGGACGTGATCGTGGAGCGCAACGTCGACTCCCGGCTCGAAGAGCTGCTGGGCGACGACGCCGACACCGAGGCGAGACGCTTCTCGCTACTGCACGCCAAGCGCGCCCGGGCGCAACGCGGCACGAACCCGCTGCTGCGTTCCGACATCGACACGCAGGTGCTGTACCTGGAAGCGATCCACGCGCCGCCGAGCGTGCGCCCCTTCATGTGCAACAACCTGCTGCTGACCTTCACCACCATGGTCGACAAGCCCGAGTCGCGGCGCCTGCGCCCGCCGGCCCTGCGCGCCACGAGCCTCATGGCGCGGCGTCTGGACGACGAGGCCCAGGCCACCACCGCGGCGGCCATCTCGACCTTCCTGCCGGGCAACGCGCGGTCCTATGCCGGTTACGTGTTGGCCCGGGCCGGACTGCTGCTCGGGGACCGGGAGTTGACCACCGCGGGCTTCGGCCGGCTGTACGACGGCATCGCCCTGCCCCACACCAGCTCCAGCGGCGTGTGGCCGAACGCGTTGAAGACCGTCGACCACGCCCTCGGCCTGGGCGACGCCTGTGCGCCCGCTGAAGCCGAACGCCTCGCGCTCGTGACCAGGCAACACCGCGGCGAGGAGTTCGACCGGGCCTGGAGCCACGGCGACCTGCCCCACCTGACGACCCACTGGTCCCACACCGCGCCGGAACTGCTGCCGCGCGACCCGTCCGCCCTGCAGAAGGGGGTCGAGAGATGACTCTCCGCATGACGCTGTTGAGTGCCCTGACCGCCCTGATCCTCGCCACGTCGGCCGCCGCCACCGGTGGCACGACCGCTCTGAGCGACGGCGAGGAGCAGATCCCGGGCCTGCACACGCGACCGATCGCCAAGGCGCACGCCGGACCGCCCGCCGCCCTCACCGGGGCCCAGGGCCCGCGCGTCTTCGTGCTCCCGGCCACCGAGGGTCGAACCCGCGACACGCTCGTGATCGAGACCTCCGGCGCGCCGGGCGACACGCTCGTGCTGTGGATCGTGCTCGACGGGGCCGTGGCCGTGCCCCTCGGGCACCACGTGCTCGACGCCGAGTCGACGGTCATCCTCCCGGCGCCGCCCGCGGCCCTGCGCGACCGCCTGGAGCTCGTGGTGATCCAGCTCGGCGACTGAACCGGGCCGCGTCCGTCCGCACGGGCCACCGACAAGAACCCCGCACTCGATGTCGAGTGCGGGGTTCTCTGCCTTACACCCGCGTCGTGTTGGCCGGATCCGCGAGACCGGAGGACACTCTCTTCACGCCGCGGGAGGAAGAGAGACCGCCCGCCGCGCAAGCACACACTCAGAGACAGGGAACGAGGGAAGGGCGAGATCACGCCGGCTATCCACCGCGTCCTCGAGCCCCGGCATGAAGGAACCCTTTCCGGTTGCGGGGGGTCGTTGAAGCCCAAGGGGAGACGGGCTTCGGCGGCTCCTCGCGCCATTTCCGGCGCGAGGGGGATAGAGTCGATCGACGCGCCCACCGGCCCCGCCGCGCCGGCGCGTCTCCCATGGCCGACTCCGCCTCGCTCACGCCGACTCCACCCGCGGTACCACCGGCGCGCCGGGTGCGCCTGGTGCTCGTGGCGCTCGTGCTCCTCGCCGCGTTGCTGCGACTCTGGCACGTCGATGCCTATCTGCCCCACCCGCTGCACAGCGACTACGTGCAGGCGGAGCAGGCCGTGGACCTGTTGCGGCAGGGCTGGTTCGCGGACGAGAGCATCTACCCCGCGGCGCAGGTGTACCTGTACGCGGCGACGGATGTCGTGGCCTACGCGGTCGGGCGGCTGATCGGGGATGCGGACGCGGCGAGCTGGCCCGCGTGGCTGGACAGCCTCGCCGATCCGACCCGCCACCACGCCCTCGGCCGCATCTACGGCGGGCTGCTCGGCGCGCTGCTCCCGCTGGCGGTCTACCTGCTCGCGCGCGTGACCTTGGACCGCCGTGCCGCGCTGCTCGCCGCGGCGATGGTGGCCGTCGCGCCCCTGCTGGTGTTGCACGCGCACCAGGTCCGGCCGCACGTGCCGGTCACCACGCTGCTGGTCTTCGCCGCCGTGCCGTGGCTGCAAGTGGTGCTCCACGACCACGGGGCGACACCGAGGCGCGCACTCCTCGCCGGGGTCGGCGCCGGGGCGGTGGCGGCCCTGTTCCAGCTCGGACTGTTGCTGGCCGGCGCCGCGCTCGTGTCGATGCTGCTGCTGGTGCGACCGTGGCGGCGCGCGCTCACCCTCGCGGCCGTCTACGCCGTCACGTTCACCGCGACGCTCGCGCTGCTGGACGGCCTGGCGCGGAACCCGGCCTGGGTCCGGGCCCTGCCGACCAGCGCGGCCGAGGACAACAGCTCCCTCGGCCTGCTGACCAAGCTGCTCGAACTCGGTTTCCTGCAACGCTTCTTCGCCGAGCTGCCGGACGTGGCCCTGTCCTGGTTCAGCGCCGCGCCGGCGGCCTTCGCGTTCGCGCTGCTCGGCCTGGGGATGCTCACCCGTCGCCGCGGGCCGCTCCGCGCTCGCGACGCGGTCGCCTACCTGATCTTCCCGGCCGTCATCGTCGTGGTGATGGGCATGTTGCTCGGCGCCAAGGTGCGCTACGCCGTGGCCGTGTTGCCCTTCGTCGCCCCGCTGGCCGCCGCCGCGGCACTCAGCCTGCGTCCGCGCGCGGTGGCCACCTCCGCCGCGGTCGTGCTCGTGCTCCTGCCGTTGGCCGGGTCGATGCGCTACCTGAGCCTGCTCGACAGCGCCGACACGCGCTTCTCGGCAGCGGCCCTGGCGGCGGCGCTCGCCACGCCGGAGCACCCCGTCGCCCTCGAGGATCGCCTCGTCGTGGACCGGACGCGGTTCAAGCACGGCGTGCGCGAGTTCCCGCCCTACGGCGACCTCGCGCAGTGGAGCCAGGGCCCCTTCGATCCGCGACGGGCCCTAAGGGACGGCGGCGCCGAGGTCTTCATGCGCAGCACCGGCGCCCGCTGGTCACGCACCCAGCTCGACGCGATGAACCTGCACGCCCTCGGCTTCAGGCCCTACGGAACGCTGGCCGGAGGTCCCGTCGGGCGGCTCTTCCTCCCGGATTGCCCGGACCGGCTCGCGCTCGATCTCTGGCGCGCGTCGCGGTGCGGGCCGCCGATCGAGATCTGGGTCTCGACGCCGCGCGCCTGGGCCGGACTGGAGAGGCTCGCGTCGCCGGAGGAGCTGGACGCGTTCCGGCCACCGGCCTCGTTGCCAGCATCGATGTCGCCCGCGCCGATGTCCGCAACGCCACTGTCCGCAACGCCACTGTCGGCAACCCGGCTGTCGGCAACCCCGCTCTCGGCAACCCCGCTCTCGCCGGACGCCGCGACCGGGCGCCCGGCCCCGCCGCCCGCGTTCGGCGGCCTGCGGCTCGCGATCCTCGATGTCGATGGCGACGGCGCGACCGAACGCGTGCTCGGTCGGTTCGCCGCCGAGCAGTTGTCGGTGTTCCTGGCCCTGCCCGACGACGCCTGGACCGACCTGGGCGACGCCCTGCCCGGCGCGGACGGCCGAGCGCCCACGCTCCGCGGCCGCGGCCGCCTCGTCTTCGATGAACCGCTCCTGATCCTGCTCGGCGACGCGCCCGCGGACACCACGGCCACGCTCATCATCGGCGCCGAGATCGCGCGCGCACCATTCCGCGGCGGCCGCCTCGTCCCCGCGCCGCTCGCCTTCGTCCCCGCGCTGCCCACCGGGCCGGACGGGCACCTGGCCCTCGCGGCGCTCGCGCCCGGAGGCGTGCCGGTGGGCTTCCAGCTCGTGCTGCAGGCCTGGATCCGCGACCCCGGCGGACCGGCCGGCTTCATCGCCAGCAACGCGGTGGCAGTCACGGCCTCGGACTGACGCGTTCGGAGTGGTGCTCTCGGAGCGGCTCCGGACACGACGCGGGCCGGGACGGCTCACTCGCCGCCCCGGCCCGCACTCGGGTCTGCCGTCCCCCGCTCAGTTGCAGATGGTGAACTCGATGCCGTTGCTGAGTTCGGTGATCGTGCCGGGGCCCCCGAACACGCCGTTGAAGTGCACCGCCTGGAAGTAGACCACGAGCCCGACGAGCCCGGGGTTGTTGGGCACGTTGATCACCTCGCTGGGTGTGTCACCGGTGCTGCCGAAGCTCACGCCCGCCGTGAAGAACAGGATCGACGCCGGGGTGAAGAACAGCGTGCCCACGCCGCCGAAGGGCTGGTTGCCCTGACTCCCCGCCACGACGACGAACGCGTTGCTGGGCGCCACCGACGGGTCCGAGTAGGTCAGCGTGACCGCGTCACCGATGGAGCCGGTGCCGGTCCCCGTCAGCGTCGTGTCGTTGCCGTCGCCGAAGGAGACCGGACCGCAACCCGGACCGACCGGGTCGGAGAGGCACGGCGCGCTGTTCTTGGTCGAGGTGATCGCGTTGATCGAGCTGTTGCCGAACGAGGTCACGTCCCCCGCGCAACCGCCGATGAACGAGCACATGATCTTGCAGTCACCCTGGCCGTCGCAGTGGCCCGCGCCCCAGTTGTGGCCGGCCTCGTGCGCCGAGAGGCCCACGCGCGTCGTGAAGTCATTGGTGAAGTTCGACTCGACCAGACCGTAGCCGAAGCCGAAGTTGCAGATCACGTCGAGGTACGCGATGCCGATGATGCCGCCGTCGATGTTGCGTCCGGTGAAGAGCTGCGCGTGGTCGCGCGGGATCGCCGCCTGGTTGGTGGTCCACTCCGCGACGAACTGGTCGAGCAGCGTGAAGGCGCTGCTGCTGGTGTACGGGTCCGGCTCGGACGTGCGCACGATGATCGTGGTGATCTCGTAGATGACGCCGGTGTCGTCCAGGTAGATCGCGCCCATGGCGTTGATCACGTTGGTGATGTCGGCCTCGGTGGCGGACACCGAGCTGCCGTTGTCCTGGTAGAACTGCACGTCCGCGTCGCAGGCGAGCTCGACCACCTTGAGCGGCGCCGGGCCGCCGTCGGGGGAACCGGCCACCGGGGGCGACGGCTGGGCGAGCGGGTTGGGCAGGGCCACGCAGCGGCCGCTGTGGGGCTGGACCGCGCTCTCGGCGTAGACCACGTGACGGTCGGGGGCCGCGTCGGGCAGCACGCCGTTCACGGGCTGGATGCCGTAGATCTCATCGCCCAGGGACACGAGCGCCGTGAGCTGGCCCTTGAAGAGCGAGCCGGCCACGACGCTGTCCTCGTGACCGGCGACGAAGCCGCGGTAGGTGGTGTTGGCGCCGGACTCGAACAGGTCGATCGCGCCGTCCGCGCCCTGCACGAGCAACTGGTACCCGGAGCCGCGCAGCTCGTAGGGCGAGAGGATCAGCTCGTGATCGACGCCGTCGAGGGCCACGTCCACGATGAAGGCGAGGCCGGCGGTGTCCGGCACCTCAAGGGACTGCACGGACGCCTCGCCGACGCGCAGCGCGGTCAGCACCGCGGTGTCGTCCAGCAGGGCCTGGGCGGGCGAGATCTGGGCGAAGGAAGGAACAGCAAGCGTGGCAGTACACACCGCCGCCGCGAACAGACGCAGCCTGGTCATGGCCGTCTCCGGGTTTCGGGATCGCTGGGTGGAACGAAGCACGCCGGACATCCAGCGTGCGGAGCCGCCGGGTCTTGGGAGAGAGACGCGGCTCCTTCGGGGGGACCGCCAACCTATCACGGGTTCCGAATCCCAGAAGGTCGTGCGCGTTTCCGCAAACACCCCACTCCGCGCGCGGCGGTCAGGGCGGGCCGATGCATATGCGCCGCGCGCCGCCGCGTCAGCGCGACATCAAGCCGGGAATCCGGTTTCCACCGGGTCGCCCGCGGTGTTTCCGGTCGTCGCCTTCGCCGTCACGAGGCACGCGGCCGCGAGCAGGTATGCGCCCGCACCGGTGAGCAGGGTCGCCGTGAAGCCGACTTCGAGCGCGACGAGCACCGCGAGCGGGCCCGCGAGCACCGACGCGAGCCCGTTCCACAGGAACGCCGACGGCACGCGCTCGACACCGAGCCGCCGCACGGCGAGCGGGAAGCAGGCGCCCATGACCAGCGCCGGCGCGGCCAGCAGGAGCAGGACCCCGCCGATGCGCGGCCACAACGGCCAGCCCGAGATCACCGGGACGAGCAGCGCGTGCAGGCCGAGCAGCACGGCCGGGATGGTGACCGCGGCGAGCAGCATCGCGGTCGCCGGTCGCGGCGTCCGCTGCCGACCGGCGAGCACCGAGCCGAGGCCCGAGAACACGAGCAGCGCGACGAGCACGACCGCCACCGCGTAGACCGGGTGACCGAGCACCAGGGTCAGGCGCTGCAGCAACGGGATCTCGACGAACATGTAGGCGAAGCCGAGCAGCAGGAACGGCAACAAGCTCCGCGCCCGCGCGCCGCGGGATTCAGGCGGCGCGCCCGCAGCCTGGCCTGTCGCCTGTCGCGTCGCGCGTCCGCCGGCGAACAGCAGGGGCAGGACCAGCACGAGCAGGACCGCCAGCGTGGCCGCGAGGACCTCGTGACCGCCGAGTCGGTCGTGGATCCAGTCACCCTCGCTGCGGAACAGGGTCGCGAGCCGCGCGGTCTCGAAGAAGAAGGGCCGGTCGTCGGTGCACGGGTCGATGCGATAGGGATAGCCCTCGACCACGGGCGCCAGGCCCTCCAGCGTCCAGCCCTCGTAGCCGCCCACGTCGAGCAGCGCCGAGAGCAGCGGGTGGCCCGGCAGCCCGCGCGCGTAGACGAGCGCCGCGTTGCGCTGCTGGAACGCCGCCGCCAGTTCGCGGCGCTCGGCGTCGGTGAAGGGCTCGCTGCGCTTCACGAAGGTGAGCGAGTTCTGCTCGCCGCGCCCGACCACGATGTGCGCGCCGGGATCCCGGATGCCCGCGCGGCGCAGACCCTCGGCCGCGGTCAGGACCAGCCGCGGCGTCTGGCGTGGAGGCTCGAACCACCAGCGCGTGAGGCACAGCACGCCGCCGGGCGCGAGTCGTTCGAGCCAGGTGTCGAAGGCCTCGATCGTGTAGAGGTCGTTCTCGGCCAGGGCCATGGCGCCGGCCTGGGTGGACGCGAAGGTGTCGACGCCCGCGAGCACCACGCGGTCATAGGTGCGCTCGTCGTGCTCCGCGAAGTGGCGGCCCTCGGCGGCGTGCACCTCCACGCGCGGGTCGCTGTAGAGGTGTCCGGTGAACTCGGCCCACGGGCCCTTCACCGCGTCGACGATGTGCGGGTTGAGCTCCACGGCCGTCACGTGGCCGGCGCCCTCGCGCAGCGCGGTGAGCACGTCCCAGCCCCCGCCCGCGCCGATGATCAGCGACGAGAAGCCGGGGGCGGCACCGACGAAGGCGAGCCCGGCCTGGTGCTCGTCGATGAACGCCGGGTAGGCCTCGCCGTTCGCGGCGATGACCGTGCGCGTGGCGGCCGGGGTGTCGGCGGCCAGCGTGTTGTCGCCGGCGGCGTCGGTTCCCGCGGCGTCGGTTCCCGCGGCGCCGGTTCCCGCGGCGCCGGTCGCGTGGGGATCCCACGCGGTGAGGAAGGTGATCGCCCAGGTGTCGATGGCCACACCGACGGTCTCGGGCAGCGTCGCCGGGTCGGTGTCGACCGAGGGCCACAGCCCGTGGTGGTCCGGGTTGTCGTAGAAGAGCACGTGACTGGTCGCGTCGTCGGCTTCGGCCAGCACCGCCGAGGGCGGCACGCGCGGGAAGTGCTTGCGACTCTCGAGCGAGAGCCAGAGGTCGTCCTCGACGAACAGTCCGCCGGCAGCCAGGACGAGCACGCCGGCCAGGACGCGTTGCCAGCGGCGGCCGGCGAGCAGCGCGACGAGCAGGGGCAGCGCCGCGAGCACGGCGGCCGTGCGACGCAGGCCCGCGAGCTGCATGACCCCCACCGCGCCGGCAGCGCCGAGGGCGCCGCCGAGGAAGGTGAGCCCGTAGGTGCGCCCAAGCTGCTCGCGACCGTCGTGCAGCGCCTGGCACACGAGCGTGCCCAGGGCCGAGAAGGGCACGGCGAGCACCAGACCCAGGATCACGAGCCGCACGCGGTCTCCGCGCGAGTCGATCAGGCCCGAGGCCTCCAGGGGCAGGTGCACCACGACCGTCACGGCAACGACCCAGCTGAGGGCTGCGAAGAGCGCCACGCCGGCCGGGTTCCAGCGGCCGCCGCGCGCGGTGCGCCGCTCCACCAGCGCGCCGCCGGCCGCAAAGCCGAGCATGCCGAGGCTGACGGCGAAGAACCCGAGGTGGTACCAGAGCACCACCGAGAACACCCGCGGGAGCAGGACCTGGAGCCCGACGGCGGTCGCCGTGCCGAGCAGGGCGGCCAGGGTGATCGCGCGTGCGGCCGGGGCTGCGCCACCCGCCGGTCCGGTCGCCGCGTCGCTCGTCGTGCCGTCCGGATCTGCCATCGCGCCTCCCGCCTTCGCGACCCGCGGCCGTCGCGGGCGCCGGATGATAGCGCGCCGGCCTTCACCTCGACTGCGGAGTCCGCTGCCCCTCTGGCATACTCCCTGCCGACGTGTCCCCGTGACGGAGCCTGCATGTCGCCCCGGCCAGTCCTCGCCGACGTCGCCGCCCCGCTCCAGCCGCTCGCGCTCGCCGTGCTCCTCGCGGTCGGCGGGGCCGTGGCGCAGGACGACCCGGAGGCCCAGGGCCGCGCGCTGATGGAGCAGGCCCGGACGGCCGCCGAGCAGGGTGACGTCCAGAATGCCGCCCTGGGCTACTTCAACGCGGGGCAGGTCTTCTTCAACGCGCGCCTGTTCGCGCCGGCACGACAGTGCTTCGAGAGGCTCCAGCCGTTGGCCGACGAGCTGGGCCACCCGGTGATCCTCGCGGCCGGACACGTCTACCTCGGCTCGGTGCTCTCGCGCGACGGCGAGCTGGACGCGGCGATCGCGCTGCTGGAGCAGGGGCTGGCCGAGTCCGAACAGCTCGGCCACGCACAGCTGCGCCTGCTGGGCGCCTCACGCCTGGGCGACGCCTACCGCGCGCTGGGTCGCCTGGACGATGCCCGCGCCTGGTATCTCGTCGCGCAGGAGCTCATGCTCGCCGCCGGCGACGACCGCAACCGGATCGCCAACCTGTCGCAGCTCGCGCGCCTCGACGCCGCGCGCGGGGACATCGCGGCCGCGCGCGCGGGGCACGAGGCGGCACTGGCGCTGGCCGAGCAGGTGGAGGAGCCGGGCGCCACCACGAGCGCGCTGCTGGCGGCCGGGCAGTTCGAGCAGTCCTGCGCACACTTCTTCGAAGCCGAGCGGTTGTACGAGCGGGCGCTGGACGCCGCCCCGCTACCCGAGCTGAAGGCGGCCGCGCTCGGTCAACTCGGCAACATCGAGGTGACGCGTGGACGCTACGGCGACGCGCTCGCCAGCTACGACGCCTGCCTCGCCCTGGCCCGCGAGATCGGAGACCTGCGCGTCGAGGCCACGGCCCTCGGCAACCTGGGCAGCCTGCTCATCCAGCTCGGCGAGCGCACCGACGGCGCGGCCGCCCTGGCGCAGGCGCTGGCCCTGCTGCCCGAGGACTTCGAACCGGCGTTCCGCGCCGAGCTGCTCGTGGAGCTGGGCAACGCGGGGCGCCGGGACACCGATCCGGCGCCGGCCCGGGCGAGCTACGAACGCGCGCTGGAGCTGGCGCGGTCCGTCGGTTCCGGCGAGGTGGAGTTCAAGGCCCGACAAGGCCTGTTCATGCTCGCGTACGACGCCGGCGACTTCGCTCGCGCGCTCGATCTCGGCACCTCGATGCAGGAGCTGGCGCAGGATGTGGGCGCCGAGCACGATGCGAGCCTGGCGAGCAACCTGGCCGACCTGCATCTGCGCCTTGGCGACGCAGAGACCGCGCAGGCTCGGGCCACCGAAGCGATGGCGGCCGCGCGCGTCACCGGGGACTGGCGCGCCGAGCTCTACCCGCTGCTGGTCCACGTCGAGGCCTCCCTGGAGCTCGGGGATCTGCCCACCGCGGAATCGTCGCTGGTGCGCGCCGAGGAGCACCTGCGCGCGGAAGCCCTGCTGGGCCTGCCGACCGAGACGCTGGCGCAGCTGCGCTCCGTCAAGGCGCTGGCGGAGTGCGGCGAGTTCGCGCAGGACCTGGCCGCGCGGCGCGTGGCGGCGGCGCGCGATCCGGCGACGCGCGACGCCGCTGCCCGGGCAGGCTTCGCGCGCGCCGATCTCTGGAAGGGCCAGGCGTTGCTGGCGGGCATCGCCGAGCACCGCTCGGGTGGGCGCTCGGCGGACGTCGCCCCGTTGCGCCGGGATCTGCGCGATGTCGAGAACGCGCTCCAGGGCGCACGGCAGCAGCTGGCGGTCGCGGTACGTGACGACGCGGTGGGCGACGAGGCCTCGCGGCTGCGCGACGAGGTGGACGACCTCGCCGCGCGTCGGGCCGGGCTGCAGGCCGAGCTGGCCGAACGTGCACCGCGCGAGGCTGTGCTGGACGTCCCCCGTGCGCCCACGCCGGAGCAGCTCGTGGACGCGGTGCTCCGGAGGCGCGGTCGACTGGTGGAGTTCGTGGAGGGCAAGCACGGTCTCGGCGCGTACGTGATCTCGCCGGACGGCATCGAGCGGCACGCGCTGGGGGACCGCGCGGAGATCGGCGAGCTGGTCGACGCCTTCGTGGCCGGACTGGCGGACCGAGCCGCGCTGTCCGACGTGGCGGACGTCGCCGCCCAGGGCCGTGCGCTGTACGAGCTGTTGCTGCGCCCGGTCCTCGGGGTCGACGGCGCGCCGCTCGCCGAGGACGGACCGCTGGTGCTCGTGCCCTGCCCGCTGCTGGCCGGCCTGTCCTTCGACGCGCTGGTGGTCGAATCCTCCGTCGCGAAGCCCACGCGCTTCGACCAGCTGACCTTCGTCCTGGAGCGGCACCTCGTCGTGTACGGGCCGTCGTCTTCGGTGCTCGCGCTGCTGGCCGCGACGCCGCCACGGGCCGGCGACGGTTCGGCGCTGGTGCTGGCGGACCCGACCTACATCTCCGAGGTGGAGCTGCCCGCGCACGTGGCCGCCCAACGCACCACCGTGGACCTGGGCCGGCTGCCTCGGCTGTTCGGCACGCGCACCGAGGCGCGCGCCATCGCCCGCGACCTGGGCATCGAGGCGCTGGACGACGAGGTACGCAGCGGCGCGTTCGTGGACGAACGCCTCGACCTGCGCATCGGCGCCGACGCCAGCCCCTCCGCCCTGTCCGGGGACCTGCGCCGCCACCGCATCCTGCACTTCGCGACCCACGCCCTGCTGGACGCCGAGGACGCGCGTCGCTCCGGGCTCGTGCTGTCGCCCGAGGGCGACGACGACGGCTTCGTCCCCCTGGCCGACCTGCTGGAACTGGACCTGGACGCCGACCTGACCGTGCTCTCGGCCTGCGAGACCGCGCGCGGCGAGTTGCAGCGCGCCGAGGGCGTGCAGTCGTTGGCCCGCGCCTTCCTGCACGCCGGCTCGCGCGCGGTGATCGCCAGCCTCTGGCGCGTGGACGACCTGGCCACCGCCGAGCTCATGGCGGTGTTCTATCGCGGCCTGCTGACCGAAGGCCGCCCCCCGGCCGAGGCCCTGCGTCGCGCGCGCCTGTCCCTGCTACGCGGCGACGAAGCCCTGGCCGAGGTGGACGAGCGCGGCGGCGGACTCGGAGACCGGTCACGTCGCGGCGACCCCGAGCGCACCACCGCCCACCCCTACGCCTGGGCCGCGTTCGTCTACGACGGACTCGCGCGCTGACGGCCCCGGTCGCTCACTCCGCGTACCCGCTGGCAGTGATCGTCGCCGAGCGGATCGTCTGTGCGGCGAGCCCGGTGACCGTGACCTGCCCCGTCAGATGGATCTGCCCGCTCAGGCCGGTGCGAGACTCCATGTAGGCGATCGAGGCCTCGAGCGAGGGCGAGCCATCCCAGTCGATGTTGCCCGCCAGGCCGGTCAGCGCCAGACCCGTCTCCGAGCCCGAGCCGACCTGCGCCTTGACCACGATCAGCGTGACGAATTGCTGCTCCTCCAGCGGCTGCAGGTCGATCGTGACGAGCACGTTGCCGTCGGCCTGGAAGTCCATGGAGGTGTTGAAGGTCTTCACCTCGCGCCGCGAGTCGTCGATCATGATCGTGCCGGGAAGCACCCCGGTCCTGACCGGCGTGACGCTGCAGCTCCCCGCCACCGGGGCCCCGCCGATCTCGTAGCCGAGATGGAGGGTGAACTCCTGGTTCAGCGTGTAGGGCGAGCGCCCGGAGATCTCCGTCGGCCGGATCGGGCTGGTCGCGATGGCCCCGGTCACGTCGTTCTGCGTGCTGCCGGCGGTCTGCGGGAAGGTGAAGGCGATGCCCTGCGGCCCGCCCAGTGGTTCGTTGATGATCACCTCGGCGGTGACGTTCTCGCTGTATTCGGTAGGCATGTGCTCAGCTCCCGCTCGTGGTGATGTCGCCGATGCCGGCGGTGGAGGCGGCCAGGCCCGAGATGACCATGTCGCCGTTCATGCTCTGGCTCTGGCCGCCGTTGAGTTCGGTGTACTCGAGGACGACGTGCACGCTGTCCGCCCCGGTCCAGTCGGTCTTGCCGGTGTACGAGCTCCAGGAGGCCTCCGATGCCGCGCCCCCGTCGATGTTCGTGGTGACCCCGATGGAGGTGACGTCGGCGCTCTGCTCGAGCGGCGTCATGTGGATGACCAGCGTCACGTTGCCGTCGGTGCCGAAGTCCATGTCCGTGTTGAGCGTCATCTGCTCGCGCGCGGGGCCGCCCGGGTCCTCCTCCTCCGCGAACGTGAGCAGGGCCGAGACCTGGCCACCGGTGGTCTGCGAACCGTCCAGCGCGAGGTCCAGGGTCTGCGACGTGGTTCCGTCGAGGAACGTCAGCGTGACGCCGAAGGGCGACCCGCTCGTGTAGGGCGCGCTCAGGTTGAGCTTGCTCGGGCCGGTGGGCGTGCCGTCCACGCGCGCCGTGAAGTCCTTCTGCGTCGAGCCGGCGCTGGACGTGAGCGTGACCGAGACGGTCGCGCTGGGGTCGGAGGCGTCGGGCGTGACCACGACGCGGGCGAGTCCGCTGAAGGGAGGCATGCCCATCTCCTGGGTTGGCGGGGGAATCCTGCCGGCTCGCAGAGGTTACCGGCGCGAGCGCTGCCGTGGACCTCGATTCCGCGATCCGGGCGCCGACGCCCCGCCGGTCACGTGCCTACAGCGGGGCGCAGCCGTGAGGCGAAGGCCGAAGCAGAGCGATGCCGTGCCACAGCGCCGCGACGGATGCCAGAGCCGATCGGCCCCAGCTCACACGTCGACGCGCACGAAGTCCAGCAGCAGGTCGTGCTTCAGGTACGCCAGCCCGAGGTCGCCCTGCCCGAGACGTCCGACGGTCGCGCCGTCCACCTTCAGCTCGCGGCGCGCGCCGTCCTCGGTCTGCAGCGTGAGGTAGTACGTCGTGGTCGCGTGCTCGCCGCCGGTGACCTCGGTGCGTTCCCCGACGACGAGGGAAGGAAGCCGTTCCAGCGGCGCGCTGTTCACGCGCTTCATGTAGCGCATCTGCTTGATCACCATCGCGATCCCGAACAGGAACATGGCACCGGGGACGATCGCCAGCGGGCCCGGGGCCGTGTTGAGGAACGCCACGGTCATGATCCCCGACACGACGGCGAACGGCACCATTCCCGCGAGCGCGCAGCCGGGCTTCGTCAGCGCCTTCGAGGCATCCGGCGTGTGCTGCATCAGCTCTGGCTGCTCGGCGTGACGCTGCAGCGCCGCGAACCGCGCGGGCAGATCACCGTGCGGCCCGACCACGACCGCCGTCGACGCTTCCGGGCGCGGCCGTTCGGTGCCGCAGAACTCGCAGAAGCGCGCGTCGAGGGTCTTCGGTACCGCGCCGCAGTCCGGGCAGGCTCGGTGGTCGGTCAACTCAGTCGGCCTTGGACCCGCACTGGCCGCAGAACTTCGCGTCGGCCGCCATGGGGCTGCCGCAGCCGGTGCAGTACGCCGCCGCCGTCGCCGCCTCCTCCTTCTTGATGGCCAGCTCCTCGCCGCACGCGCCGCAGAAGCGGCCGGCCGACACCGAAGCCATGCACTTGGGACACTGCACGCCCGGCGCCGCCGGTGCGAGGGTCTGCCCGCCGCTCCGGTCCTGCACCAGCATCTGCGCCAGGCCGAAGCCGACGCCGAGCCCCGCGCCGCCCATCAGGCCGCCCTGGGCACCGCTGCCGCCCTCGCCGCCGCCACCACCGCCGCCCTTGGCCATGCCTTCACCGGCACCCATGAGCGCCTTGCCCGCCGCGAACTGCTGGTAGGCGCCCACGCCACCGACCGTGCGCAGGTAGGCCGCGTCGGTGTAGAGCTTCTTGAGGTTGTCGGCGTCCTCCTCGTCGATGGCGATGACGAAGTTGCCCAGCCGCGGGATGCGCACCCCGTAGCCGTCGACGTGCCTGCCCACGCCCGCCAGCACGTCGGCCTCGATCTCCTCGGTGTAGGCGCCAGAGGTCACGTCCAGCAGCGGCCACTTGTTCTTCACCAGCAACTCGGCGATGCGGTCGCGGATGACTTTCAGCACCTGCTCCTTCATCCAGCTGCGCACCTGGAAGGCCTCGGCGCGGCCCATGCCCACCAGGCCGACGATCAGCTCCTCGGGGTCGTCCACCTTGAAGGCGAACTCGCCGTGGACCATGGTCTCGACCGGCATGCCGCTCTTGGGGTCCTCGACGTGACCCACGCGGCCGCCGAACTTCAGACCCGTGTGCTCGCGCGTGTTCACGAAGAACACCTCGGCGATGAACACGTTGCCGCCGGTGAAGGAGTCCACCAGCTCGGAGAGGAAGGGCAGGTTGCTGCTGTCGAGGGTGTGGCGGCCGGGGCCGAGCGTCTGCACCACCTTGCCGTCGCGGAAGAACACCGCGAGCTCGTCGGCCTCGACCGTGAGCTGCGACTTCATCGGGATGGTCGAGTCAGGGTGCTTCCAGACGACCTGCGACTTCGCCTCGTCCGGGCGCGCGACCATCATCTCGCCGACGCCGCGCTTGAACCAGTCCATCACGCCCATGAGTTCTCCTCCGACGAGTGTGGGCCCCGCGCGCAGATGTGCCTGCGGCGCGGAGCAGGATGTCGCCCCGGTGTCCTGTTGCCTGGAATGCTCTTCACGTCCGACGCGGCCTGCAAGCCCGGCGCCTCGCCGCCCAACCATCGACGCACCGCGAGCGGTGGCCGATCGGGAACGGGGATCGGAGCGTGACTGCCCGAGTGCTCCGAGGACCCGCATCGGTGGGAAAACGACGCGCCGGCTTCCATCGCCGGCCGGGACAGGATAAGCAACGGGAGCGATGGCCGACATCATCAGCCACACGCCGGAGGGAGATCCGCGCCGCGAGACCGGCCCGTCGAGCACGGGATCCGCGTCGCCCGGCATGCTCGGCGAGACGGAGCAGGGCACGGCGGACACCGGCCACGGCGCTGGCGGGTTCGTGGACGAGCCCCTCGACGCGCCCCGCTTGAAGGGCGACGCGGCCGTGGCCGAGATCCTCGACGAGAACCCCGAGGTCGACGCGCTGATGCGCGAGGAGAGCGACCGCGAGGTCTTCCCCTGCGACAACTGCGGCGCGCGCATGCGGTGGCATCCCGACGAGGACGCCATGCACTGTCAATACTGCGGCCACGTGCGCGCCGTCGACCGGGGCGAGGGCACGATCCTGGAGCGCCCGCTGTCGGAGGCCGGCACCGCCGCGCGCGGACTGGGCGTGGACCTGCGCGTGCTCCAGTGCGACACCTGCGGCGCGCGCGTCGCCCACGAGGAGGTGACCACCGCGAAGAGCTGCGTCTACTGCGGCAGCTCGTCGGTGCTCAGCCAGGAGGCCAACCGCAACGCGATCCGCCCCGAGTCCCTGATCCCGCTGGACATCGGCAAGGGCGGCGTGGAGACCGCGTTCGCCAAGTGGATCGGCGGACTCTGGTTCCGGCCGAACGACCTCAAGGACACCAAGCGCTTCGATTCGGTGGGCGTCTACGTGCCCTACTGGACCTTCGACGCGAGCGTGCACAGCGACTGGACCGCCGACGCCGGGTACTACTACTACGTCAACCAGACCTACATCACCCGGGTGAACGGGCGCATGGTCACGCGCACGCGCCGGGTGCGGAAGGTGCGCTGGGTCCCCGCCTGGGGCGAGCGCGACGACGTCTACGACGATCTGCTCGTGCCCGCCAGCAAGGGGCTCGACGCGGACCTGCTGCAGAAGCTCGGGAGCTTCGACACCTCGGGCCTGGTGCCCTACCGCCCGCACTACCTGGCCGGCTGGCGCGCCGAGGAGTACCAGGTGGACCTCGAGCAGGGCTGGGTGGGCGGCCAGGCGCGCATCGAGCAACAGCAGCGCAGCCGTTGCTCGGGCGACGTGCCCGGCGACACGCAGCGCAGCCTCGCCGTGCGCAACCAGATCTCGGACGTGCACTGGAAGCACGTGCTGCTGCCGATCTGGTCGCTGGCCTACAGGTACCGCGAGAAGACCTACACGGTGCTCGTGCACGGGCAGACCGGTCGCGTGGTCGGCAAGGCGCCGTACAGCTGGTGGAAGATCGCGCTGACCGTGATCGTGGTTGGGGGCGCCGTGGCGGCGGGGGTCGTGGCCGGCGGGTGAGGCGGTCAGAGCGCGCACGGGTGCGGCCAACCCAACCGCGCAACGCCCGGCGCGTTCAGGGCTGGACGCGGATCCGCAGGGCGGCCGTGGCCACGAGACCGCGGCCACAGGCCTCCGGCCAGAACAGTTGCGCGACGGCCTCGAGGTCCAGCAGGCGCGGGTCGTCGGCGAGCGGCAGCGGCAGCTCTGCGTAGCCGGCTTCATCGCTCCAGACGGACAAAACGATCGGCTGCGTCGGGTCGACCCAGACGGACACACCTTGCGCGACGAGGGGGAGGGGAAGCGGGCGGCCGACGAGCAGCAAGCCCAGGCTCAGGCCCGGAGCCCCGGTCCCGTAGACACCGAAGTCCAAGCCTCCAACCCGCGGCATGGCCGTCACGCCGACGGACAGCGGTCCGCTGCAACCCGCGTCGGAGGTGCCCCACCTCTCGACGCCGGTCGGGAGCATGTCGAGCCGCGCGAGGTAGACGTCGGACACGCCTTGGAACACGGGCCCGAACACACCGGGCGTCGTCAGCAGGTCGTCCACGTCGGACCGGCCCGCTACGAGCGCCTCGCCTTCGGGGCCGACGGCCACGGGCACACCGTCCTCCGTGATGTCGTTGAGGCCGACGTCACCGTAGCCGCCGACGTAGCTGCCATAGAACAGGCGCTCGCCGTCCGGCGACAGGCGCGCCACGAAGAGATCTCGCCCCGGGCCATCGCCCGGATCGTCCGGTTGGTACGAGCCCGGCGTCGTCGGGAAGCCCGTCGAACGCGTCATGCCGCTCACGGTGACCAGGCCCGACGGGTCCAGCGCCAGATCCTCACCGTTGTCGATGCCGCCACCCCCCAGGAAGGTCGAGTACACGAGCTCCTGCAGCAGCGGATCGAAGCGGGAGACGAACGCGTCGATCGTGCCGTTGTAGGTCCCGTCAAGAGCGCCGGGCGTGGTCGGGAAGTCGTCGTCGCTCGTGTCACCCGTGAGGGTCACATCGCCATTCGGGGCGACACGCAGGGCCCTGATCTGCTCTCCGCCTCCACCAGGCGGCGACCCGAAATACGTCAGGTGGAGGAGGTCGCCGGCGGAGGAGAAGCGCGCGACATAGTGGCCGAGCGGTTCGGTGCTCCAGGCTCCGGGACTCACTGGCAAGTTCAGGGATGCCGTCGTACCGGCGACGACGATGTCTCCGTTCACTGCGATGTCTAGAGCCGTCAGCGTGTCGGTGTTGTCACCTCCGATGAACGTCGCTTGTTGGAGGCTCCCTTGATCGGTGTCCAACCAGACGAGGAAGGCCTCGCTGGGTCCAGCGAACTCCGGGTCGAATGCACCCGGCGTAATCGGGAAGTCAGCCCCGAATGTGGAGCCGCCTGCCACCACGGCTCCCGAGGGTGCGATGCCCACGCCGAACACGATAGAGGCTGGGCTGGCTCCGCCGAGGAAGGTCGAGAATCCGAGCGAATCACCCGAGGCCGAAAGCCGCGAGACGAATCCGGAAGCCTGCACGAAGGTCGTCTGTGCCGCCCCGGGTGTCGTCGGGTAGTCCGGTGATCCTGTGAGACCTCCAAGCACGATGCTGCCGTCCTCGTCGAGCACCGCCCGGGCCACGATGTCGTTGGCACCGCCGCCGAGAAATGTCGACCAGCGCAGCTCCGAGCCCGTCGGGTCGAGCCGCGTCACGAAGACATCCGAGTCGAAGGGGAAGCCACCGGCATGAGTCGTGTCGAAGGCACCGGGCGTGACCGGGAAGTCCATCGAGGACGTGTTGCCGACCACGATCAGGTCTCCGTCCTCAGCGACGAGCAGGGACCGGACCATGTCCGCCGCGTCCGAGCCCCCGAGGTACGACGCGAAGACCAGCCCGGGATCCACGACGAGCGGGCCGCGGCGATCCCAACCGAAGACGTCGAAGCCGAAACCGGTGTCACCGAGGACTCGGTAGTCGCAGGCCACGGGCTCGCGTTCACCGGAGGGCAGGACCTGGAAGGTCACGGGGCGCGGCTGCCGGATCTCCCCTAGGACCGTCTCCATGAGCAGGTCCCCGTCGCCGTCGACTTCCAGGTGTTCGACGCCCTTGCAACGCACGACGAGATCCCCTGGGTCCACCGTCGGCGCCAGCACGAGGTCGTACTTCAGGTGACCGTCGATTGCACCGAAGCCGACGTCGACGCCGGGAAGGACCTTCTCGAAGCGCACACCGGCATAGGACGGCACATTGCGGCGCCAGTGGTCCTCATCGCCGCGCAAGAAGTGATGGACGCCGGGCCGCGGATCCAGGCCCCGGGAACCGGCGTCCAGGGACGCGCCCTCCAATGTGAGCCGGACGACGCCCGTCTCGCCGGAGTACTCCATCGTTCCGCCGTCGAGCAGCGCGACCGACAGGTCGGGACGCGAGAGCAAGAATTGGACGGGCTGCTCCCACTGACCGAGGTTGGGGAGGAAGCTCGCCGTCCCCGATCCGGCCGTGCCGACGGACTCCACCAGCGCTGCTTGTGCCCCGGGACAGGCCGGTCCAGGCCGTTGCGCCGAACAGGCCATCAAGAGGAGCGTGACGACGGGGAACACAAGCCCTCTCGGCAGCGATCGCGTGCCTGTGTTCACGGAATCGTTCTACAGGGACTCGAAGCGCACCCACTGCCCTGGGCTGGGCGTGTTGTCGTTGTCGTCCACCACCACGAGCATGTAGAAGCCTTCAGGAGCGAAGTGCTCGCCCTGCGGTGTGTCGACGAACAGAAGACGCTCGTCCATCGGTGGCCCCTGCGACGTTCGTGACAATCTTGAGTTCGACATAGCGCTGGGACATATCGAAGGCATGGGTGGCCGCGGCACTCCGGATCACTGCAACGCGCTTGATGACCGTCCCTGGAGCACGGTCCACGGTGAACTGCATGAACCCACCGTACTCGTAAGGGTCTGTCACGAAGTCGTTCAGGGTCGTCTGGTCGATCTCTGGCCGAACCCGGAAGACATACGGAGGGGAGTATACCTCGATCGAGTGATCCGGCAGGTCCCACGGGGCGTTGGGGTCGGTCCCCACAGGGGCCGGGGGAAAGCCGTCGTCGCAAGGCAAGGTCCCGTTCTTCGGACCCTCCGGGTTGTCGACGTGGTTGAGGTTCGCGCCGCCCGCGGAGAACACCCGACCGTCGGCGAGCAGACCGGCGGTCGAGTGGTATCTCCGATCCGCGATCTGGCTGCTCATCTCCTCCCACCCGTTGGGGGCATTGGGGAAGATCTCTGGCGGCCGATAGCGTTCCGCGACGAATCGCGGCACGCAGTTGCTGCCGTCCGTCGCCTCGCCGGCCACGACCAGGATCGAACCATCGGCGAGGATCACGGTGTTGTGGTTCACACGTGCGTGGTTCAGATCGGCCGGGCTCGCATCCCAGGTCCAGCCCGATGGATGCCCGGCTCCCGGGACGAGCTTCTCGACCGAATCGAGGATCTTCGCCGGGTCCTCGTCGCACTGGCATGGCAACCCCTCGAACTCCACCGTCGAGCCGCCGACGGCGTAGACCGCCTCCCTGAACTGATCGGTTGTCTCGTCGTATCCGATCACGTGCACCGAGCCTCCGTTGAATCGGATGGTGCTCGGCGCGGGACCCTCCTCCCAACGCGGATCGGTGGGACACGGCTGAGTGAACGTGAGGTCCAGATAACGCGTCGGCGCCAGGATCGGCATCACGACATCGCCACTGTTCGGGTTCGTCTGGATCACGTAGCCACTGCTGAGGACGTGAAGCCGGGGATAGTCGAGCATTCCGAGCGGATCAGCGCTCGGTGGATCGCAGGCAGGTGAACCCGGCAGGTAGTTGAAGGCGCTTGTCCACTGGCCCGCGCCGAGGAACAGGTCCCGCTTCGTGTCCTGACCAAAGAACGGTGCCTGGATGTGGCCCGAGACCATGGTCTCGCCTCCGTCCAACAGTGTGGCCGTCGGATACCAGCGCGCGTAGGGCATCTGCCCCTCGGGAATCCACACGGGCACATCCGAGCGCGTATCGAGGCGCCATGCGTAGGGGTTGCCGTAGAACGACGTGGACCCGACGCAGGCATCCTGGCACATCATGTCACCGTCCGTGCCACCAACCCACAGCAGGTCCCCGGTGCCGAGGAAGGTGTGACCACCGCAGAACAGCATCTGCGTGCCGTCCTCCGAGAACGGCCCGGGATCGATGAGCTCGGTGAGCGCCGGGCGGTTCACGTTCCAGGTGAAGGCCCGGCCCCATCCACACCGCCGACGGACGGGATCGCGCAATCACATCCCGGCCCATCGTGCCGCGCCTGAAGGAGCACACGCGGCTTCCGGCTCGTCGCAGTGTCCACGGGCGGGAGCACCGCAGAGTGCACGATCTCCTTCGTCGTGGGCCAGGTCACGCCCCCTGCGTCCTTGGTCATATCGAGTTCGTAGGGTCCGGCCCACTGCCCTTGGAGGTAGATCGACTGTCCGAGCCCGCCCTCGAGCTGGGCTCCCACGTCCGGCATGGTTGTGATCAGGACCACGACAACGGCAAGCACTCTGCTGGATCCTCATCCCCCTTCTCCCTCACTCATCGTGGTGACTCTTCAAGCGTCTCCGCTTCCCAGCTCTTCATGTGCAACGGAACACACTCCCCTGGATCTGACAACCCCGAACCCGCGACCTGCCCGCTACGAGCGCCTCGCCTTCGGGGCCGACGGCCACGGGCACTCCGTCCTCCGTGATGTCACCACCGCGCTCCTCGACGAGGGGCCGCGGCCTGGGGGATCCGCGCCCACTTCCCACCGGACACCGGGCTCGAAGCGCGTCCTCCCGGTCCCGGCGCTCCCGCCCGCGACGGGCCCGCCGGCCCGTACCCACGTCTCCGAGCCGCCCTCGAGCCGATCACGGGGGCTCACGGCGCCCGGGCACTTCCACCGCGGCGAGGAGCTGGGGCGCGTTCCTGACCCAGGCCGCCGGGCGCATGCGGCACCAGCTTCCAGGCCCGCTGGCGTGGAGCCAAGTCGCGGCCGCCGGAATCCGACGGCAGGCGGTGACCGTAGGGAAGGCGATGACCCCGTCCGGATGTCTCTCGTGCTCGTGTGCCCTTCCCCGATCCCGCGGTCTCCGCTGGAGCCACCGCGACAGCAGGAATTCCCTGGCGGCCATGGCCGGTCGAGCGTGGAACGTCGGGGCGAGGGCGGCGCCGTGATGGCCGTGCGATCCGTGTCGCCGCCGCCTCGATCGCCCCCGCGGCCGAGACGCCGCCCACCCCGCCTATCCCGACAGCGGTCGACCGCCGATCGGCAACCGCCGGGATTTGCCTTTCCTCCTGCGGCGAGTCGCGATACTCGTGGGGGCATGACGGACGGACACCGCGAGACCGAAGAGGGTCGCCTGGTGGCTGCCATGGCTGCCGGCGACGAGGGGGCGCTGGGTCGGGCGTACGACGCCCACGGGAGACTGGTCTACTCGCTGGCACGGCGGTTGCTCGGCCGGCCCGCCGATGCCGAGGAGATCACCCAGGACGTCTTCCTCCAGCTCTGGAAGCGGGCCGGGAGCTTCGACCCCGCGCGGAGCCCGTTGGCGGCCTACCTGCTCATGCTCACGCGCAGCCGCGCCATCGATCGTCTGCGCGCGCGGCGCGCCCGGCCTGCCGACGGCGCCGGCGAGGGCGGGCTCGAGCAGGTCGTCTGCCAGGGGGCCGCGCCCTTCGACGCGGCCACCCTGGGCGAGGCGCGGGGCCGGGTCCTCTCGGTCCTGGAGACCCTGCCCGTCGAGGAGCGGCGGGTCATCGAGTTGGCCTACTTCGAGGGGCTCTCGCAGACCGAGATCGCCGAGCGCACGGGAACGCACCTCGGAACGGTGAAGACCCGGGCGCGCAACGGCCTGCGCCGGCTGCGCGAGGGCGCCACCCTGGTGAAGGGAGCGACGTCATGACCGCCCGGCGACCCTGCGACGACGTGACCTTCTTCTGCCTGGGTGCCCTGGACGGTGACGAGCTGAGCGCGTTCGACGCCCACCTCGCGTCGTGCGCGTCGTGTACGGACGAGGTCGAAGCGTCCCGCGTGTCGGTGGCGTCGCTGGGGCTGTCCGCGCCCGCCGCCGAGCCGCCCCCCGGCCTGTGGGGGACGATCCTGGCGCGGGCGCGCGAGCTGCGACGCGATGCCCCTTCCCCGATCGCACCGTCGCAAGGCGACCGGCCTCCGGTGCGGTTCGTCTTCGCTGGCGACGACGAGTGGCAGGAGACGGGCGTGGAGGGCGCGCGCTCGCGGCTGTTGTCCGAGGACACGGCGACGGGCCGGCGCACTCTGCTCATGCGCATGGACCCGGGCGTCACCTTCCCCACGCACCGCCACGGCGGCTACGAGGAGTGCTTCGTCGTCGAGGGCGACCTGCTCGTCGGCGACACCGTCATGCGCGCCGGCGACTACCAGCGCGCCGAGCCCGACACCCTCCACGACGCCCACTCCACCGAGGGGGGTTGCCTGCTCCTGATCATGTCGGGCGGCTTCGAGATCGTGGGGAGCTGAGCAGGCCGCCCGCCGCTCACGACGCAAGACGGCCCCGTCCCGGAGCGTGTGCCCGGGACGAGGCCGTCGTGTCGGGGAGCGGAGATCAGCCCTCGACTCCCATCGTCGTCTCGTCGCGCGTGGCGCCGAAGGTCAGCGAGGCCCACAGGCTCTCCCAGTCGGCGTCGATGTCCAGGGGGGCGGGCTGCATGTGGACGGTGTTGAGCATCCACTCGCCGTCGTGGGGCAGGTTGAAGACGGCCCGGCCCTCCTCGTCGGTGCGGGCCGGGAGGTCGAGGGCCACCTTCTCCCGGTGATGCGCCGTCACGAGGGCGCCCGCGAGGGGCTGCCCGTCGAGGAGCAGGCGCATCGTGAGCCGGCCGTCGGCACCCAGGCGGGTGGGATCGTTCTCAGGCACCAGCTCCAGGGCCAGGTCGAGACGGCGGTCGAAGCCTTGTGCCGCGTCGTCGCCCACGCGGACGATCGCCTTGGCGCAGCGCGAGAAGACCTCGCGTCCGGCCGTGTCGGTGAGGCCGGCCTCGGCCCGCAGGCGGGAGATGGCGTCCAGGCCCTCGTGGGCGAGGTAGGCCTCGAAGTCCCTCGGCTCCATGCGCAGGACCGAGCCGTGGCTCCGGTAGCCGACGACGTGCAGGCCGGGGTGCGGCAACTCGGCCGTGCCGGCCGGGTCCATGCCCCGCTCGCCGGGGACGTCGGTGATGCCGTCGGGCCCGGCGACGACGAAGCGCTGCAGGTGGGCCGGGTCCCGAGGATAGGCCTTGCCGTCGAAGTCGTCCCCCACCAGCAGGCGCACGGCGACGGGTCCGGGCTCGTCCAGCGTGTAGACCTCGGGGCGCACCCAGAAGTCATGGGGCAGGGCGGGGGTGGAGAGGAGAGTGAGGACGGCGAGCAGGCGCATCGAGCGGAACATCGGGATTCCTCCGGGTCTGGGTTTCTCGCGCGCGCGCCGACAGCGGAGCGCGCTGGTTGCATCTCCGTACGGCGCTGCTCGTCGAGCGGATCCCGCGAATCCCCCGCCGCTCTGCGGGCGACGGTGTTTCCCGGGATCTCCGGAATCCGGTCCGCCGGGCCGTGCGTAGACCGGCCCGTGAGTACGCGGTGAAGCGCCGCGACCCGTCGTCTTCCTTCGAAGAAACCCGTAACCGGAGAACCATCATGAGCATCCCGTTCCGATCGGCCGCGCCGATCCTCGCCCTCGCGCTGGGCGTCGCCACGCTGACGGCGTCCAGCCACATGGACGCGCCGTCCATCACGCTGGACGACGCGGCCAATACCACCGACGTCTATGCCTTCCTCTCCCAGCAGGGCGACACCAAGTACCTGACGACGGCGCTGGCCGTCTCGCCCTTCGAGGAGCCGGGCATCGGCCCCAACGCGTATCGCTTCGACGACGACGTGCGCTACGAGATCCACGTCGCCCTCGGAGACGACATTGCGGCGGGCCGGCCCACCCTGACCTATCGCTTCGAGTTCGAGACGAGCTTCGCGAACGACGAGACGATCCTGCAGAGCTACCTCGGCGACGTCCTCGCGGTGGGCGACGCGGCCCAGAACCTGACCCAGACCTACACGGTCACGCGCATCGACCGCCGCCTCACGGGCAAGAAGTCCAGCACCGTGCTCGGCAAGGGCATCGTCCCGCCCAACAACCAGGGCAACGTGACGCCGCTCTACAACGTGGGCAACGACGGCGAGGCACCGGCGAGCAGCGGCGCCGCGACCTTCGCCGAACTCGACGCCTACACGGCCCAGGCCATCGCCGAGTTCGACGACGGCTTCCTGGCCTTCGCCGGCCAGCGGGACGACGGCTTCTATGCCGACATCCAGGCCATCTTCGACCGGCTGCGCTTCCGCCCCGAGGGGCAGAGCTTCGACAGCCAGGGCGGTTTCAACGTGCACACGATGGTGCTCAACATCCCCGTGGCCGACCTCGGCGGTGATCTGCAGATGGCCGGCGTGTACGCCACGACGAGCCGGCAGCGCGTGCGGACCATCCGTACGCTGAAGGGCGACCGGCTGCGGGGTCGCTGGGTGCAGGTGGGCCGGCAGGGCAACCCGCTGTTCTGCGAGGGCTTCGTCGCCATCAAGGACAAGGACCGCTACAACCGGACCTCGCCCGACCGGGACGCGCAGCTCTTCGCCGACTATGCCCTGAGCCCCGAGCTGGCCGATCTGGTCAATGCTTTCGGCGGCCTGCCCTTCGAGGTGCTGGCGGAAGGCCGCACCGACCTCGAGGCGGTGTTCATCCCCGACCTCATCAAGGTCGACCTGTCCACGGGCCCGGCCCGCCTCGCCGGGGGGCCGGCCTTCGGCGTGCCCGACGACGAGGGCTTCTCCCGTCTCGGCATCTTCGACACCGTGGCTCCGGACGTCCTCGTCAGCAAGATCCAGGAGGGCTTCGGCGGCGGGACGATCCCGGGCGGCTTCCCCAACGGCCGGCGTTTCGGTGACGACGTCGTCGACATCGCCATCACGGCCCTGATCAGCGACCTCCGCGACCCGGACAACCTGGTCATCAA
>JAJDER010000120.1 GCA_029259725.1 Planctomycetota bacterium | reverse complement strand
ACGCTGCCGGCCTGCGCCAGTCGGCCGCGCGCACCGGTGCCCGCGCCGCTGCCCGAACTCGAGGCCTGGGCGCTGGCCGTCGGTGAGGGCGGCTTCGTCGGACTGAGCACCGAGGAGAACGACTCGGGCTCGCTCGACAGCCTGTTCTTCGACCCCGGCGTCCGCGTGCGCGAGGTCGTGCCCAACTCGCCGGGCGAAGCCGCCGGGTTTCAACCGGGCGACGTGATCCTGGCCGTGGGCGACGCGTCGACCGACGACCCCGCCGCGTTCCAGGCCACCCTCTCGGGCGCCCCCATCGGCGAGCCGCTGACCCTGAACGTGCGCCGCGGGGACACCGTCTACGACGTGGTCCTCGCGCCCGTCGCGCGACAAGGCGCCGGGCCGCCCCCCGACCCGCTCTGGCGGCTCGATCCGGCGCGCACCCGCGCGGGCTGGATGACGACGCCCGACGGCGTGCGCCTCGCATCCCTGGCCGACGATTCCCCGCTGCACGCCGCGGAGCTGCGCGTCGGCGACGTCGTCCTCGCCATCGACGACACCGAGCAACACTCGGCCCGCGCCCTGATCCGCACGCTCCAGGGTCGGCCACCCGGCTCCGCGGTGCGTCTGCGCGTCGCGCGCGACGGGAACGCCCCGGTCGAGCGCGAGGTCACCCTGATCTCCGAGCCCACCGTGCTGACCCACGTCGGCATCCCGATCCTGTTCCACTGGGACCAGGCCACGGACGGCTCCACCAGTTCGTGGGCGTTCATCGACCTGTGGTTGTTCAGCCTGTTCGACTACGAGCGCGTCGGGCGCGAGAAGACCTGGTGCCTGCTCTCGCTGTTCGAAGTCTCCACGGGACACGGCGAACTCGACGCATGAGCGCAGCACTCCTCGGGCTGCTGCTGCTCTCGGCGGGACCCGCCCTGCTCCCGCGAGGCGACGCCGAGGCCGCCGAACACGTGGCGGTGCGCATCACCGTGGCGGGGCGCATCCTCGACCACGAGATCGTCGACATCGACGGCGACGGCCGGCTCGACCTGATCCTGGCCGTGCGGCCCACCGATGCCCTCGCCGGGCGACGACGCGCCCTGCACCTGCATCTGCAACGACCCGACGGCGGCATCCCCGACGTGCCCGACCGCGTCGTGCCCATCCTGGACGACGTCGTCGCCTGGGGCGCCGCCAACGTGCGCGACGAGCCGGGCGCCGAGCTGATCCTGTTGACGCGCTCGGGCGCGTGGTCCTATTCCACCGCGCTCGACGGCTACCGCGGCAACGTCGCGCGTCTGGCGGAGACGCCGCTGCTGTTCGACATGCCGTCGCCCGGCGAGCTGCCGCGCTGGCGCTACGTGCTGCCGCGTGGCGGCCTGGACGCCGTGCTGCTCCCCGGCCGCGTGTCCTTCTCGCTCTGGATGCCCGGCGGCGAGGACGGCGGCTACGTGCTCACACGCGACTTCGTCGACGGGGACGAACCCACCGCCAGCTACCACTCCTCGGACAGCAGCGCGAGGCTGAGTCGCGGACGCGTGCGGATCGATCTCGGTGGAGACGACCAGGATCTCTTCCTCGACGACAGCGTGAGCGTCTTCAGCAACATGCTCTCCACCGATGATGACTACCGTTCGCCGGCCCTGGCCGACGTGGACGGAGACGGAGAGCAGGACCTGCTGCTGCTCCAGGACGACGCGCTCTCGGTGCACTTCTCGCGCGACGGCCAGCCGGCGCTCGAACCCGATCGCGTCGAGCAGCTGCCCGAGTACCTGAAGAACGAGAACAACCGGCGCATGGCGCTGGTGGACATCGACCGCGACGGCGACGTCGACATGCTCGTCTCCGACACGCGCAACCGCGGCGGCGACGAGGGCGACAGCGGCCTGGGCACGAGCCCGCACACCGTGCTGGTGCTGCTCAACGACGGGAAGCGGCTCTTCCCCGAGACGCCCGACCAGGTGCTGCAGTTCGATGCCAGCCACATCGACGTGCGGCTCGTCGATGTGGATCAGGACGGCCGGCTCGACCTGATCGTGACCAAGTTCGAAGTGCCCGACCTGGCACAGCTGATCACCGGATTCGAGCTGCGCCGCGCGTTGCTGCTGTACCTGGCCGACGACGAGCGCCCGTTCTCGCGCAAGCCGGTGCTGCGCGACGAGGCCCGCTTCGACCTCGACACCGTCGAGGACGCCATCGTGCGCCGGCTCGCCAGCCACGATCTCTCCGGTGACGGACTCGTCGACGTGGTCGAGGTGGACCTGTCCGGGCACGCGTCGGTACGGCGCATCCTGCGCGAGTCGAGTTTCTTCGGCGGTGACAGCTGGGAGCTCGAAGCGCGGCCGTGGAATCTGTTCCGGATGCCGGGCACGCTCTCCGACCTGTCCATCGTCGACATCAACGAGGACGGCCTGGGTGACCTGCTCAGCGCCCACGACGACGAACTCGTGCTCCAGCTCTCACGCCGGGCGACCGACCGATGACGATCCACGCCGCGCACTCCGGCCGCGTCGCCCGACCCGCCCGCCGCACGCAGCACGCCACGCAGCACGCCACGCTCGCCACGCTGCTCGCCACCGCTCTCGCCGTCGGGTCCACGTTCACGCCGGCCGCGGCGCAGGACGGCGCACCCGGCTCCGGCTCCGGCGCCAGCGCCGGCTCGAACGCCTTCGTCGAGACCCTGGTCTCGGTGGGCACTCCCGGGACGCGCCTGGCGCTGCGCGACATGGACGGCGACGGCCGGCGCGACCTGCTGCGCATCGGCCCGTTCGGCATCAGCCTGCGTCGGTTGCTCGCCGACGGCTCCTTCGAGCCCCCCGATCGTGAGGGAGCGCAGCTGGAATGGCCGGGCGCACGGGTGGCCTGGGACCTGGCGGACCTGGATGCAGACGGCGCCTTCGAAGTCGTGCTGCTGCTCGAGGGGGACTCCGTCGTCCGACACCGCGTCGGCCCGGGCGGCACGTTCACCGCGGCCGAGGACGTGCTCACCGGCGCCAACGGCTACCTGCCCGCGGGCATCCGCCACGTGCGCTTCGCACGCGACGTGGACGACGACGGCCGCGCCGACCTCGTGGTGGTCAGCACCGACCGCTACCTGATCCACCTCGCCCGGCTCGACGAGACGGGCGTGCTGGCCTACCGCAGCAAGCCCGTCACGGTCACCTTCCAGCCCGACATCAAGCTGGAGCTCGGCGACCCCGACGACCTGCGCGACCGCTTCGGCCAGGAGGTGCGCGTGCCCTGGTTCCGCCTGCAGGACGTGGACGGTGACGGCATCCGCGACCTGGTCTCCGTGACCGACGAGCGCATGGACGTCTACCTGGCCGCGCCGAGCCTGCCCGACACGCCGGACTGGTCGCTGCCCATCGCGGAGTTCGAAGCCGAGGCGGACGACGGCGACGGCCGCATCGTGGACCTCGACAACCTGCTCTCGTTCGTCGAGAAGGAGGTCAACTGGCGGCTCGCGGACCTCGACGGCGTGCCGCCCAACGACCTCGTCGTCCAGCGCGGCGGACGCTTCCGCGTCTACGCCAACGGTGCGCACGGTCCCGACTTCGCGCGCCCCGACCAGGTCCTCAAGGCCTCGGGCAACATCTTCTACTTCCAGCTCCGGGACGTGGACGGCGACGGCGCCCTCGACCTGCAGCTGGTACGCGCCGACCGGCTCTCGCTGGGGCGCGTGCTGCGCTGGCTGCTGCTCTCCGGATCGCTGGACTTCGACATCTTCACCTACGGCAACGAGGGCGGCACCTTCTCGCGCAAGCCCATCGATCGCAAGACGATCACCGTCGAGATCCCCGCGCTGCTCCCGCTCGCTCTCGACGGCGGCGAGGAGCTCGAGCAGAAGTGGGGGGAGCGCTTCCGCGTGCCCGCGCGCCGGTTGGCGCTGGACACCGACGGGCAGCTCGACGACATCGTCGACATCCGCGGGAACCAGCTCGTCTTCCACCGCGACCTCGTCCCGCACGACCTGCGCGGCCAGCTGTTCGACGACGTGCGCGACATCGCCGACATCGACGCCGTCGTCGAGCAGTTCATCCTGGCCGACCTCGACTCGCTCGAGGAAGGCTCGACGAAGACCATCGACCTGACCGACCTCGACGATCTGATCCAGGTCCCCGGGTGGTCCATGCGGCAGGCCGCCGAGGGCCAGCCGCCGACCCTGACGCAGACGATCTCCGTGGCCCCCCACTCGGGCCTCGAGTTCCTCACCGACCTGCAACTGCTGATCGAGGACCTCGACGGCGATGGGCGCAGCGACGTGCTCGTGATCGGCGTGGACGAGCACGGCAAGCAGGCGGTCCAGATCCTGGTGCGTCGACCCTGACGCGAGTCAGCGCCGCGGCAGCTGCAGCTCGACAGCCGGCGCGCCGCGACAGGGCCAGCCCGCGCGATAGCGCATGCGCACCCGGGCGGGCTCGACGATCACCGTCGTCGAGCTGACCGTGCGCGCGTCGTCGCGATGCATGCACACGCTGTAGGCGTCGCCGTCGGGAGCGCCGGGCGCGTGGCTGGCCTGGAACGCCTCGACCGCCGCCAGCACCGCGGCGCCGGGCGCGCGCGTGAGCACCCCGAGCCGCGGCCGCAGCTGGGCGAAGGCGCCCTCGCGCACGGCGGTCACGTTGACACGCATCCAGGTGCTCGACACCGCGACCTGCGGGCCGGACAGCCAGCGCTCCCGCAGCGTTGCCCCGTCCCAGTCGAAGCGCAGCAGCCCGGCGGGCGAGACCGCTCCGGCGGCCCCCCCTCCGGGCACGGCCACGAGCAGCTTGAACGGACGGGTGTGCAGGCGGCGCTCGATCCACCCGCGACGCAGCGTGTCGGCGATGACGGCGGGATCCGGATCGACGGCCAGGTCCATGACCAGGAGCCCGCGGCTGCGCAGGTCGTCGGGGAGCGGGCCCAGCGGCTCGCCGTCGCCGTTGAGGATGCACAGCACCACGCCGCCGTCGGTCGCCAGCACCCAGGTCCCGCCGGCGTCGGCATCCCTGGGGGCGAGCACGCGGCCCGGGCCGTGGTCGAAGACCTCCGGCGGCCGCGCTTCGCCGCGCTCGGGGCTCTCGTCCCGGTTGGTGGCCAGGATGAAGCCGCCGCGGGCGTCGGGCACGAAGGTGACGGTGCACACGGGGTCGGTCGCGGGGATCAGTGGGTGACGGGGGACTCGACCGGGCGCCCGGCCTCGATCCACGCGGCCGTCCCTCCGGTCACGTCGAGCACGCTGCGGAAGCCGGCCGCCGCGAGCAGGCTGGCGGCGATCGTCGAGCGATAACCGGTCTGGCACACCACGGCCAGCGGGCGCGAGGCCTCGAGGCCGGCGATGCGACCGGCCAGCGAGCGCAGCGGCACGTTGACCGCGCCGGGAACGTGGCCGTCCTCCCACTCACCGGGCTGGCGCACGTCGAGCAGTTCGAGTGCCGCGCCGCCCGGCTCGTCGTCGGCGACGGGGACAGCGCGGCGCGCGGCGAGGGCATCCACGTCGATCCAGTCGAGCGTGGACAGCTCGCGACCCGCGTCGACCCAGGCCTGCACGCCGCCGTCCAGGAAGCCACGGGCCGACAGGCCGACGCGCCCGAGGCGCAAGGCCGCGCTCTCGACGTCACCGGGGCTGCCGGGCACCAGGATCACGGGCGGGCCGGCCGGGATCAGCGAGCCGCACCACGACGCGAAGCTGCCGTTCAGTCCGACCCAGGTCGAACCGGGCACGAACCCCGCGGTGAACTCGGTGGCCGGGCGCACGTCGAGCAGCACGGCGCCGCGCTGCATCGCCTCGGCGACCTGGTCGGGGCCGAGCGCCGAGGGCGGCGCGAGATCATCGAGGGCCGGTGCTCCCTGGCGGTTGAGCTCGGCGTCGCGCGGGAAGTACATCGGTGGCTCGTCGAGTCCGGCGGTCAGCGCCACCACGAAGTCCTCGCGGGACTGCGGCTGGAGCGCCCAGTTGAGCTGCTTCTGCCGGCCGATGGTGCTGAACAGCTCGGCGCTCATCTTGCGCCCGCAGGACGAGCCGGCGCCGTGGGCGGGGAACACCTCGACCTCGTCGGCCAGGGGCATCAACCGGTTGCGCAGGCTGTCGTAGAGGAGCGCGGCCATCTGCTCCGACGTGTAGCCCCGCGACCCGGCCAGGTCGGGACGCCCGACGTCCCCGATGAAGAGCGTGTCGCCGGTCAGCACCGAGACCGGCTGGTCCCCTCGGGCCCGGTCGATCACGAGCAGGCAGAGGCTCTCGGGCGTGTGTCCCGGCGTCTCCATCACGCGCAGCACGACGTCGCCCATGCGGATCTCGTCGCCCTCGCGCAGCGGCTCGTGGTCGAAGCCGGCGCCGGCCTTGTGGCTGACGTGGATCGTGGCGCCCGTGGCGCGGGCCAGCTCCAGGTGCCCCGAGACGAAGTCCGCGTGCAGGTGCGTCTCGATCACGTGGGTGATCCTCAGCCCGCGCGCGGCGGCCTCGGCGAGGTAGTGGCCGACGTCCCGCTGGGGGTCCACGATGGCGCACTCGCCACCGTCGCCGACGAGATAGCTGGCGTGAGCCAGGCAGGGCAGGAAGAAGGACTTGAACTGCATCGTGGAGACACCCGGGGACACGGGATGGTGACGGCCGCCAGCATACCGCGCTGTGTATCATGCGCGGCCATGAGGACGCCCGTGTTCACCCGCTCCGTGCTGTTGCTGCTGCTGCTCGGCCCGCTCCTCGCAGCCGGCACGAGTGCGCAGGAGGGCGGGGCGACGACGGAATCGTCCTCCGTGCCCGCGACGCTGCGGACGCCGCGCGCCACCATGCGCACCTTCCTGACCTCGGTGACCGAGGCCGTGGAGGGGGACGACGCGGCCATCGCCGACGCGGTGTCGTGCCTGGACCTCTCCGACATCTCGGAGATCACCCGCGAAGACGTCGGCCCCGGTCTCGCCTTCGACCTGAAGGAGATCCTCGACCGGCTGGCCGTGGTGGACATCGACCGGCTGCCGGACGCCCCCGACGCCGCCCCCTACCTGGTGCGCGAGAACTCGGCCGGGAGGATCGAGATCACGCGGGTCGCGGACGGGCGCTGGCTCTTCGATCGGCGCACGGTGGGCGCGATCCCGGACATGCTCGCGGTCGTCGAGAGCCTCGGGCGCGTCGCGGGCAGTGAGGTCGGCGACGCCGCCTTGCTGCGACTCAACCCGTCCCGCTGGCTGCGCGACAGGATGCCCGAGACGCTCCGTGAGCCGGGCTTCCTGGGCCTGCAGCTCTACAAGTGGATCGCGCTGTTGGTCCTGGCCTTCGCCGGCGTCTTCCTCGACCGGCTGACGATCTGGTTGATCGGCTTCGTCGCCGTGCGTCTCCTGCACCGCGAGCACCTCAGCGTGCGGCGCGAGACCATGGCGCACAGCCTGCGGCCGTTCGGGCTCGTGGTCATCGGCCTGGTCTGGAATCTCGGGCTCGTGTTCCTGGCGCTGCCGGACCAGGCCAACGTGGTCTTCAAGGTGGCCGCCGAGTTCCTGATCGTGGTCGGCGCCGTCTGGGGCAGCTACCGGCTGGTCGACATCCTGCGCGAGGCGCTCGAATCCTGGTCCAGGAAGACCGCGAGCGAGATGGACGACCTGGTCGTCCCGTTGCTGTGCAAGTCGCTCAAGGTGTTCATCCTCGCCGTGGGCGTGATCTTCCTGGCCCACGAGCTGAAGTTCAACGTGGTCGGATTGGTCACGGGCCTCGGTCTCGGCGGCCTGGCCTTCGCGCTCGCCGCCCAGGACGTGGTCAAGAACCTGTTCGGCTCGTTCATGATCATCTCCGACGGCATCTACCAGGTCGGACACTGGGTCAAGATCGGCGGCGACGTCGAGGGCACGGTGGAGTCGGTGGGCTTCCGCTCCACGCGCATCCGCACCTTCTACAACTCGGTCATCTCGGTGCCCAACAGCCGCATGATCGACACCGCGGTGGACAACCTCGGCGCGCGCACCTACCGCCGCTACCGCACGCTGTTGTCGCTGACCTACGACACGTCGCCGGAGAAGATCGAGGCCTTCTGCGAGGGGGTGCGCGAGCTCATCCGGCGCCACCCGTACACGCGCAAGGACTACTACCAGGTCTACCTGAACGACTTCGGCGCGACGTCGCTGAACGTCCTGCTGTACATGTTCTTCGAGACGCCCGAGTGGAACACCGAGTTGCGCGAGCGGCATCGCTTCATGCTCGACGTGATCCGCCTCGCCGCGAAGCTGGGCGTGGAGTTCGCCTTCCCGACCCAGACCCTGCACGTGGTCCAGGGCGACGGAGCGGGGCCCGACCCGGTCGAGTGGCCGGGCAAGCGGGCCAGCGATGAGGCCGCCGCCCGAGGGCGCGAGCAGGCGCGCGTCTTGCTCGACGACTACGACCTGGGCACGGGCCGCGACCGGCCGCCACCGGTGCGCATCAACGTGTCGACCGAAGAGGCCCGCGGCGAGGGCTGAATCGCGCCCGACGGCCGAGACCACCGGCTCGCCTCAGGCGTGGGTCGGCAACTGGTCCTCGGGCACCTCGCGCAGACGCGGTGCCGCCTTGTCCTTGGTCGACAGCACGGGGCTGTCCACCGGCCACTCGATGCCGATGTCCGGGTCGTTCCAGAGCACGCCGAGTTCGCCCCCCGGGTCGTAGAGGTCGGTGCACTTGTACTCGACCTCGGCCGTCTCGCTGACCACGCAGAAGCCGTGCAGGAACCCCGGCGGTACCCAGATCTGCCGGTGGTTCTCGGTGTTGAGCGTGACCCCCACCCAGCGCCCGAAGGTGGGCGAGCCACGGCGCATGTCCACGGCCACGTCGAAGACCTCGCCGTCGAGCACGCGCACGAGCTTGCCCTGGGGGCGACGCCATTGCGCGTGCAGACCGCGCAGGGTCCCGCGGGCGCTCTTGCTGTGATTGTCCTGCACGAAGACCGCGTCGATGCCGCCTTCGGCGTACTTGCCGACGTGGTAGCTCTCGAGGAAGAAGCCCCGATCGTCGCGATGGACGTCGGGCTCGACGACGAGCACGCCTTCCAACTCGGTCTGCAGGAACTTCACGAGGGCGCTCCGGGGCGGGGCCGGTGTTCTACCATCCCGCGCACCTGTCCGGAGCGGGCCTGCGGCGCCGACTACGGCAGGATCATCTCGAGCCCGTTCGTGGCGCTGGCGCCCTTCGGTCCTCCGGCGTCCGGGAACCAACCCTGCAGGATCAGCGACAGGCCCGACGGCAGGCCCAGCGGCATGGACGCGGGCAGCGGGATCGTGCCGCCCACCGTGGGCAGGCTGAACTGGGTGAACGGCACCGGCACGAGCACGCCGCCCTTGAAGGGCAGGTTGCCGGCGGTCAGCCCGAGGAACACGATGCCCGAGGTGAACGGCGGAAGGCTGGCGAAGCTGAGCGTGAAGCTGGCGCCGCCCGCGAGCGAGCCCGAGCCGTTGAGCGTCGGCGCGAAGTTGCCGGTGAGCGCGTTGCCCAGGTTCACGAACTGGCCCGTGCCGCCGACCACATCGGAGGTGCAGGCGCGGATCACCCAGCTGCCGTTGAAGAACAGCGGGCACAGCGGGAAGCCGCTCACCACCACCGTGCTCGCGTCGGACCAGCCCTGACCGGCGATGTCGATCAGGCTCTCCTGCGACGGTGTCGTGCAGCCGAAGAGCCCGGCGTTGTCGGTGAAGAAGTTGGAGCTGAAGCCGGCCGCGCAGGTGCCGTTGAAGTTGATCAGCATGCGCCACGCGACGACGAAGGCGTCGGTGCCCTGCCCGACCACGATGTTCTCGTTCGAGAGGTCGAACTCGTTGATGCCGGTGCTCGTGAGCTGGATGTTCCCCCCGACGTCGTCCTCGAAGTCGAAGACCTTGGTCCCGAGGGTGGGCACGCCGGCGTTCCAGGTGATGCCGTCGTAGATCTCGACGTTCACGACCGCGATGTTGCCGTTCACGCCTCCGCCCGAGCCGAAGCCGACCGAGACCTTCTCGATCTGCTGCGGTCCGGCGCCCCCGAGCTGGAAGACCTGGGCCGCCGCTTCGCCCTCGCACAGGCCCGGGATGACCGACACCGTGATGGCCCCCATGGGATTGTCGGGCAGGCTGTCGTTCTTCCAGAAGTTGTCATTGCAGAGCTGCCCGGCCGCGAAGGCGGGAGCCAGGGCCACCAGGGCGGCGACGAGCAGGGTGTGGCGCAGGGTGTGCATCCTCGTGTCTTCCGGGAGAGGGGTGCCGGGCCGGGCGGTGGCGCCCGAACCTCACCCTCGAAGCATACCGCAGCCTGGGATCTCGGCTCGCGCGAGGCGCTCCGGGTCGACCCCGCCGCGCGACCGGGGGGCGTCGCGCCGGCACGGCGCAACCGGTGGGCTGCGCGTGCGTTCAAGAACGGCCCGATCCCTGGTCGAAATGGGACGCGGCGCCCCGTGTGCCGGGTCGCCGCGCGATCCTGCGGCGGGCCGTCGGCAGGACCCGTATGATGCAGCCTCACCCCGAACTTCGAGATGTCGCCATGGTCCTCACCGCGGTCCTCGCCAGCGCCGCCCCCTCGAAGCGCCTGGGCGCCCCGGAGACGCTGGCCGGGCTGGCCGGATCAGGTGCGGACCTTGACCTTGCGGTACCGGCGGGCGTTCCGACGACTCTGTGGCCGCTTGCCGTGGTTCGCCTTCTTGATCTTGCGGTTGCAGACAGCCATGGGGACAGATCCTCGGGGTCCGGACCGCAGGATGCGGCGTGCTGTGACGAGCCGAGCGATTCTAGCGATCGAGCGCGCCGTGCCAAGGGCCCAGCCGGGCGGGCCCGCCGGAACCTGTCGGCATGGGCCCTGATCGCCCTGCTGGCCGGCCCGGCTGCCGCCCTGCAGGAGGCGGCAACCGCGGTGTCCGCGCCCCAGACGGACCCCGCCGCGGCCCCCGAGACCTCCGAGACCTCCAACGAGGATCGACAGCGGGCCTGGCTCGAGAGCCGCGCCGACCAGCCCGGCGGCACCCGTCCCTGGCGTGGACGCGATGGCCGTGTCGACTCCACAGGTGCCGGCGCCACAGGCCCCGGCACCGAGGACGGTGCCGTTCCCGATGCGCCGCCCCTCCCGGACCCGGACCCGGACCCGGGACAGACGGCAGGCGCGCCCCGCCCCACCAACCCCACGCACCAGCGCTTCACCGACCTGCTCAAGGACGTCCTCGCGTACGAGCTCGAAGTGCAGGCCTTCGAGTGGTCCCAGCCCCTCGCGCGCGAGAAGGTCCGGGACCTCACCGGGCATCGCCGCAAGCGCCGCCTGCGTCTCACCGAGGACAAGTTGTCCTTTCGAGACAACGCCCGACAGATCCCCCTGGCACCGCTGGACCTCCCCTCCCCGAACCAGGCCGCTGAGCTGAACCGCAAGGTGCTGGCTCTCGTCTCGCGTCTGCGCCGTGCCTATGACGAGTCCCGCGATACGCGACCGTTGACCCTGTGGCGCGAGGCGAACGAGAAGTTCGTCTCCACCGGCGATTGGGCCCAGCGCGACCGCGGTGTCACGCTTCGCGACGAAGTCATCCAGCGCGAGCTCGACTACGCGCGCCTGGCCGTCCAGGCCGAGGACCTGCTCTCGGGCAACGCGAACCGCGAAGTGATCGAGGAGCTGACCGTCACCCTCGACGCCATCTCGCCCGACACGAGCGAGGCCGGCGGCGGCGATCTCTCCATGCTCACGCTCTTCAACGAGACCGTGCGTGGCCAGGTGTTGTCGGAGCTCGTCTCGGTCTTGCAGACGCCCGTGGAGCTCTGGGACGAGGCCCCCGAGGCGGAGGAGCTCGATCTGGACCTCGACGTCCTGCGCGCCAAGCTCTACACGGCCTCGGGGATCGACCAGGTGGTTCTCGAGTGGATCAAGCTCCAGCCGGAGATCGACAGGCTCCAGGATCGACTCACCGGTCCGGAGCTGATCGAGCCGGAAGACCGCACCGCACTCGTCGGGCAGCGCACGAAGCTGCTCGCCGACTCGGTCGCCCTCGAGCGTCGCTGGGAGAACGCACGCCCGGACAAGGAACTCAGTGCGGACCTGATCCTGGCGCAGGACGCGGCCATCAGCCGACAGCTCCTCGATGCCGGCTATCACGGCGCCCTCTACACCACGCGGGTCAGCCACATGGACACGCTCGCGTGGCGCGTCGACAACGGTTCGATGTCGGTGTGGGAGTTCCTCGCCAAACAGCAGGAACTGCTCGAGGACATCGCCGAGGCGGTGCCCGCGGGAAGCCCGTTGAAGGGCATCACGCCACCCCCGTCGCCCGCGGAGCTGGTCGCGAACAGCCTGCTGATCCAGCGCGCGAACAACAAGATCGCCCGGGCGGTGCAGCTGAGCAAGCAGGGCTCTGCGGGTGCCGCCGGCGGGATGGGCGGCGGCATGGGCGCCGGCATGGGCGGCGGCAAGGCCGGCAAGGGCGGCGGCATGGGCGCCAAGGCCGGAGGCACGGGCAAGGGCGGCGGCATGGGAGCCGGTGGAGCCCAGATCCCGCCACCGATCCTGGGCGGCGGCAAGAAGAAGGGCCAGAAGAAGGGCAAGAAGAGCGGATACCCCTTCTAGGGCCGCTCCCGACGGTCAGGCCTCGGCGCCGACCTCTTCCTCGAGCGCCTGGTAGCCCTCGTAGGTCTCGGTCGGGATGTAGTCGCTGAGGTGGCTGTAGGTCTCCGCTTCCTTCATCAGGTTGCGTGCCACGACCATGCGCTGGATCTGGTTGGTGCCCTCGTAGATCTGCGTGATCTTCGCGTCGCGCATGTACTTCTCGATCGGGTAGTCCTTCATGTATCCGTAGCCGCCGAAGATCTGCACCGCGTCGGTGGTCACGCGCATGGCCACGTCCGTGGCGAAGGACTTGCTCATGGCGGCGAGGCGGTTCACGGCCTTCATGTCCCCGGTGTCCACCGCGGTCGCGGCGCGCCACGCGAGGCCGCGCGCGGCCTCGACCTCGGTGCCCATGCGGCCCAGCATGTCCTGGATCACGCCCATGGACGCCAGGTTCTGCCCGAACTGCTGGCGGCGCAACGCGTAGGTCACCGCGTACTCGAGCGCACCCTGGGCGAGGCCGATGCCCTGCGCCGCCACGCCGGGGCGCGCGCGGTCCAGCGTCATCATGGCGTGCTTGAAGCCCATGCCCGGCCTGCCACCGAGCAGGTTGGCGGCCGGCACGCGCACGTCGTCGAAGTGCGTCTCCACCACCGGCACGCAGCGGATGCCCATCTTGTCCTCGATCTTCTCGATCGAGAAACCGGGCGTGCCCTGCTCGACCATCAGGGCGGAGATGCGGCGGCTCTTGCTGGTCTTGTCGGTGACGGCGAAGACCGTGTACAGCGACGCGACGCCGCCGTTGGTGGTCCACTTCTTCTCGCCGTTGATGACCCACTCGTCGCCGTCGAGGTGCGCCTGGCAGCGCATGCCGCCGGCGTCGCTCCCGGCGAACTTCTCGCTCAGGCAGAACGCGATCATCTTCTCGCCGCTGGCGATGGACGGCATCCAGCGCAACTTCTGCTCCTCGGTGCCGCCGACCAGGATCGGGAAGCTGCCCAGGGCGTTCACGGCATAGGCCACGCCCACGCCGCCGCAGGCCCGCGAGAGTTCCTCGATGACCATGCACAGCGCCACGATGCCCGCGCCGTGGCCGCCGTACTCCTTGGGGATCCACACGCCCAGCAACCCGGCCTCGGCGATCGCGGCCCGCACCTCGGTCGGGTACTCCTGGATCTCGTCGAAGTGCCGGGCGACGGGACGCACGACCTCCTCGGCGACCTTGTGGGCGACTTCCTGCCAGTGCAGGGCTTCCTCGGTGATGACGATCTGGCTCACGGCCATGCTCCTGCGGCACAATGCGGGGTCGAACGGGGCGACTATAACGCGCGCCCCGGAGCCTGTGCCAATGGCCACGATCTACCGCGCTCTCGTCACCACCGTCCTGCTCGTGTACGGCTACGCCGTCGTGACGGGCGTGGCCGCCGGTGAGGCCGCGGAGGCCCGGGCCTGGCACGTGAGCGTGGGCTTCGTCGCGGCGGTCTTCGCGGTGCTGGTGCAGTCGCTGCCCTTCGCCTACTTCCTCGGCACCGGGTTCTGGGTCAAGGCCTTCGTGCGCGCCTCGCGGGCCGAGGCAGACTGGGAAGCCCGCCATGCCCTGTGGATGAAGCAGCGCGGCTACGTATTCATGTACCTGGCCGCCTTCGCGCCGGCCGCGGCGGCGATCACGGGCATGCTCGCCGACACCGGTCGCCTGGTCGTGTTCTGGCACGCGGCCGCGGTCTGGGTCTCGATGGCACTGCAGCTCTCGGTGCTGTTCCTGATCCCGCCCATGCTGAAACGCAATGCGGCGTTGATGGACGAACTGGCCGCGACGCACCAGGTGCCGCGCCCCGGCACCCCGGCCATGGAGGAGCTGATCCAGCACGAGGAGGAGGTGGCCCTGCCGCCCCTGTTCCAGCTCTCGCGGCTGCTGCTGTTCGCCGCGTTCCAGATCCTGATCATCTGGCTCTACCTGCGCTTCGGCACGGAGGGCTTCCGCGCCGTGCCCTTCCTCCCCTACGGCCTCGGTGCCTCGATCTGCCTGACCCTCGGGCTCGGACTCAACAGCCGCTACGATCCCGACGCGCCGCGCTCGGGATCGGCGGCGTGGGCCCGTGCCCTCACTCTCGGCGCCGCCGCGACCGCTGTCGTCGTGTGGCTCGGAAACTCCTGAAGAAAGCAGTCACGGAATGAGCATCCAAGGACGTCGGCTCGTCGTGTGCGTGGTGTGGTTCGCCGTGGGCTTGATGCTCATCTGGCGCGGCCTGCCCTACCTCGGGCTGCGCGACGTCGAGGGCGTCACCGGTCTGCTGCCACCGAACACCTGGTACGCCCTCGCCGCGGCGGTGGTGCTCGGCATCGGCAAGGGCATGTCGGCGCTCAAGAAGGGCGCGCGACGCGCGGTGACGCACATCGTGAAGTCGGGCGAGACCGCGCCGTTCTGGAGCGTCTTCAGCCCGTTCATGATCCTCCTCGTGGGGATCATGGTCGGCGCGGGGCTGGCTCTGCGGCTGGGCCTGGACGACAGCGCGATGAAGTCCTGGATCATCGGCATCCTGTACCCCGGCGTCGGGGTGGCGCTGATGATCGGGGGCCTGCTGGCGCGCAAGGTCGACCCGCTCTAGCCTGGACTTCTCACCAGCTTCGTCGCGAGGGGGCGGGCCTTCGTGGCAAGGAGCAGCGGCGTGGTCGACGCGGAGGCGGGGTGCACACCCCGTCGAGCATCGACCGCGCCGCTCGACGCAGCCATGGAGGTCCTCGTGATTCCGCAGCAGAAGCTGGTGAGAAGTCCAGGCTAGGCGTCAGGCCTCGGCACCACTCGCGACGCGCCCACCGCCGGCATCGGTCCACCAGGACGCGTCCTGCAGACGCGAGACACCCGGGCCCACCGGCCGGGCGAGGCGTCCGACCACGCACGCCTGGAGTTCCTCGGGAGCACACGGCTTGAGCAACACCGCGTCGGCGCCGAGCGCGTAGCACTCGGTGCGCGCGACCACGTCCCGCTCGGCGGTGCACACGATCATCGCCCCGCCCTGGTGGTGCCCCGCGCCGAGCAGCATGCGCCCGTCGCCGTCGGGCAGCGACAGCTCGAGCACGGTCAGATCGACGCTCGACGTCGCCAGCGCCGCGCGGGCTTCGGCCAGGCCCGCCGCGCCGATCACGGTGCAGTCGGGCGAGGACAGCGTCAGTGCGTGCAGGCGGCGCATGCCCTCATCACCGTCGACCACGAGCACGCGGCGCGGAGGCGCGACGGCCGGCACGCCCGCGAGGTGCACCAGGACGGCATCGAGGATCGGGCGACGCGAGGACCGGGCGCCGGTGGCCAGCGACCGCCCCAGCCGCAGCAGCTCGGCGTCGGCGAGGGCCTCGGCGCAGTGTTCGAGTGCGCGGGCCACGCGGGCCAGGGTGCCGTCCAGGCGCGGGTCCTCGCAGGCGGGCGCCAGTCGGACCGCCTCGAGCGTGGCCGCGAGGGCCGCGAGACGGGCTGCCGGCGCCCCGATCACAGCATCGCCCCGCGCGTCGACGCCCAGGTCAACGCGGCCACGACCAGGGCCAGGAGCAGCAGGCGGGGGCGGAAGGCGTGGGCCGTCATGGGTCTCGGACGCGGGGCGCCCCTCGCTCGGGATCGTGGGGTGCACGTCCCAGGCTAGGACGAGGCCGTACATCCGGCGCCTGACGATCCCGTGAGGAGGCCACGCGCCACCCCGGCCCCGCGACGCTCAGCCCTCGTGGGCGGCGATGTGGTAGCCCTGGCCGCGCTCGTTGAGGATCAGCGGGCGCCCGGTCCGATCGACCTTGCGGCGCAGCCTGCCTATGTGCACGTCGAGCACGTTGGTGCCCGGATCGAAGTCCATGTCCCAGACGTCCCTGAGCAGTTCGGCCCGCGAGACGATGCCGCCCTTGGCTCGCACCAGCGTCAGCAGCAGGTCGAACTCGCGCGGCGACAGGTCCACCGCGTTCTCGCCCCGCGTCACCTTGCGACGCGCGAGGTCCATGGTCAGTTCGCCGTAGCGCAACGGCTCGATGGACCGTCGACGCCGCAGGACGGCTTCGAGCCGCGCCTTGAGTTCATCCACGTCGACCGGCTTGGTCAGATAGTCGTCCGCGCCCAGGCCGAGCCCCTTGATCTTGTGCTCGGTCTGATCGAGCCCGGAGATGTAGATCACGGGGATCTCGTCCCCCGCCTCGCGCAACCGGTACAGCAGGTCCCAGCCCGAGGCCCCCGGCATCTGCACGTCGAGCAGGATCAGGTCGAAGTGACCGGCAGGCCGTTGCGCCAGGAGCTGCAGGGCCGCGGCGCCATCCTGGGCGGTCTCGGTCTGCGTCCCCTCGGCGTCGAGCGCCAGCTCGAGGACGCGGCGGAAGTCCTGGTCGTCGTCGACGATGAGCACACGCACGGCGATCTCTCCTCACAGGGCGTCCACGAGTCCGCTCTCCCGGTCGGAGCGTAGCGCTTCGCCCCGGCGATCGGAACTCCCGGCGCCGACCCGAGGCCCGTCACCGGCCCGAGTGCGGGCCCGGATCGGTCCGGTCCGACTCAGAACCTGTAGCCGAGGCCGACGTAGTAGTCGTAGTCGCCCTTCTTCGTGTCATCACCCGGCATGGCGTCGTAACGGTGGTCGAAGCCGAGCTTGAAGATCCAGGGCGTCTCGTCCGCGCCGATGTCCTGCTCGTAGGACAGCCCGGTCACCGTGCGGAAGTCCCCGCGCTCCTCGAGGCTCGGGTAGATGTCCATGTTGGCCTTGAAGCGTTGGCCGTCGGTGATGTCCCAGCGCCAGTCGCCACCCAGCAGCAGCTCCTTCTGCCAGCCGTCGGCCTCGTCACCGGACAGCTTCCTGTTGAGGGCGAAACCGACGCGACCGTTGAGCTCGACCTGCTCCTCGTCGATCAGCGTGTAGGCGCCACCGGCACTGACCGTCTGCTGGCGACGCCAGTCGGTGAAGTCGTCCCACTCCATGCTGGCCTGCACGAAGGGGCGCCACTCGGTCTCTTCCAGATACCACTCGCGGCGGACCACGGCGTAGGAGTTGTTCGCCGTGTCGTCTCCGTCATCCCGGTCCTTGCGGGTCCGGGCGTAGATGCGGTCGCGCGTGGTCTCCTTGTCGTCGAACAGCAGTTCGATCGAGGCGCGGGTCTGGTCGTTCTTGCTGTTGCCGCGAGAGCCCTTGGCGGAGAAGTCGAAGGTGCCCGACCAGGGCGAGATCTCAGGCTCCGGCTCCGGCTCGGGTGGCGGGGCGATCTCGATCACGGGCACCGTCAGCATCCCGAACAGCGGGTGGCTGATCACGAGCCGGTCGCCATGGGCCTCGAGCACCGTGCCCGAGACGACATCCCCGCCGATGAGTCCGATGGTGACCTCGGAGCCGACGACGGCCTCCTCCTGCGCACCGGTCGGGGCGTGAGCCGTGGTCGGGACCTGTGCACCGGTCGGGGCCTGCGCCGCGGTCGGGGCGCTCGACAGGGCGGCGGCCAGCAGCACGGGCAACGCCCCCCCGAGGCCGAGGCGAGACGGGATCGAGCGGACCGTGTGCGTGACCAAGGAAGCGTCCAGCGTGGGTGGATCGGTGCGAGCGTCGCCGCTGCGATCGCGGAGCAGGACCGAGATCGGCGCGGAGCCTAAGCAGCCGACACCGCGCCGGTCAACTCACCGGATCGGGTCTGTCCTGGGCAACTCGATCCAGAACCGCGCGCCCCGCGGCTGCCGCGGCTCGTACCCGATGGACCCACCCCACCGTGCGATGGTCGTGCGGCAGAAGTAGAGCCCGAGCCCCGCCGTCCCGCCCGACGACGGGTCGCGGACGAAGCGTCCGAAGAGCCGCTCCACCACCGCCGGCGAGACGCCCGGCCCCTCGTCGTCGACCCACATGCGGGCGGCGGTCTCCGAGGTCGAGATCCCCAGCACGACCTCGCTGTCGGGAGGCGCATGACGACGGGCGTTCTCGAGCAGATTGGCGAGCACACGGTCGAGTTGATCGCGGCGCCCGCAGACATGCGCTCGGGCCTGCGCGCCGCTCTCGTCCAGCCGCAGCCCGAGGCCCGCGGCGCGGAAGGCCGGCAGGTAGTCGTCCACGCTCGCCGCGGCGCACGCCCGCGCATCCGGGGCGGCCAGCGGGTGGTCCGCCCAGGCCTCCATGGCGGCCAACTCGGCGGCGAACACGTCGAGCACCAACTCGATCATCTCGCGCTGGCGGTTCGCCTGGCCGATGGCGAGGTCGAGGAGCTCGGCGCGCTTGTCGTCGTCCAGCGTCGGGCGCCGCAGCAGCGCGAGGCTTCCGGCCATGACCGAGAGCGGCCCCTTGAGGTCGTGCACGATGCAGTGCAGCAGGACCTCCTTCTTCTCGATCTCCCGCCGCAGGGCCTCGTACTCGAGTTGATGCTCGCGCGCGCGGGTGAGGATCCGACGCCGCTCCTCGAACACGTCCTGGATCTGACGCACCAGCAGCAGCGCGGCGCCCGAGCGCAGCCGCAGCGCGGTGGCCTCCAGCGGCCAGTCCCGCCCGGCAGGCGAGGTCTCCTCCCACGGGCCGGAGCCCCAGCGACCGATCTCACCGACGGCCCAGAACTCCTCGGCCAGCGTCAGGAAGTGCTCGAGGAAGGGGCTCAGCTCGCCAGGGTGGCGTGCCGCCGCGATGGGGTCGCGCTCGCCGGCCAGGTCGGCCAGCCACGCGGGAGCCGCGGTGAGCAGGCGGAAGGTGCCGTCCTCGCCCCGCTCGAGGAGTGCCGCGCCGAGGTCCGAGAGGGCCAGCTCCACCGTGCCGGGGAGATCGAGCGTCAGTTCGTGCAGGCGTTGCTGCAGGGCCTCGACCTCGCGCACGTGTTCCTCGGCCCCGTCCAGCAGCAACCAGGCGCCGCCCTCGGCCGGGACGAGCAGCACGTCCACGGTGGCGCCGCCCGGCAGGCGCACGGCCGGGAGCTCCAGCGGGTCGGCGAGCGGCAACAGCCCTTCGAGCAGACCGAGTTCGGCGCCCGCATCGGCGCCGGCACGGAGCGTCGAGAGGCCGAGCCGCGCCAGGTCGCCGCCACTCTCGCGCACGGCGCCGCGATCATCGACGCGCAGCCACGCCGTCTGCCGCGCATCGGCGATGCGGCGGAGCAGCGCCTCTCCCAGCTCGTGGGGCAACGCCGTCATCGCCGGGACCCCGGGGGCGGCGCACGTCGGTTCATCGCTGGCTGACCCCGGCCGCGAGGTCCTCGAAGGCCGCGACCACGCCCGAGCCGTCCTTGGCGCTGGTCCTGCGCACAAGGACGCCGGCGGCACGCAGCGCGTCGAGCCGATCGTCGTCCAGGTCCCACCTCTCGGTCAGGTCCGCCTTGTTGAGCAACAGCGCGAAGGGCACGTCCCCCACCACGGAGATCGCGCGCTCGTGCAACTGCAGCGCCACCTCGAGCGTGGCCGGCCGCGTGCCATCGGCCACGAGCAGGTAGCCCGCGCTGCCGACGATGTAGGAGCGGCGGACCTCCTGCAGGTCGTCTTCGCCGTGGATGTCCCAGAGCATGAGCGTGACCTCACGCTCCTCCACCGTCGTCTCGTGCTTGTGGATGTGCACGCCGACCGTGGTCTGGTAGACATCCCGGAAGATGCCCTGGACGTACCTCTGCACGAGGCTGGTCTTGCCCACGGCGTAGGCGCCCAGCATGCAGACCTTGGCGCGGATCATCGCCGCCCCACACCGAGCAGCTTCACCTTCATGTGGACCATCCGGTCCGCGCGCCCACCCCAGGCCTCGGGGTCACCGGGGTCCACGTCGGCCACGATGTCGTACCCGGTCGCCTCGGGGAGGAGTTCTTCCAGGCGGCGGGCGGCGGCCGACGCGCGCCGCCGTCCCAGGTCCCCGACCGTGTCCTGCTCGGTGGGGACCGCGCGTCCCTGGATGACGATGCGCGCGAAGCTCCCGGCCAGGGCGGTCTGCGTGTCGAGCCAGCTCAGCGTCAAGGCGATCTCGGCATCGTCCACGGGATGGGGCTCGATGACATCGGTGCCCTCGGTGAAGTGGAAGCGCAACGCCGCCAGCCGGGTCCAGGCGCTCTCCAGCTCGCGCCGGTCGGTGTCGACGAGCGCGGTCCGGTCGAGGCGCGTCACGCCGGGAATCGTCGGCGCGAGGATGCTGGCCCGTTCGATCCACGCGTGGGTGGCGTGGCCCTGGGCCTCGACGACGTCACCGACCAGCCTCAGGAAGGGCGCACCGGGCACGTCGAGCAGGCGCCGCATGCGGGCCTCGACGAAGTCGTGATCGAGCGAGGAGTAGGTCTCGAACTCGAGGTCCAGGGTCGACGGATCCAGGCCCGCCGCCGCGAGGATCTCGGCCGGGGCTCGGGCCTCCGGGTCGCGCAGCCCCGCGATGCGCACCCGGTCGCCGTCCCGGTCCACGTCGAGCACCACGACGCCCGGCGCCTGGCGCAGCGCGCTGAGTCCACCCTGCCAGACCGCCTCGACGCGCTGCCGCTCCTGCCACGCCTGCCAGCCGAACCAGCCGGCGGTGCCGAGGATCGCCAGCCAGACGAGCCAGACCAGCGGCGAGCGCTTGCGCTCCTTGCGTTGCTCGTCCAGGCACTCCTCGAGCAGCGGCTTCACCGCGCGGAACACGTCGGCGTCGCCGCGGAACTCGGAGAGTTCGAGGGCCGCTTCCATGTGGACCTGCTCGACCGTCGTCGCGAGCGACTCCGCCAGCGTCGGGAGCGCCTTGCCGGCCACCACCGCGGCGAGCACGGCGTAGGGCCCCGCCGCGACATGCAGCGTGCGACTCCCGAACTTCACCTCCGCCACGGGCTCATCGCCGTCCTCGTCACCGAAGCTGTCGGCCACGAAGTCGGAGATGGCGGTGAGCATGGCCGAGACCAGGTCCGGGTCGCGGATCTGCACCGAGGGCGCGACGACGTGACACAACAGCACGCCCTGCTCGCGGTGGATCAGCAGCACCTGCTCGACGCGATAGACCAGCGTGTGCGCCAGCACGACCTCGGCGAAGGTCCGGCCGGTGCGCCGCGCTTCCCAGCGCCACTTCAGGCTGCGGATGCTGAGGCTGTTCTCCAACGCGGCGTTGAAGTTGTCGACCATGCCGCTCATGGCCGCGGCGATCGACTTGCGGATGGCGGGGCCGAGGACCGGGAAGAGCGCGTCGGCGAGCCGCTTGGGGTTCCTGGTGACCGAGCTCTGGATGGCGGATTCGAGCGTGGGAGCCAGCGCCTTGCCGAGGCGGTCGTCCTTGGCGACGGTGTGGCGCACCGCCTCGGGCAACACCGCGCTCACGTCCGCCGGCGTGAGGCGCCCGGTCGAGAGCGCCTTCTCCAGGTACGCGAGGCGCTGCGCCTCCTTGCCAAAGAGCAACCGCTTCAGCCGCGCGAGTTCATCCGCCTGCGACGACCCGCCGTTCTGCTGGCCGGGCGAGGTCCGGGCGACGGGGGGCTCGAGCTCGACATCGACGTCATCGTCGTCGTCGTCCCGCTCGCCTCGCTTGCTCATGCCGCGCCGTGCCATGTCCGCTCCGCCCCGAGGGTCAGCACCCCAGTGCGGGCACGGTCAGCCCGCGCCCTGTCCGCGTCGTGGTTCGATCGACTCGGGATCGACGAGTTCGATCAGCTCGCCCTCGCCGTCGCCCTCGCCGTCGTGCTTGGCGTCGTGCTTGACGTCCTTGCCGGTCGGGCTCGCCTCACTGCGCCTCGCCTTGGGGGGAGCGACCGCCGCTGCGCCGAGCAGGATCTCTCCGTCGTCCGCATCGCTGAGGCGCACGGCCAGGTCGGCGAACATGCTCGAGAGCGCGCTGCGCTCCACCTTGGCCCCGCGCAACTCGGTCAGCTCGGCGGCCACCACCGCCTGCAGCTCGGCCACGCGGGCGGAGATCTCGTCGCGCAGGGTCTGGGACTGTTCGAGCAGTTGGCGGCGCAGACCCGAGAGTTCCTCGGCCTGCTCGCGCGAGAGCCGCGTCAGGCGCTCATCGAACTCCGCGCGCAGCGCCTCGAGCTGCTCGGTCGTGTCGGTCTTGAAGGCCTCGGCCGCCGTGGCCTGCTCGGCGAGCCGCTTCCCCAACGAGCCGGTCTCATCGCGAGCGAAGGTCTCCAGGCTCTGCAGCCGAGCGAGGAGTTCGCCGCGGAGATCGTTGGTCAGGCCGGCGAACCGGTCCGACAGGGCCGCGACGCGCTTCTCGCTCGCGCGCACCTGCTCGCCGAACAGGATGTCCCGGATCTTCTCCAGGCTGTCCGGGCTGGGCTCGTCCGGGTTGGTGCTGTCGGCGGTGCGGTCGTCGGCGGCCATGTGCCTCCAAGCATACCCCCACGCTGCGGGCGGGAAAACGCGCGCGCAGGGCCGACGTGCTCCGTGTCGCCCCGGGAAACGACCTCGCGGCTGGTTTCACGCGGGCCGTCACGCCACCCGGTGCCCCGACAGACCGTGGTCCTGCCGGGCCCTGCCCTACAATCGGTGCCTCCGCCCGGAGCCTCGACCCATGGCCGACCCGAATCGTCGTCGCCCCGAGAACATCGGTGGGAACCTGTTCGTCGACGACACCTGCATCGACTGCGACACCTGCCGCTGGATGGCGCCCGACGTCTTCGACCGCGCCGGCAGCATGTCGCGCGTGCATCGCCAGCCGAGGACCGCGGCAGAACGCTCGGCGGCGTTCGGCGCCCTGCTCGCCTGCCCGACCACGTCGATCGGATCCATCGACCGCGGCGACATCACCGCCGAGGTGCGGAGCTTCCCGCGCCCGATCCACGACGACGTCTTCCACTGCGGCTTCCACGCGGAAGCCACCTTCGGCGCGACCAGCTACTTCGTGCAGAGGAGCGCGGGCAACGTGCTCATCGACGTGCCGCGCTTCGCCGCGCCGCTGGTCAGACGCATCGAGGAGCTGGGCGGCCTGGACTGGATCTTCCTGACCCACAGCGACGACGTCGGCGACCACGCCCAGTGGGCCGAAGCGTTCGGCGCCCGGCGCATCCTCCACGCGGGCGACATCGGCCCCGCCACCGCCGACGTGGAGTGGCAGGTGGAGGGAGACGAGCCGGTCGTCGTGGACGAGGACATCACGCTGATCCCCGTGCCTGGTCACACGCGCGGTTCGATGGCCCTGCTCTATCGGCGGCGCGACCTGTTCAGCGGGGACCACGTGGCCTGGAGTCCGTCCCTCGAACACGTCTACGCGTTCCGGAAGCACTGCTTCCACAGCTGGTCGGTGCAGATCGCGTCGATGCAGCGCCTGGCTGCCGAGCACCGCTTCGAGTGGATCCTGCCCGGCCATGGACGCCGCTGCCAGCTGGCTCCCGGGACGTCACGCGCCGCACTCGACACCTGCGTGGAGTGGATGCGCGGGATGACCTGACGCGGGAGGGACGCGGGAGCGTGCCGCAGGCTCAGCGCAGCAGCGTCGTGCGCCCGGTCGCGTCGATGGGAAAGGCCAGCGCCCCGAACGGAGTGTCCGCCGAGAGCTTCCCGGTCAGCGCGTAGTCCGCCGCCTGGCCCTGGAGCACCGACAGCAACGCGAAGCCGAGGTCGCTGGGCTTGAAGGAGATCGGCACCGCGAGCGTCGTCGTGTCCTGCTGGGCGAGCCGCCCGGCGCTCACCGACGCGTCGGCCACCCGCGTCCCGGCCAGGGACAGCGCGAGCGCACTCGCGTCGAGGTCGAGCGGGAAGCTGTTCAGGTTGAAGATGTCGAGCTCCAGCGTGGCCCGGGCCTCGGTGAACGACAATTCGGTCCACTCGATCGAGGGCATCGACAACCGCGGGACCGCGGGCACGGGCAACTCGCCGCTGGCCTGCAGCGGCAGGGTCACCGGACCGAGGCCCGGCGCGTCCACGCGCACACCGAGCTGGGCCGTCCAGGGCACGACGTCGCCCGCCGACAGGCCCGAGACGAGATCGAGCAGGTGCATGAAGTCGAGCTTCGCCGGGACGGAGATCGTCTGGGTGGCGCCGGCGGCCAGGGTCGAGGACGTCGGCACCTCGCCGCTCACCACGGGCCGACCGAGCACGTCCACGCCGTAGTCGATGCCCGCCAGGGGCAGGTCCACGCCGTAGGTGTTGGTCACGGCCACCTGCATGAGCACGGTCACGCCGTCCAGGGACAGGTCGGCCAGCGACGCCGACGTGAGTTCGGCCGTGGGCGGGCTGAGGTCCAGGGCCTTGGCGACGTCCTGCAGCGTCTGGCAACTGCTCGACAGCAGGACCACGAGCCCGAGGGCCAGGGCGCGCGAAGTGGCGGAAGAGGTGGTCATCGCTGCTCCTAGGGGGTCGGTGGACCCGAGTCGGTGGACCTGCTCCCCACGACGCGGGCCCGCGCCCTCCGACTTGCACCGGAGGACACGGGCCCATCATCGCAGGTTCAGGCGATCGGTGACCTACTCGTAGAAGTTGGTCGCCTCGGTCTCGTCGACGGGACGGGTGAGCTGGTCACTCTCCATCCGCACGGCGAAACGCATGTCACCCTGGCTAGTCGCCTTCACGACGATGCGCCAGACGGCCTGCTCGCCCGGGCCGAGCGCCGCAAGCGGAGCGAAGGTCACGCCGCTGCCCGTGGAAGTCCCCGACGTCGGGCCACTGGTGGTCACGAACTGCATGCCGTTGTCGAAGCCGCAGGAGATCCTGATGTTCGTGTCCGTGGCCGAACCCTGGTTGGTCACCCGGATCTCGTAGGTCTCGTTGCTGCCCACTTCGATCGGGTCCTCGAGGTCGACCACCTCGAGCAGGATGGCCGGGATGCCCTCGATGGACGTCTCGACCTGGGCCGTGACCGGCTCGGCGCAGTAGGCCTGGGCCTGGGCGATGTTGCGGACGATGCCCTTGCTCACACCCTGCACCATGACCGTGACCTGGCGGCTCTCGCCCGGGGCCAGGTTGCCCAGACCCCACACGACGCGATCGCCGCTCAACTGGCCGCCGGTGCTGGCACTCACGAAGCGCGTACCGGCCGGGATGGCGTCCTGCAGGATGGTGTCGCGCGCGATGCCGTCACCACGGTTGGTGACCGACACGTCGTAGGTGAAGTTGCGGCCCACGAACTGCCGCGTCGGGCCGTCCTTGGTGATCGCGAGCTGTGGCTTGGTCACGATCGTGGTGGTCGAGTTCGACGTGGCGCGCAGGCCACCGTCGGCCGTGGCCGTGGCGGTGTTGGTGTAGCGACCGGAACCGGTCGTCTGCAGGTTGAGCGTGAGCTCACGGGCCTGGCCGGCGGGCAGGGTGCCGACATCGACGGTGATGCTGCTCCGCCCGTCGGTGGTCGTCATGCCGGACGGCAGGTCGTCGGTGATGGTGACGTTGTTCGCCGCACCCGTGCCGCGGTTCGTGACCACGATGCGCACCGGAATGGCCTCACAGGCGAGGACGGAGTCGGGCGCCTGCTTGGTGATCTCGAGCATGGGCTCGACCACGCGAGTGGTCACGCACAGCGAGCTGGCGTAGGTCACCTCGGCGCAGGACCCGAAGGTCCCCGGGCCACCGGCGGCGCCGGCCACACGGATGTCGAGGACCGCGCGCGGGGCCATCGACCCCAGCGCCCAGCGGAGGTTCTTGCCACTGCCCACGGACGGCGGCGTGGTGCCGCTGATCGTGAAGTTGTCGCCCACGTCATCGGTCACGACGACGTCGTCGAGCGTCAGGCTGGTGAGGTTGGTGACCCGGATCACGTACTCGGTCGCGGCGCCGGCGTTGACCTCGACCGGGGCGAACTTCTCGATGAGCACGGCACTCGTGCCCACGTCGCCGGTCGGATACGCGAGGGATGCGCGGTTCATGCCACCGGTCTGCACCATCGCGCCGCTCCCGCCGGACGTGTTGGCGGCAGGCTGGGCGGCGGCAGGCTGCTTGGAGGCGCCCGATCCGCCGGTGGTCGTGCTCGCCGAAGCGCTGGAGCCGGACCCGGTGTTGGTCGGCAGCGGCTTGGGCTTCGGCTCGGCGGGAGTGATGCAGGCCGTGAGGCCGACGAGCAGGGCGAGCACGAGGCTGCGCAGCGTGAGGGATGAGGTCGTCATGGCGGGGGCTCCCGGGTGCTGGGAGGTGTGTGTCTCAGGGGAGTACGGAGGCGGCAGCCCCCGGAAAGGACGCCGGGGGGCCGTCGTCGACTGGGACGACGACCCCCCGGCACATCACTGGCGACGCCCTAGTACTGGCGCGTGGCCTCGGTCTCGTTCACCGGGCTGGTGAGGTTCGTCGACGTCATCTCGACGGCGAAGCGCACATCACCCACGGCGTTGGCCGTGCTGGTGACCCGGTAGGTCACCGAAGCCTTCGGAGCAAGAGCCGGCAGGGAGGCGAACGTGACGACGTTGCCCTGCACGGTGGCCTGCGTCGGGCCGGCAGCCGAAGCGTACGTCTGCTCCGGCGGCAGGGTGGCGACGATCACGATGTTCTCATCGCGAGCCGTCCCCTGGTTGGTCACCCGGATCTCGTAGGTCTCGCTGCCGCCGACCTCGATCGGGTCGGCGACGTCGATCACCTCGAGCAGGATGGCCGGGATCCCGGCGACGTCCGTGGTGACACGGGCGACCTTCTCATCCACGCAGGTTGCGCGCACAGCGGCCGTGTTCACCTGCTGGCCGATGGTCGTCGCACGCACGCGGATGGTCACGGTGCGCTCCGCACCCGGAGCCATGTTGCCGAGCTGCCAGGTCACGACGCCGTTGCTGTGGGTGCCGCCACCGTTGGCCGCCTCGAAAGCGACGCCCGCGGGCAGGTTGTCGATCAGCACCACATCCGTGGCCGCCACACCGCTGATGTTCTTCACGGTCACGGTGTAGTTCACCGGACGACCCGCGAACACGAAGTCCGGACCGGTCTTCGCGATCTCGAGCACCGCCTGGACGACGCGGACGCTGTCGCTGTCCTCGGCTTCCAGACCACCTTCGGCACGCGCCGTGGCCGTGTTCGTGAACTCGCCCGTACGGGACGCCTTCATGTTCACGGTGTAGTCGCGCGACTCACCCGGACCCAGCGTGCCCACGTCGATGTTGACCGCGTTGCCGCCGTTCTCCGTCGTCAGGCCGTCGGGCAGCTGATCACGGATGACCACGCCGGTCGCGTCGCCATCACCCGAGTTGGTGACGGTGAACGTGAAGGGGATGACATCGCAGATCGTCACCTGGGCCGGCGAGCTCTTGTCGAGCTTCAGGGCCGGGGCGACCACCACGGTCGTGGCACAGTCGCGAGCGGAGAGACCGGCCTCGGCGGTGACGTCGGCGCAGTTCTCGAAGCGACCCGTGCGCGTCGCGCGGACGGAGACGGTCAGGTTGCGGCTGGCACCCGCGGCGAGCGTGCCGAGCTCCCAGCGCAGGTCCTGACCGGCGTTCTGGCCGGACGGCGAGGACGACACGTACTCGATGCCCGCGGGCAGCTTGTCCGTGACGACGACGTTGTCGGTGGCCACGGTCGCACCGTTGGTCACGACGATGTCGTAGTTGAACTGCTCGCCCTGGGCGACCTGCGCCGGCGCATCCTTGGTGATGCCGATGGCCGGAGCGATGAAGGTCTTGCTGACCTCACCCGCCGCGATGTACTGGTCGGGCTCGCAGCAGGCCTCGTTGCCGAGTCGCACGATGCTCATCTCGACCACATTGCGGCCGGCTGCCGGCGAGCCCTGGTTGAGCACGACCGAAGCGAGACCCTCGACGTTGGTCACGACCGTCTCGGTGTCACCGCCGCCCTCGAAGGTGGCTGCGGGACCGCTGACGATGCGGTAGGTGACCGCGTAGTTGCTGAGCGGGGAGCCGTCGCTGTACTTCGAGACCATGGTCGTGAAGCGGTGCGGCTGGCCGATCTTGTTGGTGGCGTCACGCGGGAACTCCCAGGCGACGTCCATCCAGTGACGCTTGGCGAAGGCCTTGTGGTCCGCCCAGCTGTCGACGCCCGGCGCGTACGCGATGACGTCCGTGGTGCCCTCGGTGGACGACGTGATGGCGATCCAGGTCTGGCCGGGCTGGATCACGACGTCGTCGGACGCGTCATCCGGAGTGCCCATGTTCAGCGTCTCGACGCCGCCGGCGGTGTGCGTCACGGCGAAGGTGTTGTCCACCTTGCCGCCGTTCCCGTCCGCGCTGGAGCGGCTCTGCCGGAGCGAGCCGTCGCTGCTGTAGACGCCGTGCTTGTCGACATCGACGATCGTGCCGAGGCTGCCCTCGGGGATCATCCACTCGACGCGACGTCCACCAAGCCCGTCCCCGTTGCCGTTCTGGACGGTGGCGACGAGGATCTGCTGCGTCTGCACGGGATTGACCGACACGGACCCCTCGAGCGTGATGCTCGCGGCGTCCGGATCCCAGTTACCGGCGACATCGTTGCCGTGCCAGGGCTCGTCGTCATGCGCGACGGGACCGTGGCAGGCCGCGAGCACCACGACCGGCAGGATCACCAGCCAGCCAAGGTTCTTGCCATGGAACATCTGTAGGACTCCCGGATTCAGAATGCGGATCCCCTGTGAACGGTCGAGGACCCGGGTGTGTGGTTCAGGTGTGTTGTGGTGGAGAGGAACCCCGCCCCCACACCGAAGCGGTGCGGACGATAAGCCCCCCCAGTCAATCCGTGAGTGTGACATTCCGGTCTGATCGTGGCCATACCCCGCCCCTCGGCCCGCTCTGCGCGTACCGGTGCCCCCCGGTGAGCGTGACTCGGGCGTGCGAGACCCATTGAGGGAAGTCGATCGGTTCAGCGAGGAGGCCTCACGACTCGGCCTGCTGGAGCGGACCTGGCCTGCCCCTCGCCGGCCACTCCCCGGCACGCGCGGGCTGCTAGCAGCCCGTGCGCGAAGTGCTCTGCAGGCGAGGGCGTCTCGAGAGCGTCGGATCAAGGCGCAGGACCGGAGGCGAATCCGTGGATTCGTCGAGGATCCTGCAACGCCGAGCCGGCGTTCTCGAGGCGTCCTCGACG
>JAJDER010000119.1 GCA_029259725.1 Planctomycetota bacterium | reverse complement strand
CGGGTGTGCTGGTCGGATTCGTCATGACCTCCGGGATCGTCAGGGAGGGATGTCGCCGGCAGGCCGGGGAATTGCACGCGGCCCACGATTCTTCGCGCTGCGGGTCCCCCGCGTTGGGATTGTCGGCCGCCCTGCCCTGCGCGGGAGGGCGCTCGCCGTCCTTTTCGGCAAAAAGAGACGCCGTGCTGCATACGTGCGGGGCCACCGGGACATAGGCGCCCGGAGCACCTCGCTCGATGCGGACGCCTCCACCCAGCGCGCTGGCCGCCCCTCGCGGCGATGTCAATGGATCAGCGGGTTGTGGCAGATCGCAACCATCCCCAGGGAAAGGACACTCATCATGAAGCACGCTGCGCTCATCTCGTCCCTTGTCGCTGCCAGCCTCGCGGTCGGCGGTCTCGCTGCCCCGGTGGCCCACGCCAGTGACAACGAGATTCCGCTCCCGGGCGACGCACCCACCGTGGCCAACGCGCACGTCGTCGAGCTGGCGATCTGTCTCGATACCAGCGGCTCGATGGATGGCCTGCTCAACTCGGCGCGGCAGAAGCTGTGGACGATCGTCAACGACCTCGCCAAGGCCGAACCCACGCCGAGACTTCGCGTCGCCCTGCTCAGCTATGGCAATGACGGCCACAACCCCGAGAACGGGTGGGTCAAGGTCGAGACGCCCTTCACCGAGGATCTCGACACCGTCTCGCAGAGGCTCTTCGGGTTGACGACCCACGGCGGCACGGAGCTCGTCGGGCGTGTGGTGCAGGTGTCGTTGCAGGAACTCGACTGGCACGCCTCCGCCGGCGCGTTGCGCATGATCTTCGTGGCAGGGAACGAGTCCGCCGACCAGGACGATCAGATCGCCGCCCGGACCATCTGCAAGCAGGCCTCCGAGAGCGGCATCGATGTGAACTCGATCTACTGCGTTTATGGCGACGACGACAGCGAAGTCATGTCCGGTTGGCGGGAGCTCGGCAGGGCCGGCAACGGCGAGTTCGCCATGATCGACCAGGACAACGGGTCGGTCGTGATCGCGACGCCCTACGACCAGACACTGATCAGGCTCTCCGGCGAGCTCAACGAGACCTACATCCCCTTCGGCGACGCGGGCCAGGCCGGTTGCAGCAACCAGGCGGCCCAGGACGCCAACGCGGAGCAGCTGAACTCCGCGAACGCGGCATCACGAGCCGCGACGAAGGCCGGCAAGCTGTACTCGTGCGGGTCGTGGGACCTCGTCGATGCGATCCGCAACGGGGAGGTCGATCTGGCCGAGGTGGCTGAGGAGGATCTGCCCGAAGACATGCGGGCCCTCACGCACGCCCAGCGTCTGGCGAAGATCGAGGCCATGCAACAGCGACGGACGGAGCTGCAGACTCAGATCAGCGAACTCGATCAGCTTCGCCAGACCCTGCTCAACAAGGAGCTCGCGCGCCAGGCGACGACGGAGGTCGTGAGTTTCGATCTGGCGATCCGCAGTGCCATTCGCACGAAGGCCGAGGTGCTGGGGTTCACCTTCGCGCCGCTCGGGGCGTCAGTCGCGAGGGTGGCGTCTCACGCTCCCGTCCAGCAGGCGGAGACGTTCGACTACTTCGTCCAGTTCGCCGGTGGCTCGATGGACACCTGGGTGGCCAATGACCTCGTTGTGGAGTTCGAGGACGCGCGTCTGGATGGCAAGGACTTCGAGCACGATGTCCATGTCGTCCCGGGCACGCCCGAGGCGGAGGCGGTCATCGGGTCGCTACCGGCGCAGATGCAGGAGCTGGTCCGGTCGGTGCAGGGAACGGTCTATCTGCGCTGGGGTGACACGATCCATCTTCTCACGGGTGGGTGTTGAGCGCGGCGATTCGCGGCTCGCCGACCGTCGCGTGTCACGTTTCGCCAGATTCGCGCCGCGTTCGTCGCGGGGAAGAGGCCGTCAATCGAGCGGCTGATGGAAGGAGTAGCAGAGCCCATCGGGCGCGACGACGAAGAAGACCTGGTATCGGCGGCCGTCGCGCTCGTCGACCCTCCAGTTCGCCGTCTGGATGCCGCGTCCCTCGAGTTCATCACGCGCGGCGTGGATGTCGGAGACGAGGATCGCCGCACCCTCCTGGGACGGGTCGGCACCGTTGAGCGCGAAGCCGAGCCGTACGTCGTCGCGCTCCATGATGACCCTGGGAGTCGGTGACGCCTCTCGGTCGACTTCCGTGAGCCCGAAGGCGTGCGCGTACCAGGTCGACGCCGCATCCAGGTCTGCGACGGGCAGCGCGAGAGCACTGTCACCGTAGGGATGCGCTTCCTTGTAGGTCGTGGCGGTCATCGTCGAGGGTCCGTCCTGACGCCCCAGGGGCGTGAGCCCGTGGCGCGGGGGCTGCTGTCAGCGAGTGCCCGCCTGTGCGTTCATGGCCTCCGCATCCGCCGTCTCCGTGAGCCAGTCGGCGAGAGCCTGTCCGAGGAACGCACCGTCCTTGTAGCCGACGAACTTGCGTTCCAGCTTGCCGTTGCCGGCGATGAGGAAGTGGCTCGGGACCAGACGGCTCCCCAGGCTCGCTCCGAGGCCGTCTCCGGGCGAGACCCAGAACTCCACGTCGTACCCGTCGGGCAGGCCTTCGAGCGTGGCCCGCACGTCCTCCGCGCTCGGCACGTTCACCCAGATGCCCACGATGCGGAGGTCGTCCTGCTCGTAGCGCGACGCGAGGTCCTGCAGCAAGGGCAGCGTCTGGAACGAGTGCGTGCAGTGCGCCGCGAGCGGGACGAGGAGGGTGGGCCGGCCCAGGAGGTCCGTCGACGACACCGGATCGCCGGCGAGGGAGGTGGCCTTGAAGGCGGGCAGCCAGTCGCGGTCACCGAGGAAGTCGCCGTCCTGCGCCTTCTCGCCCGCGTACATCGCGAGCGTCTCGCCCGAGGCGCTGGACAGGTCGCCGTAGAGCGAGCACGCGCCGTAGTCGGCACAGCGGCTCGTCGCGCCGGGGGCGAGCCCGAAGGACTTCTCGATGGCGCGCGCCACCTGCGGCATCGCGAGCATGGTGATGGAGATGCCCGTGCCCTCCTCGATGATCTCCGGGCTCACGCTGATCGTGCCGTCGACGCTCGTGCGTGCGAGTTCCTGTACGAACGCCACGACCTCCTCGACCTGCGCGTCCGCGAGCGGTCCAGCCCGACCCTCGTCCGAGGCGGGGGTGGCCACGGAGCAGTCTCCTGACTCGCCATGGACGGGGCATGCCGGAGGAGTGCCCTCGGCGGGAGCGACCTCCTGCGTCGCCACGGGCTCGGTGTTCGAGCAGGCCGGGCAGCCAGGGCACTCGGAGTCCTGCGCGAGTGCAGGAGAGGCGAGGGCAGCGAGGGCGACGAGGGTCAGCAGGCTCTTCATGGCGACGACTCCCGTATCGACAGTTGGTGGCAGCGGCTCATGGTCGCGGGAGACGAGCCCCCGGCGACGTTCCCGATCCTACGGCTGTGCACCGGAGTTCAGGGTTGGAGGTGAATCGAGAAAAGGCTCACCGCTTGGGGGTGTCGGTGTCCGGAACCGGGTCAGCCCTGACGCCATCGAGCCAGCGCGAGAACGGAAGCGGGTCCAGGAACCCGCTCTGGCGGGCGAGGACCCGACCGCTGCCGTCGACCACGAGCGCGGAGGGGATCGCCCGCACGCCGGCCCCCGCAGCGAAGACCGGATGCCGGGACACGTCCGCGCGCCTCAGGATCCACGGCTCGAGGGCGGTCACGACGAGGGGATCGGGATACGTCACGGTATCCATGCGGACGCAGGCCACTCAGCCAGGTCCCTCGAACGCGATCAGGAGCAGCCTTCCAGCGCGCTCGGCTTCGTCGAGTCCTGCTCGCACGGGGGCGGGCATCTCGTCGGGAAGGAGCCTCGGCCCGGGAATTGCGGCGGTCCCGGGGGTGTCGGGGGCCTCGGCAAGTCGCGGCTCATAACCGGCGCGCCGAACGGTGGTGAGGAGTTCGGCAACCTCGGTTCCCTGCCGGTAGGACACGAGGAAGCTGTCCTGGCCCAACTCGAACTCGACGCCGGTGACTGAGGGAAGCCCTTCCAGGGCTTCGAGAACCGCGTTCGGGCAGGCGCTTCAGGTGATGCCCGCGAGCTTCATGAAGCCCTCGACCTCGATCCAGATCTGAGCCGAGGGCACGTCCCTGTCCGCGGGTGGTTCTGGCGCGCAGGCCACGACCACCCACATCGTCGTCGCGAGTGTCAGGGTTCGCAGTGGGGCAGATCGATGTGGGAGCATCATGGAAGCCCGGGATGGGGTCGTGCGAACGACGTGCCGAGTTCATCGAGCGCGGCGCAGCGCCCCGTGCCCGCTGACTTCTCGCACCAGGCCGCGGCCTTGCCGAGGACCTGCTCGACATGGGCGAGTTCGGCAAGCTTCTCGCGCACCGCCACGAGTCGCTGGTCGATGATCGTCTTCACGTCGCAACAGGGGTCGCTCGACCCGCTCTGGAGGTCGAGCAGGGTCGCGATGTCGGCGAGCGTGAACCCGATGCGCTGTGCCGTGCGGATGAACGAGAGTCGCTGGAGGCTCGCCGAAGCGTACGACCGGTAGTTGCCGTCGGTCCGGCCGTCGGCGGGAAGGAGACCTCGACGTTCGTAGTACCGGACGGTCGAGATCTTGACGCCGGCCGACGCGGCCAACTCGCCGATGGTCATGGAGGGGGGCATGGGGCACCTCGATCCCTGGATGGGCGATGATACGGGCTGCAGGCAGGTGGCTTGGCCGCTTCCGTGCTCGGATGACGCATGTTGAGCCGGCAGGTCACCGCGCACGGTGCGCCCGGGCCCCGTTCCGCTCCCGCCGACGCGATGGCCGGTCTGGCGGGGCCGGGTAGACTGGAGGGCTCGGGCGGGCGGCGGCCCCGCGCCTTGCTGCCGGCACGGACGTCGTGTCCCGCCGGATGCTCCACCTCTCCGGACGAGGGCCCGATGGATCGCTCCCGCATCGATCGGAGGCAGTTCCTGCGGGGGGCCTCGTGCGCGCTGGCGCTGCCCTTCCTGCCGTCCATCGCCACCGCGGCGGTCCGTGCCGAGCGCAGCCTGCCGGCGCCGGCCAGGCGGCTCGTGTGCGTCGGGGCGCTGCTCGGCTTCCATCCGCCGGCCTTCTTTGGCAACGGCGACGCGCCGCGACTCATGCGTCCTCTCGACGAAGCCGGTCTGGGCTCCGACTTCACGACGATCTCCGGGCTGGATCACAAGGGACCCCTCGGGAACGGCCACGGCTTCGTCGACACGCTGTTCACGGGGACGACCGGTGCCGGGATCTCGCTCGACCAGTACGTGGCACAGAACCTCGGCAGGCAGACGCGCTACCCGTCGCTGCAGCTGGCTGCGGGCGAGTCGAAGTCGCGGCCGTCGCTCTCGTTCACCGCGAGAGGCACGCCGGTGCCGGCCCTGCTCGACCCCGCCGTGCTCTTCTCCAGGATCTTCGGCGTCGGCGCCGCGTCGCTCGAGCAGCAGACGTACCTGCTCGAGTCGGGCAGGAGCCTGCTCGACGGACTCCAGGCCGAGGCGAAGGCGCTGCGCCGGCGCCTGGACACCGCCGACGCCGACACGTTCGAGGAGTACCTCGAGTCGCTACGCCACGTGGAACGGGACCTGGCCCTGCAGCGCGAGTGGATCGATCGGCCGTACCCGACACCTCCCGCCGACTTCCCGGCGCCCGGCAACCCACGGCTCGACGGGACGATGCTGCTGGTCAACGAGGACCTCATGTGGGACCTCATGGCCCTCGCACTGAAGAACGACTCGACGCGGGTGATCTCCTTCGCCATCCCCGTCACCGTGCGGGCGCTGCTGCTCGACGGCGAGCTGATGCACGCCGGTTACCACACGCTCACCCATCACGGCGACGACCCCGACACCATCGACGCGCTGCTGCGCATCGAGGAGCACCACATGCGCGGCGCGGCGCGCTTCCTGAGGGCGCTCAAGGACACGCCCGACGGCGAGGGCGGGACGCTGCTCGACTCGACCGTCACGATCCTCGGCAGCGCCATCGGCGACGCGGCGACGCACGTCCGCACGAACTACCCGCTGCTGGTGGCCGGCGGCGGCTTCGCGCACCGGCGGCATCTCGCCTGCGAGGAGGCCTCGGGAGGCCATGAGATGGCGTGCGACCTGTTCGTCTCGGTCCTGCAGCGGCTGGGCTTCGAGGACGAGCGCTTCTCCACGAGCACGTCCGACCTGAACGAGCACCTGACGTGAAGGCATGGCCGGCAGTGGTGCTGCTCGCCGTCGGCGTCCTCTCTCCGGCACGCCCGGCACGCGACGCGCCGGACGACGGCGCGGCCGCTTTCCGGCTCGGGTTCCTCGACACGCACTGCCTGTCGTGCCACGGCCCGCAGACGCAGAGCGGCGACTTCCGCATCGACACGACGCCCTACGACCTGGGCTCGAGCGCGGGGCGCGCCCGGTGGCACCGCGTGCTCGACCACGTCGACCACGAGGACATGCCGCCGCCCGACGCGCCTCGGCATCCCTCCCGCGCGGAACGCGACCGGTTCGTGGCGCTGGTCCGGGACGAGCTGGACGCCGCCGGAGCGCAGGCCTCCGCCGGCGGGTCGCCGTTGCGGCGCCTCGGGCGCGTCGAGCTCCTGAACACCGTGCGGGACCTGTTCGGCATCCGTGGCATCCGCCTCCCCAACGCGTACCCGGAGGACCTGCCGGGCCCGTCGTCCGACGCCGCGGCCTCGGGCCCGCGGCTCTCCGCCGCCCACGTGCACGCAGCCATGGAGCTGGCCGCCGACGTGGCCGGGCGCATGGTGTACCTGCCCGCGGAGCAGGTGACGTCCGTCTCGGACATCAGCGCCTGGAACCAGGAGGGATCCTGGTGGGCCAAGGGCGGCGCCCAGGATTCCATGGCCTTCAGCGGCGTCAACAACGCCGCGTGGTGCGGGGCCGTCTGGGACCGGGCCTTCGTCGCGCCGGCGTCGGGCAGCTACCAGGTCCGCGTGAGCGCCCGTGCCGAAGGGGACGCGGGCGCGGACGGCCGGCCGCTGCGCCTCGGCTTCTACGCCCTCTTCCCGGGGGACTTCTACATGCCCGAGAGCGCCAACCGCGTGGATCTCCCCCGGGTGGGAGCGCTCGACGTCCCCGCGTCGTCCGAGTCCGAGGACCGCAGCTGCATCGTGGAGCTCGAGCAGGGCGAGACCTTCCACGTCTACTGCGAGAACCGGCTGCCGGCGAGCCAACCCCAGGGCGCCCTGAACCGCGTGGATCTCGCGCACCTGTTCATGGCCGCCGAAGCGGATCCCGCGCCGACCGTGCGCATCGAGCGCATGACCATCACCGGGCCCGTGGCGCCGCTGAACCGACAGGTCGAGTTCCTCGGCGGCCGCGCGCGCCCGTCCCCGGACGAGGCCTTCCTGCGCTCGGTGCTGCTGCCCCTGGCGGAGCGCGCCTATCGCAGGCCGCCGAGCGCCGCCGAGCAGCTCGACCTCATCGGGCCCGTGATGCGGCACCTCGACGAGGCCGGTTCGCCCGAACTGGCCCTGCGCTTCGGCATCCGCCGCATCCTGCTCTCCCCGGCGTTCCACTACCTCGACGGCCTGGGGGTGGGGGACGGGCGGGACGGCCATGCGCTGGCGAGTCGCCTGGCGTCCTTCCTGTGGAGCTCCATGCCCGACGGCGAGCTCCGCGACCTCGCGGGCACGGGACGGATCGCCGAACCCGATGTCCTGCGCGAGCAGGTGCTGCGCATGCTCGCCGACCCGAAGGGCCAGCGCTTCGTCCGGGACTTCACGGGGACGTGGCTCGGCGGCCGGGAGCTGGCCACGCTGATGGTGTGCGACCAGCGCCACGTCTGGAACGAGCCGCTACGTCACGGGTACATCCGCTCCACCGAGCTGTTCTTCGACGAGATGCTGCAGCAGAACCACGGCATCCGCATGTTCATCGACTCGGACTTCACCTACGCGAACCTGCCGATGCGCATGGTGTGGGGCTTTCCCGGCGAGCACCCGCTCATGTCCCTGATCGAGAGCAATCTGGCCCAGAGCCACATCTGGCCGGAGCCCGAGCGGCTCGACCTCACCGCGCTCGGACCCGACGTGCCGCCGGACGTGGCCCACCGTGGCGGGGTGCTCGGACTGCCCGGCGTCCTCACGCTGACCGGCGACGGCGTGGAGTCCTCGCCGATCCGGCGCGGCGTGTGGGTCCTCGAGAACCTGTACGGCACGCCTCCGCCTCCGCCGCCGGACGACGTCATGCCCCTCGTCACCGACACCTCCGGCGCCACGACCGTCCGCGAAACCCTGGCGGCGCACCAGGACTCGCCCTCGTGCGCGAGCTGCCACGCGCGCATCGATCCCGTCGGGCTCGCCCTGGAGAACTACGACGCTGCGGGGAACTGGCGTGACGTGTACTCCCGCCGGATGCCGGGGGAGGGCGTCCCGTCCACGCCGGAACCCGTCGACCCCACCGGCGAGCTCCCTGACGGCGTGCCTCTCGCGGGCCCTTCCGACCTCAAGCAGCACCTGCTCGAGCGCTCCGAGATGTTCACGGCAGCTCTCGCGACGAAGCTCCTCGAGTACGCCACCGGGCGCCGCCTGTCGGCGGGCGACGAGCGCGTGGTGCAACAGATCGTGCGGGACGAACCGCCCGGGGGTTACGGATTCCGGGACCTGCTCGTGGCGCTCGTGCAGAGCGAGGCCTTCCGGAGGCCGTAGCAGTCGAGTGGCCGGTGGAGTGCGAGCTCTCGCCGCCCACGGCACCATGAGGAAGGAAAGAGGCCCGGGGGGCCGTCACGTCAACGCGAAGGGGCGATTGCCCTCGGTGTCGGGTGTCCGCCAGCTAGTCCTTGTCGAGCACGTAGACGACTCCCGCATTCGTCAACCCGGCGGGGTCATGTGTCGGCGCGCCGACGACGCACTCCATGGCCGCGTCCCCGTCGAGTTGCGTGAGAGTCACCGCCCACCCGAACTCGTCGCCACAAGCCGCCAGTTCAGGCACTAGGCTTCGGTAGGTGGCATAGTAGGGAGCCAGAGCCACATAGAGCGTGCCTCCCGAACTGAGCGGACTGCACCCGGTCAGTTCGCCGGCGAAGGGATCCGGCACCAGGACATCGACGCGGGAGTCCTGGTTGGCGTCCCCCGAGTCGACACGGATGCCAAAGCTCGTCAGCCCGGAAAGGGTGCCGGGAGCAACGGGTGGCTTGTGGATCAGCGTGTGCTCCGAAAGAGACGGAGCCCAGAAGACGTAGGCGCGACCGCGGTCGTCTGCCGTGACGACATCGGCATCCCCGTCATCGTCCAGGTCAACCGCCAACACGGGGTCGCCGAACCGCGAGTTGGAACCGTCGGGAAGCGGGTTGCTGATGGTCTCCGCCAGGGTGAGCCCCGGCCCGGCAAAGACGTGAGCCAACCCGATGTTCAGTACCCCTGCGACATCAGTCCGGCCACTTCCCTCGACGAGGTCGGGAATCCCATCACCCGTGACATCCGCAATGGAGACACTGGTCCCGAAGAAGTCGTTGTCCTGGGGAGCCGGGTTTTCGACGACAACGAGGTTCCCGAACGACGGGCCCATGAACACCTCGATACGGCCGGCCTTGGAGAAGCCACCGACATCAGCCGACGACACGCACACGGCAAGGTCGGTGAACCCGTCGTGATCCAGGTCGCCACTTGCGATGACTCGTCCGAAGTTGCCGTAGCCAAGCCCAGTTCCACCACTGGGAACGGACAGGGAGGGCTGGTTTGAGAAAGCAGCCCCTCCGAAGAACACGTGGAGGAATCCCGACTCTCCCTTCTCGGGAAGCCCCGCCGTCTCGCCGATGACGAGGTCGACGATCGTGTCGCCGTCCAGGTCGGCGATGACCGCGCCGGCGCCGAACGAGCCACGTTCCTTCGGAACGGCAGGCGCGAGAGTCGTCACGGAAGCGTGTGACGGCCCCCAGAAGACGTAGGCTGCGCCCACCTTCTCGATCCCTGCCGCATCCTCGAACCAGGCGCCGACGACGATGTCGAGCGCCCCGTCGTCGTTGAGGTCGCCCGCCGCAACGACATCACCGAAGTTGGCTCCTGCAACCGGGACTGGCGGGTAGAGCAGTTGTGGCGCGGACGGATCGAAGTACGGCTCGTCGAGAGGGATCGTCGCGGGGTTGCTCAGCGTGGCACTGCACAACGCCTGCGTGACGATCGGCACGCCGAGGAGGGTCGGCTCGAACGGCGGAAGGACGGCGGGGATGTCGAGCTGCCCGGAAGGTGGGATCGTCGGCAGGCCCAGGACGAGCGTGACAGTCCCCACGTAGAGGTCGCCCTTCGACGTGTGAACCGGGTCCATCAGAGGGTCGAGGCCGAGCACCAGGAGCGGTGACTCGCCGACATGCTCATCCGAGATCACGTGGAGTGTGATCGCTCCACCGAAGTAGGGCTCGCCTTGCACGAGGAGCAGCGGCGCTGTCTCCTCGTTCGAGGGGGAGACCAACGTGAGCGCCAGAGTGAGGAGTAGGGCTGGTGTCACGATGAGGTGGCTCCGGCGATGAGCACCGGCTGTCGCGGCGACTGCTCGGCGACGACGCGCATCGTCATCTGGCCGTCGAACTGGGGCTGGCCCCGAAGGTGCAGGCCGTCCTGGACGGTCAGGGGGAAGGCCGCGATCGAACAGGCGAGTAGGATCGGGAACAGTCGCGCCATGGGTGGCCTCCGACCTGAGTCTACAGGCTGCTGTGCCAGTGGAAGCCGTGGGGAGATTCTTGTCCGCCGTCGCGCTGAAACGGCGCGTACCAAGCGGAGGCGGATGCCCATGACGCGACCCATGACTGCTGGGATCTTCGCCGCGCTACTTCTCGGCGCCTCTCAGGAGGCGCCGGCCCCGCATGCGGACGATGTCGTGGCTCTCGTCGACGGCGAGCGGGTCCACCGCCGCCAACTCATGGGGAGCAGCGACGAGGAAGACACAGAGCAGCAGGTGAGCGCGCTCCTGTGGAACATCCTCTGGGATCGAGTGCAGTCACGTTTCCTCGCCGACCACGGCATCCAGATCGACCAGGCCAGAGTGCGAGAGGCACTCGGCGAGAACGCCGGGGCACCTGGATCTGTCGAGTACCAGGTGGCGCTCGACGGGCTGATCGTCGTCGAGCCGGACTTTGAGCACTTCCCATTCGACGACATCGAGTGGCAGGCCACAGCAGGTGACGGGGAGTGCGAGCTTCGGCTCCCCGGCCTTGGCGGCGGCGTGACCACGGCCAGCGTCAAGGTTGGCCGGTGGATCGGGGGCCTCGGAGTCGCTCCCTATGTCGGGGTAGCCGAGCTTTCGGTCACCAACGGCCTGATCGACCTCTCCTACTCAGGGGCGACCGAGAGCTACGGCATCGAAGTGAGCGTGGAGGGCTATGTCCCGGAGACCCTGGGCCCGCTCTCTGAGTGGCCGCCGCCCGATCCGACGCTGCAGATGTTCGAGTCTTCCGAGCTTCTCCTTCTGGTCGAGGATCCAGGAGTCACGAAGGTCTACGTGCAGCGGGATCGTGGGGAGGTTGCTAGCCGCATCGAGGAGTTCCAGGTCGTCACGCGGAAGCACGACGAGAAGGAGTTCCGGCTGGCCGGCGCGGCGCGCGGACCCGGATACTGGGTCCAGCTCGTGACGAGCGGCGGGGGACTCTCGGGGCTGGCGCGGGCCGTGGCCGGCGAGCCCATGTCGATCGAGATTCCGGAGCGTGGCTACGGCGAGGCATCCATGCGTATCGTCGACTCGGAAGGGAACAATGTCCCGGATGTCCAGGTTTCGCTCACCGACTCGCTCGGTCAGACGCTTGAGGGGAGTCCAGGGCGCGATGGCTTGGTGAACTTCGGGGTCGCGCCCGAAGGGCTCTACAATGCAACCATTGACGTGAGGGGCATGCGACAGTTCAGGTCGTTCGTATGTCAGCGCGGCGTGCGCAACGAAGCGACCGTGATCTGGGATGGTCCGTAGCTTGTCCGCCTCCCGGCCGGAGCGGCGCATACCGGGCGGAGAGGCGTGCCCATGAACCCGATGTTACTGGTCGTCATGCTGCTGATGCTGTCGCAGATCGTCTGCCCGGCGGCCCAGACGCTGGAGGAAGTGCGGCAGGCGGTCGAGGACTACTTCCACGACGATCGATCCGGCGTCGCGCATGCGGATCTGAGATCCTGGGGAGACGAGGCCGTTCCGCACTTGCGCGCGCTTGCCAACCGGCGCGTCCTCGGCGCCGAACTGCTTCCCGTCGTCCCCGGTCACTTCAGCTTGGCTTGCGCGATTGCGCGCATCGACACACCGGTGGCGATCGACCTGCTCGTTGACATCGCCTGCGGTGAGACGGCTGTCGGTCGCGAGCACGGGTTGACACAGCTTGCCATGGCCGATGATCACCTCGGCCGGATCAAGGCTGATGAGCGCTTGAAGAAGGCGGCAGCGTGGTGTGCGTCGCAAGGCGACATGCAGGAGCGATGGGACGTGATCGACCTTCTTGAAGCGGCAGAGTGGGAGGAGTCGGTACCTCTCCTGGAGGCCCTCCGCTACGACGAAGAGCGGCTCGTGCGTGAGGCAGCCGGCCGCGCCTTGGGGGACCTCACCGACCAGGAGGTCGTGCCCGCCCGGCCTCCCTTGGCGTTCCCGGCTGAGCGCCTCGATGAGACCCTCCTCCCTCTGCCGCCGCGGCGCGTCCAGCTTTGGGCCTACGGCCTACGCTTCGGCCGGTGGACGGACGGCAGGAGAGGTCTCATCGCGCGATCCAGCAATGCCCTGACGCTCGTCGGCCCAACGGGCGAGGTGCTCGCGACGCTGGAGCGCAAGGACATCCAGGATCTCATCGCCTTCGACGGGCCCTGGGGGAGAGCGAGCGTCCTCGTCGAGAGTCACGCGGTCTCCATGGTGGGGCCGGACGGCGAGGAGGTCTGGCGGCATGAGACCGACGGACGCATCCGGGCTGCCGCCGTTGTTCCACCGGAGGCTCACCGAGCGCCTCTCGTGGCCTTGGCCGTCACGAAACCCGGGACCCTGACCCTGTTGGACGGGGCAGGGGAGCGAGTGTTCGAGCGCGCCTGGTACGGATTGAAACGCATCGCGACACAGGAAGTGGTCGCCGGGTACGTGTTCTTCGATGGGATGGCCCCAACGCTCGTCCGCGGCGCGGGCGAGGTCGTCGTGGCCCATGTGCCTGGCAGGCCCCCGCTTGTCCCACTCACCGTGAGGACCTCGGCGGTCATGATTCCTGACGAAGCGGGCGGACCACGCCTGCTGCTGGGGGGCTGGGACTTCGCGGGTGATCCGTGCGTCGTCGCAGTGACTGCCGGATTCAAGATCCTCTGGACCGCGTCTCTTCCGCGGGACCTCGACCACATGGACGTGTTGGAGTCGGGCCACGAGCACCTCGTCGTGGGCGTCACCGATGACGGCTGGGTCCATGTCTTCGACGGGGAGGGTGTGCTGCGGCGATCCGTGGCCCTGCCGGGAGAAAACCTGCACCCGACGGCGATCGCTGCCGGGCAGTGGGAAGACGGGAGCCACGGAGTGGCGGTTGCCACGGGCTACTCAGCTCTTTACCTCTTCTCATGGGAGCCATGATTTCTCATGGGAGCCATGATGGCCTCCAAGTCGGGAGGGCGCGTACCGGGCGGACGATGTTGGCCTGGCTCCTGATCAGCATCCTCTTCGGCGACGACCGCCTGGGGAGCCCATGACGTGGGGCTGTGATGATGAGTGAGACTGAACAGGTGGGCAGGCGCCCATCGTTCTGGGTGGTGGTTGGGATTCTCGTCGTGCTGTGGAGTGGGACGTTGCTCGCACATCCGCATTCACGCGATGTGCTTCTGCGGGCGGGGATAGGGCGAGACCTGAGACCATCCGCCGGAAATGCGATCCTCAGCGTCTTGTTGGTTTCCTTGCTCGTGCTGACCGCCTCCGTGCTGTTCAAGAGAGTGCTGCGCAAGGGCATGAATCGTTCGGTGTACTGGTACGGAGCAGTCGCTCCGGTCGGAGGTGGGCTCGCATTCCTGTTTGTTCTGACCCTCCTGGATATGGACGTTGTAAGGCACGGTCTGTTCTCGTCTCTACAGGCCTGCGTGCTGTTGATACCGGTGTGGCTGGGGGGAATGCTGCTCACTGTCGGGTGGCTGATCGTTCCATTGGGAATCGCCTCAGCGTGGGCGCTCAAGCGTGTATCCAGCGTCTAGACACGTCACCCCCAGTGCTTCCATCGGCTGCGAACGACGGCGCTTCGGTCTCGCCCCAGCCGGTTGGATGGCTTGCAAGGTTCGTCGAAACCGTCACGGGCTCATGAGTCGTCCTGTCCGCTCCCGTCGCCGGATGGTCACCGTGCCGGAGCAACACGGATTCTCGGCCTTGTTGCCCGCGCGTTGCCGCGTGATCCTCGCGCTGGCCTGCGGGGCATGGGCCGCTGCGTGCTCCAGCACCCGGATCGATGACCTACCGGACCACGAGCGCGCGCACCCGGATGACTGGTTCGCGCCGGGACACGTGATCCCGCTCGGCGACGCCATCGCTGCGGTCGACGCGGAGTTGGCGGACCTGGACGGTGATGGAGACCTCGACCTGTTCGTCCTCGCCCGATCTCGCCGGCCCGGCTCGGGCGTTGCTCCCCGCCTCCTCGCCTTCTTGAATGATGGGCGCGGTGAGTTCTCGCCGTCATCGCTGCCGCCCGTGACCGACGAGGGTTGGGAGCCATCCGGCTTCGACACGACGGACATGGATGCTGACGGGGACGCCGACATCCTGGCGTGGGGGATGGCCGACGGCGTCTGGGAACGCCGCCTCTACCGCAACGAGTCCGGTCGCCGTGCGATCGGTGTAACTCTTCCGGACTTAGTTCGATTCCCCCGGTCGGGAGCCCCGTCGGGGTGGGTGTCGTGCCTGACGCAGCCCGCCTTCGTGACGGAGGGCGCGTCCCCGGGCACCGTCGAGTTCTACTCGGCAGCGGACGCGGGAGGGCCAGCGCGGCTTGAGGCCGCGTACGTCACGACCGCGGAAGTGAGTGCGCAACTCACCGAGGTCGACGACAGCGATTGGTTCGATTACGACGGCGACTATCGACTCGACGTGGTCAGCAGCCCGCTCGTCATCTGGGCTTCCACCCTGCGCATCCTGACCGTGAATGCCGGCGGCGGTCTCACGAGCGTGACGAGTACGGTCGTGCCACCGGGGGTCAGGCGGTTCGAGAACAGTGACAACGCCTGGGCGGACTTCGATGGGGATGGCCGGATGGACCTCGTCGTCGCCAGCTATGGCTCGCCCTTTGATCCGGAGCCGGAGGTGTTCCTTCGCAACGTCGGAGAAGGTCGCCTGGATTGGGTGCGGGATGCCATCTCGCCCGAGCCCGAGCGGAGGCAGGTCCTGGAGTGCCATGTCGCGGACTTCGACCTGGATGGCGATCCCGACGTGCTGTTCGTCGGCACCGTGAGTAGCTGGAGCTACCTCGCCGAGAACCTCGGCGGGTTCCGCTTCCGGGCCCATGAGCTCGGTTGGCTCAGCGGTGCCGTGGCGCTCGGTGATGTCGACGGTGACGGGGATGTCGACGGGTACTGCGGGTCGCACTCGCACATCATGCTGAATGAGTCCGATCGCGCCGGACGACTCGCGCCTCGCTGAAGCGGATCTTGTGCCGGACACTCACGCGCCGCCACCGCCATGGCGGAGCTCCCTCCGAGCCTTCTCCTCCCACTCGACGGAGAGGGATCCGGCAGCGGCGATGACGCTTCGCACACACCCGCCTCGGCGCTCCCGTGGCCCGTTTGCGCGCGAAGAGGCCACGGCGGTCCAGGCCAGCAGCACGGCTTCGCTGGACGGCGACTCGATGACGAGCCACCGGCCAGGCCGTCGTCCGACTGGATGGGCGCGACCGGCGCGTGATGCGGTGTTCATGGTGGGGCTCCGAGGTCGGATTCCTCGGGCCGCGCCACCCGGACCGGCAGGTACGCGAAGACAAGCGTTCAGCCCGTGCTACGCGAACGAGGGTACTGGTCGGGGTGACTGGATTCGAACCAGCGACCTTCTGCTCCCAAAGCAGATGCGCTACCAAGCTGCGCTACACCCCGAGGCGCGCAGTCTAGCGCACCACCACGGGCCGCCGAAACGGACCTCCGGCGAGTTGTTCCCCCGAGACGCCGTGCTTACGGTGGCGGTCGAGCGCCCTTCCACGCCCCTCCCGCCCGGAACCCTGCCTTGAGCGAACGCGTCAGCGCCATCCGCGGAGCTGCGCTCACCTTCACGGGGGATCCGTTCCTCCAGGACCTGGCGGACTGCATGGTCCACCTGCCTGACGCGCTGGTGGTCATGCGGGACGGCCTGATCACGGCCTTCGGCCCGGCCGAGGCACTGCTGGACCAGGTTCCCGCGGGCGCCGCGGTCACGCGCTACGACGACGCGCTGATCCTGCCGGGCTTCATCGACGCCCACGTGCACTACCCGCAGACGCCCATCATCGGGGCCCACGGCAGCCAGCTCATCGACTGGCTCGATCGCTACGCCTTCGTCGCCGAGCAGGCCTTTGCCGACGTCGCGCATGCACGCCGGATCGCGCGGCTCTTCCTGCGCGAGGCCCTGCGCAACGGGACCACGACGAGCGCGGTGTTCTGCACGGTCCACCCGCAGTCGGTGGACGCGTTCTTCGAGGAGTCGGCCGCGCTGGGCATGCGCAACATCGCCGGCAAGGTGCTCATGGACCGCCACGCTCCCGAGGCCCTGCGCGACACGCCGCAGCGCGGCTACGACGAGAGCAAGGCGCTCATCGATCGCTGGCATGGGCACGGGCGACAGCTCTACGCGGTGACGCCGCGGTTCGCGCCGTCGAGCTCGCCCGAGCAGATGGAACTCGCCGGCGCCTTGTGGCACGAGCACCCGGGGACCTACCTGCAGTCGCACCTCTCCGAGACGGTGGCCGAAGTGGCCTGGGCGAAGGAGCTCCATCCCGATCGGGGCGACTACCTGGACGTCTACGCCCACCACGGCCAGCTCGGTCCGCGCGCGATCTTCGGGCACGGCATCCACCTCGGCGAGGACGAGCTGGGACGCCTGCACGAGACGGGCACCGCCCTGGCGCACTGCCCGACCTCGAACCTCTTCCTGGGCAGTGGCCTGTTCCAGCTCGAGCGCGCCCGGGCCGCCGCGCGGCCGGTGCGTGTCGGCCTGGCCACGGACATCGGCGCCGGCACCAGCTTCTCGCTGCTGCAGACCTTGAACGAGGCCTACAAGGTGGCGCAGCTGGGCGGCTTCCCGCTGAGCGCGGGGCAGGCGTTCCACCTGGCGACGCGCGGCACGGCCGAGGCGCTCTACCTGGAGGACAGGATCGGCAGCCTGGCGGCGGGCATGGAGGCCGACCTCGTCGTGCTCGACCTGCAGGCCACGCCGCTGATGCGCGACCGCATGGCCTTCTGCGAGTCCCTGGAAGAGCGCCTGTTCGTGTTGATGACCCTGGGCGACGATCGCGCCATCCGCGCGACCTGGGTGAACGGCGTCTGTCTCCACGACCGCGACGGGGGGGAGCCACCGCTCGGACGGTCTCCGCTCGGGGAGCGCACCTGATGGCGACCGAGCTGCCCCTGGGCCGGCCCACGACGTACCCGCGGGACTACGATCCGTCCCTGCTGGTCGGCATCCCGCGAGAGCAGGGGCGCCGCGCGCTCGGGATCTCCGGCGAAGTCCCCTTCTCGGGCGTGGACGTCTGGCACGCGCACGAGCTGTCGTGGCTGGACGAGCAGGGCAAGCCGGTGGTGGCCACGGCCGAGCTGTGGGTGCCGGCGACGACGCCGTGTCTGGTGGAGTCCAAGTCGCTCAAGCTGTACCTCCACTCGTTCAACGCCACGCGCCGGTCCACGCCGGAAGCCGTGCGGGAGACGATCGGCGCGGACCTGCGGCGCGTCCTCGGTGGTGAGCTCCAGGTGAAGCTGACGCCGGCGGCGGAGGCGGGCCTGCTGGTGATCGAGCGCCCGCCGGGCACGTGCATCGATGCCGCCGACGTCCGCATCGACAGCTACCAGGTGCGGCCCGAGCTGCTCGCCGGAAGCGTGAGTGCCGCTGCCGCCGGCGACGACGCGCCGGCCGACGTCGAGGAGACGCTCTACACGCACCTGCTCAAGACCAACTGCCCGGTCACCGCACAGCCGGACTGGGCCACGCTGATCGTCCGCTACGCCGGGCCGCGGATCGATCGGGCGGCACTGCTCGCGTACATCGTCTCGTACCGCGACCACGACGACTTCCACGAGCAGTGCGTCGAGCGCATCTTCCTCGACCTCAAGCGACACTGCCGCCCACGCGCGCTGACCGTGCACGCGCTCTACACGCGTCGCGGCGGGATCGACATCAATCCGTTCCGCAGCGACTGCGAGACGTTGACCGAGGACCTGCGCGTCTGGCGCCAGTAGGGGCACGAGGGGGCACGAAGGGGCAGGCAGCCATCCCACGAGAGACCCACGACCGGTCGCCGTCCCCGCTCACGTCGCACGCGTTGCTCCTGCTCGGACAAAAAGGATGATCCGAGGTGGCGCCGCCATCGGTCGCCACCTCGGATCATCCAGGCGGTGCGAGCCCGGGGGGAGTGAGCTCGCGGTGGGTTCGTCGAGACTGGGGCTCTTCTGGGTGTGTCGTCTAGGAGAACGGCGTGTTCCCGGCTCGGGCCGGGGACACAGCCTGCCAGCGAGGGGTCAGCCGCCGGCAGAGCGTGGGTACGTGGCGTCGACGCATGGCATCGTCAAACGCCGTGGCGGACCACGCCGATGACGCGCCCCTGGATCTCGACGTTCCGTACGTAGATGGGATCCATGGCCGCGTTGGCCGGCTGCAGCCGGACGCGGCCCTTCTCCCGATAGATGCGCTTGAGCGTCGCCTTCTTGTTGCCCGTGTCCTTGTCGTCGAGGACGGCGACGACGATCTCGCCGTCGAGGGCGGTGTCGGCGGGTTCCACGACGACCAGGTCGCCCGGGCAGATGTGAGCATCGATCATCGACTCACCCTCGACCCGCAGCATGTAGACGCCGGCGTCCAACGGCGCCAGGTCCTCGAGCGCGAACTCCTCGGTGTCCTCGATGGTCTCGATGGCGGCACCGGCCGCGATGCGTCCCTTGACGGGGAGCCGCGCACTGACCGGCGCCGGATCGTCCTCGACCAGCGTGATCGAGCGCGCCATGTTCGGCGTCTTGCGGATCGCGCCCTTCTTCTCCAGCGCGTTCACGTGCTCGTAGACCGTGATCTTGGAGACGCCGAAGTACTGGGACATCTCGTCCAACGTGGGCGAGACGCCCTTGTCGGCGATGAAGTCCTTGATGAAGGTCAGGACCGCGAGCTGCTTCTCGGTCAGGAACATGGGCACTCCACGGGGGAGACTCGGAAGGCGACTCGGAGGGCGACGACGGACGACGTCACGCGTTGTGCGGGCAAGGTGTCGAGCGGATGCCGCCGAGGAGGACCGGACGGTCGACCCCGGGAGGCCAAGGCGGAGCGGGTGGGCGACGCAGCGGTCAGACGAACAGCACCGCGGCGAGCATGACCAGCATGGCGGCGACGGCGGCGGTTTCGCCGGTGAGGATTTCTCGTATCATGGGTCTCTCCTGAGGCCTCCCGTCCGGCCTGGGCTCGCCTCCACTTTCCAAGGCCGAGGTGGGCTGCGGGGCGGGCGGGAGGTGTCTTTTCGTTAGGCATGGTTTTACCCTAACATCGGTCGAACACGAAGCGACTTTCGGTACTTGTTAGGATCTTTTTTGGAAGCTGGTCGGGAGCCGTGGTTCCGGGCTCTGACCGTCGATCCGGGCCCCTATGCTCCTCCGTGGATCTGTCCCGTCGCGCCCGCGCCTGGCGCCGATCGAAGCGAGGTGATGGCTTGAGCAGCGTGGGTCCCGAGCAGCTCCTGCTCCCTGGTCCCGAGGTCCCTCGCTTCCTGGTGGAGCTGAACCCCCTGCACCTCCCGCGGGAGCAGACCGACGTGCTGATCGTCGGAGGCGGCGTGGCAGGCCTGTCGGCGGCGGTGTCGGCGGCGGAGGCCGGCGCGCGGGTTGCCGTGCTGATGAAGGGAGCGCGCGGCGAGTCGAACACCGCCTGGGCCCAGGGCGGCATGGCCGTGGC